>CAZUSV010000105.1:10378-22213 GCA_964622645.1 uncultured Anaerolineales bacterium
GTTACCCTCCCACGCCCCCGCCGGCCCCCCCCCCCCCCCCCCCCCCCCCCCCCCCCCCCCCAAAACCCCCCAATTCTGGGAGCTACCTCGGCGATTCCTAGAGAGCCTTCACATTAAACAAAAAAATTAGTCTTGAATCAGGATGGCGACGATGAACCACGCAGATCACGTTCAATACCATATTCAGCTCAAAGAAGGTGATGTAGGGCGTTACGTACTGCTACCCGGAGACCCAGGACGCAGCGAGCGCATCGCAGCCTATTTCGATGATCCCCAGTTTGTCGCCCAAAATCGGGAATATACGACGTATACGGGCACCCTGCTCGGAGAGAAAGTCGCCGTGGTTTCGACGGGGATTGGCTGTCCTTCAGCAGCCATCGCCGTCGAAGAACTGATCAAGATCGGCGCTGATACCTTTATCCGCGTGGGAACTTCAGGGGGAATGCAGCCCGGCACCAAGACCGGGGATCTCGCCATTGTGACCGGCGCAATCCGTGACGAGGGCACCAGCAGGCACTACCTGCCGTTGGAGTTCCCCGCTGTTGCCGATATCGACGTCGTCAATGCCCTGCGTGAAGGGGCCATCAAATTAGATTTACCTTATCAAGTAGGCATCACCCAGTCGAAGGATTCCTTTTACGGCGAGGTCGAAGCAGCCCGCATGCCCATGTCCGGCGAGCTTGAAGCCCGTTGGAAAGCCTGGGTCGAAGGGGGCGCCATCTGTTCGGAGATGGAAGCAGCCGCCATCTTCATCATTGCCAGCATCCATCGCAAGAGAGCCGGGGGTGTGATGATGATGGTCAGTGAGGGGGAGGGATTGCCCGAAGATGAAGAGGGCAAAGCCCTCTTCCATGGAGACCGCGCGATCCAAACTGCTATCGAGGGACTCAAAGTGCTGATTGAAAGGGATCGAAATACTTAATCGCGATAGATTTACTCGAGGTAGTGGATATCTCAGCGATCGTTTTCATATTTCGAGCGTACGTGGCGGGTGTCAGTCGGTATAGATGGATGATTCTAACATGGGGGGATATTTGGCAGTTGGGATGAATTTGCGAGTCAGAAGTAGCACCATCCAAACATAGATTTGGAAGGCAAGCTCATATTCGCCTCTCTTTATGGCCCTCACACACTTGCCGATTACCTTATACAGCTCTTGGTAGATTTCCCTGGCGTTATCCTGGCTAGAAATTGCCTCGACAATTTTCGGAGCATGTGTGTAATAAACCTCAACCAGGGCGTTGCCGTTCTTCTTTTTGCGGATATACTCATCTCTGAACCCTCTTAGGACAGTAAGCTCTTCGCAATCGTCAGTCAAGCCGCGCGCCGTAACACATGCGGTCGTGATATAACACGTTCTTGATCCTTTTCGAGGAGCCGGTCCTGGTAAAGGAGCCGGCTCCTCGCTGGATTCTGCTGAACTCCCAGAAGCGGTCCCCGGTAAAGATATTTCTTCCATCCCTGCTTTGTATCCCAGATTGATCTCGATATGCAGCGTGGCCCCGCGTAATCCATCATCTAATGAACCACTGAGCCTGGTAGTGATATTTAGGATGGTTTTGTTTCCCATCGTGGCAGCATGATCGATGATCATATAGGCGGCGCTCTTGACATTCTCCGTGCCCAGCAGGGCATAGAATTCCTCATCCTGCTTCGTCCAGGTTTTTTCCCCGGTTTCTCCATCTTCGTAACACATGGCGGTGACAATTTTGGTCTGAGAGTTGACCACACTAGAACGGGTTATTTTTTTCAGCCGCTGATATGCAGCGGAGATCGTCGAAGGGTCGCCTGGGTACATGATTTCAGATGCCATGCCGTACTGCCTCCAAAGCATTTCCGAGTTAGGAAGCTTCGAGTCTTTTGGCGCTCGGTCCAGCCTTTTTTTATAGTTTCTAGAAGCGTAAATCTCCCCTGTTCGTGGATTATATATATTCTGGTATGGAAAGCTTTTGGGATCCTCCTCCCGATCAGGAACAACAGCTTTTCCAACATCTGCAAAGCCTCTTGTTCGGACATCAATATCTGAATCTCTTTCAATGGCAATGCTCCGATAGTACTCTTGCCAGGATTGTTCATATCTATCGTGGTCGCCAGCGGAACCAACGCCGCTCAAAGCGTCTTGTACTTTGTCCCATAATTCCCTTCCTTTTTCAAGAGCGTCATCGTAGGTGGATTCCAGAGGCATTTCTTTATCATCGGCATCAGCTTCAAGTGCCGCTGGATAAGGCGGCTGGCGCTTTCGTTGGATGGGTTCAATGGAGTTGATATATCCATTTTCGATCATCGTGTCCGCGAAATCGATCCCGTACGCCGGCGGCGATATGGCCATTCCAGCAGGATGGGCGGACTCCTCCTCCTGGGAAGTCCGCCGGACTTGCCGGCGTGTTTTGTGTGTGTATATTACGGATTTCATCGCCTCTGGGTCTCTTTTTTGTCAGGGTTTAGATTAGTTTACCTGCCGAAAACGCCATATTCCTCGATAGCCTGCGACATACCCTTCGAAGCGAAATGTGGATCCCGGCGGGGTGGCGAATTCCCGACCGCGCTCGTGACGGCCGTACAGTTCATTGGTGTACCTCACGGCTTTTGTCAGGGATGCCTCAATGGTATAGCGGCGGTTAGCTGCGCTGATATTCCCACTTCCCGCCTCTCCAAAGAACGTCCAGCCATCATCGGTCATCAGCGTTCCTACGGCAGGAGGGGCATCGGGGCTTGGTGTGGAACCATCAAATAGCGTTCCGGCATACCGCCTGATGTAAACCCCACCACTGTTGGCATATTCCAGATTCCTCCGCGTATTCCTGTTGCTCTTTTTCTTGTAATGCTCCATGATCAGCGCTGAATCCAGGTAGGCTGCCTTGGCGGCTGCTTGATCGGTGCCGGGATCTCGTAGCGCGCGATTGATCTGGCCGAAAGTATTGGAAACAAGCTTGCCGATTGGCGTTAATTCACGGTCGGGATTGATATCGGTATAACTGTCGCCATCCCTCAGCTGCTGGTCGCCCGGATCTGCTGCCAGGGCGCGCATGTGGTTACGCAATTCGTCAGCATCCAGCAGATTGAGAAGTTCTGCTTTCCAACGAGTATACCTTTCCAATCGTCGGTTATTCTCATCTATCCTATTCACATTTCCCGGGTCGAACCGGGCTGAGTTCATCAACATTTCCGCACGCATCAGTCTATCGGTTAATAGATTGTAATATTCTGCATCATCCTGCGGATTTTGATTCCTAACATTGACTAAATACTCGGTGGCGCGTCTCCATTCCTCGGGGCGTTTTTTAAACGTTCCAGCACTGGTTTTACTCTTGAAAGACTGCAAATGGGCGTTGATCAGAGCGCGTGGCGACTGAACCCGATTCCGGCCGAAAATCGCCTGGATGGGTTTGGCATCGTGACTCAATGCCGTGCCGTAAGGTCCTTTTTGACTCGTTAGAAACTGGCTGCGGGAGCGTCTCCCCTCTACTGCGCGCATCCAATTCGAACGCGTACCCATCTCATCGGCCTCTTTCTCCAACATGTGATCGTCATTGATTGATGCCCCGTTTACCTGTATCGTCGGCTGAACCCGCCCCTGCTTCTGCTGCACGGCGTGCCAGGCCTCGTGCGGCAGGTGGCGCTCCTGGCCCGGCCCCAGGTAGATTTCGTTCCCTTGGGTGTAGGCCAGGGCGTTCAATTGGGCCGGCTTGGTCGAGTTGCGCTGCACGCGCACATCGCTCAGGTCGACGCCCGAGAGCGACTCAATCCCCGTTTTCAGGTTGTCTGGCAAACCGGTATTGTTGGGTTGTTGACGCGCCCCAAAAACACGCTCGATCTGCCTGCGTTGTGTGACCACTGGCAGGCTGCCGTCGATCTGGTGTTGGATCCCAGGCGGATGGCCTGATCTTTCCTGCCGTCCCACTGCTGCACCACCCTGATTGCTTTTCTTGACCGCCGCGGCCGATTTGCCGAGATGCGATTTATGCGCTTTCGTAGGGGTTGTTTTCATTGGAGAGCCCATCCAATTGAACTTTTTCTATGCCTCTGATAATCTGATTGTTGAACAGCTCCCGGTTGGAAATGATCATAGAAGAATTGAGGGATCTCGACCTCTGGGGTGAAGCGGTCCCGTATTTGAATGACCATGTTGACATAGGTCTTGAAAGCGGCTTGGTGATCCCCGCGCTGGATCTGTCGGACACACTGCTGAATGACGGCGTACAACCGGTCGTATATCTCGGCGACATCCTGGCGCGCATCGATGGCTGCCACAATCTTGGGGGAGTTGCGGTAGTAGACCTGGATCAATTCCGGGCCCATCTCCATGGGGATAATGTAATCATCCCGAAAGGCTCTCAGCGTCTCAAGTTCCTCACAGTTATCGGGCAGACCCCTGGCCTGTGTGCAGGCCGTGGTGATGAAACAACAGCCTCTGCTGCGGCCACTGCTGCCACCCCCTTCATCTTGCGCTTCCGCATTGATCAAATCGAGATCTATATCTATTTTTCGGCCTGCTCGAATAAATGTAATTTGGCGGATACGGCGTATACCTAATTCCGATCCATGATCGCTGATCAAATGAGCGGCACTGTTCACATTGGGGGTGCCCACCATAGCTATGAAATCCTCGTCGGCAGGATTGTCATAGGTTATTTGGCCATCATCGTTTACCAACGCTTCGTGTCCACCCTGAGTGTGCCAGATCGTGTTCAGGGTACGATCACTGGTGATGGGTATATGGGAAATCCGTTTTAGCTTGCCAGTTGGGGTGATGCCTTCCTCGTCCTCTCCAAAAGCCATTTTATACAACCGCCATATCGCATCAGAATGGTGTAATGGTTCATTCCTCTCCCTTTCTAAGTCCGTGGCAGTATATGATCCTGCGCCACTATCGATAAGGCCTTCATACCATGACCTGTCCTTTCTCGCATTGGCAGGACTACCCATCAAGCCGGTTTGACCAATTTCAAAATTCCACCCCTCGAACAGATCCTCGTTGCAAATATTATCAACCCTTGGATTTTCGATATCATCAAATTTTGCTTCTATGTTATCAAGAGAGACTCCTCCAGAATTTCGTGAGTGTTCATAATCTCCTCGAGTTCTTGTTCGGAGTTCAATATATTCTGGAGGATCATTTGGGTTCTTCGAATCATCAATAGATTGTTGGTATTCACGCGCCTCTTCGGCCGTTCTATCCGTCATCAATTGGATTGGTTGCTGGATATTGAACTGGCTGTTGGGAATATCCGTCTGGTTCGGTTTGGATTTCGATGGACTGAGTTCTTTGGCAGATTCTTGTATCGCTAGGATATTATCTTGCCGTCCCTGCTGATCTGCTTGGGCCTGGATGATTGACTTTAGCTGCCTTTGCGCAACCGCTTCAGCCCTGCTATCTTCGAACAGCAAACCCGCCGGCCCTCTGGCTTGGCGTTGATCAACAGCCTTGGGTGCAGTTCTCCGTTTGGAATGATTATTCGATCTTTCAGTAAAGGTTTTCATGGCTGACCTTGATATGCAGGGTTTATGGCATCCGGTGGTAGGTGGACAACTGTGAGAGGGGCAGCAGCCCCTATACCGCCTGCTGGACTTAGGGTATTGCCGCCCTCGATCCAATGCTCATACGCAGCAGCATCGATGATTGCGTGCAGCGGCTCTATCCCCCAGGTACCGTGGTTATTAAACCCGGCCCAATTACCATGATCATCGATGGCGACCATAGAGTGTTGCAGCTCACCAGCTGGGCCAAAGAAGCCGATGATATGTCCTGCGGGAACAGTAATTTCTCCCGCTTCGCGTGCTGCAGGAAAATCGCCAGGTCCCCTGTTGTTGTAAATTGCCTCAAGAGCTTCTTCCGTATGGGCGAGCCCCCGAGTTTCGTCCGAGGCATATCCAGATTCCCTCAGCCAGGTCAGCACTGCTTGGTGGCAGGTGATTCCCTCAATATTTCCAGCCCTTGCGGCAGCGATTAATGCTTCAGGTGTCCGTTGGTCCGGTCTTATATTCCAGAAGTACCCATATCCCGTAAACGGCCAGAAACCCTGGATGACGTCCTGGATGGGTTTGGCATCGTGACTTAATGCCGTGCCGTAAGGTCCTTTTTGACTCGTTAGAAACTGGCTGCGGGAGCGTCTCCCCTCTACTGCGCGCATCCAATTCGAACGCGTACCCATCTCATCGGCCTCTTTCTCCAACATGTGATCGTCATTGATTGATGCCCCGTTTACCTGTATCGTCGGCTGAACCCGCCCCTGCTTCTGCTGCACGGCGTGCCAGGCCTCGTGCGGCAGGTGGCGCTCCTGGCCCGGCCCCAGGTAGATTTCGTTCCCTTGGGTGTAGGCCAGGGCGTTCAATTGGGCCGGCTTGGTCGAGTTGCGCTGCACGCGCACATCGCTCAGGTCGACGCCCGAGAGCGACTCAATCCCCGTTTTCAGGTTGTCTGGCAAACCGGTATTGTTGGGTTGTTGACGCGCCCCAAAAACACGCTCGATCTGCCTGCGTTGTATGACCACTGGAACGCTTTGGTCGATCCGGGTTTGTAGCTCAGATTGAGTGCCAAATCTTTCCTGGCGCTCCGCCGCTGCTGTACCCTGATTGCGTTTCCTGGAAGCCGCGGCGCTCCCCCGTTGGGATGTATTCCTTATGCTTGTTTTCATCACCATACCAATAATTGATCGTGAAGCTTTGTGTTTTACCGTTAAATGATTGAATGATTACACACAAAGGAAATCATTCTATTGATTATCGGAAAGCCTTTTTCGAACTACTTTTGTCCGATTTGTACGGATTGGCATTAAGATTATGCCATAGGTAGCCCTTTATTGACAACCATCCTCGGTCCCATGCCCACGGCTTTCTTAAAGTCGGAAATCCAGCCCATTTTTGTCATTGCGAGGAGCCGCTCTTTGGCGACGAAGCAATCTCCTCATGGCAGAAATCGCTGCAAAGCAGGAGATTGCTTCGGGCTTCGCCCTCGCAATGACACTAAAAGTGCGACTTTAAGAAAGCCCTGGTCCCATGCCAGATAGCAGTTCTGGGAACGCTTTGCTTTTGTGCTCACTTAATGCTGATCAATGCTTCATTAACTCTACTGTCATCTAGATGCATGAATCCAGGAATATATTTTTAATTTTTCTACCGTACATCTGTGAAACTGGAACGCGGATTACGCGGATTCAACGGATTTTCGCAGATAAAACAAGAAAAAATTCGTGAAAATCCGCCTGATTCGCGTCATCCGCGGCCAATTATTGAGTCAAAGGATGCAAATGTACGGTAGAGAATTTTTAATCAGGCAAATATCAGCGATTTATTGATCGTTTATTCCCAGCCCAACTTTCAATTGTTCTAGAAAACTCTTTTCTCCGCTTTGCAGCGCGTCGCTGGAGCCCAGGTCGACGGCCATTTCGAATAGCAGCTTCAGCTCTTGATCTTCGAGCAAGGCCCTAGCGTGATCACAAAGCCACTTCAAACCTTCATCGCTGATCGTGCATTCTTCCGTGATCAGGCTTCCCGCCACCATCTCTGTGATCTGGTTTACCAATGCAGAGAATTGGCTATCCTCATAAGAATCGAATACATCGAGTTTGCGGACCTTATCAAAGAGGAATCGTCTTTCGTCCAGCGTTCCTACCTGGTCGACGCAAATTGTCGTCGCGGCCACCGCCACGAATACTTCTTCAGGTTTTTCGATTTTGAGTTGCATTTTGCGCTCCTTTATTGGGGTTGATTTTTCAGCATCGGCATATTAGCTGATTACCTATAGCACTATCAACAGGTGACTGTCATCTTCTTACTAAACCGAACTAGGCCAGGTGTATTTACAGATGACAGTCACCTTTCTCAAATTTCATTATCGGACACTTTTTTATTGGACACGGATAAACACGGATAAACACGGATTTCTTTTTTTTGCGTGCATATTAGCCGTTCTTACCTCATTGCTAACTGCGCTTTGGATGAAAATGCAATGCCTATTTTCCAATAGCCTGAAAAAAATCCGTAGAATCCGTGAAATCCGTGTCCAATTCTTTCCAGGTGCAAAAAGTGTCCGGTAGTGAATCTCAGATAAGTATTGTATATTTGCTCTATGCAGATTTCTCCACAATCGTTTGCTTGGAAGAAATCTCTTATAGCATGGATTACTTATCATAAGGCTCTACATCAGGAGGCCTGTCCCGTTCTAAGGGATTTGCTTCCTGCCTGGGGTCAGGCACGATATCACCATCTTCCAGTTTCATAGCCGCTTGCAATTTAGATTCAACAACGAAAAACAAGACTTCTCCGAAATCTTCTACCTCATATGCAATCAGGGGATATCGAGAATCAACCTTTTTGCCTGTATACTGCTGATATCTTCCGTACATGCCACTCCTTCTTATACGGAGTTCATCAGCCAAATCTGGTGTCAGGCGCCTTATTTGACCAAAGCGCATCCAAACCCGACCTGTCTCTCCAACGCGCATATTGCCCTCGATTTTAACATCAGTGAAATTGCCGATTTTGCTCTCAAGTTCAGTTATCAATGGTGCCCATTGATTATTTTTACGGGGAGGGTAGATGGTGACGAATTTTTGCACTGGATCTTTATCTATTCTGACGTCGAACTTGTGATCGATACCCTGGTCACACAATATACCGGCTATCGCATCTGCAATCGCGGCTGATTCGCCAATCGTGGCGCCAATATGCGCCTTCCATCCAACAAAGGGAAGTTTTTCTGGATCTCCAAAGATCATGAAACCAGCTTTCTTGGTGTACTCACCTTTCCCTTCGAGAATATCTATTACGGCTGTATTTTCATCGTCTTGGCAACCACACAGTTCTTTGCTGAACTGATAAGGGGCCTCCTTTCCCAAAGCGATGTGCAGAAAATCTTCCGGTTCATGGGCTTCCGTGATCAACTCATCAGGCACATCTTCGATAGACCCTGTGTCAATGTGGTTTTGAATTCCTTCCTCAACCCTGCTGAGGATATATCCAATATATTCTTCGATGGTGGTGGCTTCTGCGCTCATGGGGGCGAATCGTTTAACGGCCTGTTCGATATGAGCTGCATCTTTGGTAGCATAATAGCCGAACCATTTTACGATATAGGGACATTCGTCAGCAGTTTGGTCGATTTGAGATAGCAGCTCATTCGCCGCTTGATTGATTTTACCTTTTAGAGTGGTTAAGAATTCCATTTTACTCATTTGGCTGGAATTCCCAGGTCGATCGGAAATAAACCTTCCGCTGGTCATCTGTGAAGTAAATTCTTCGAGGCGTTGAGCAATATGCGTAGTTCCCCCAAATCTAAGCACAGGGCTGGGGGATTTCTTCCTGATGAACTGTGCAGCCTGATTGCTTTTCAGATCGGCATCCTCTTCTAACCTGGCATCATCATTTACTGGCAGGTCATTCAACGTCGTAGTCTGTTTTACGCGTCCTAGCTTCTGCTGCACAGCGTGCCAGGCCTCGTGCGGCAGGTGGCGTTCCTGCCCTGGCCCCAGGTGGATCTCTGTACCCTGGGTGTAAGCCAAGGCGTTCAACCGGGCAGGCCTGGGCGAGTTGCGCTGCACGCGCACGTCCCCCATATCGATCCCCGAAAGGGATTCGATGCCAGTTCTCAATGGATCAGGAAGGCCAGTTTTGTTTTCGTATCGCTGCAAGGTTCCGCGATGTATGCCCTGGATTTGTTTTCGTTGCACGACGACGGTGGAGCTGTCATCGATTATGGGTCGCAATTCCTTTTGAGAAAGTGGTCCCTGAAGGTTGCCAGCAACCATAAACGCATCTTTGCCACTACGTCTGGCGTTAGTTTTGGTATTGGCTTGTGCCTGATTTGGTTTTTGGTTGTAAGCGTTTTTGGCGACAGATTTCATCCTTGATTTTTCCTGTTAGCAAATTGCTTTTCCTGATAAATACTTCTTTGCTAGCATATTGGTCATATTGCGGTATATTGCGATGGCTTCTTCACTTCGTCCATCTTTGATGGCGTTCACGCAGGATTTGATGATCTGGTAGAGTTCAGCATAGATTTTCCCTGAATTGTTTTCACTGTTTATCGCCTCCACAATCGTGGGGGCAAGTTGGTAATAGCGCTCGATCAGTTCTCTGCCATGAGCACTTTTGGACAAAAATCCATCCCTGAATGCCCGCAGCACTGTCAGTTCTTCACAATCGTCCGGCAGGCCTCTGGCACGAACACAGGCGGTCGTGATAAAACAGCCCCAGTATTTGCCAACCCCGGGAGGTAAGGGCATTTTATTAGGATTCGCTTTTTCCCTTTTATCGGGCACAATTTTGTCATTAATTCGGATGGCCATATAAATATATTCTTCATCAATTTCTTGGGGAGCTTCTTGTGTTTTGCTGAAAAACAAGATGGTCCCTGAGGAGAGTAAGGGTAGCCCCCCGCTTTCGATAGCGTCACCTGAATAATGCGGATATTCACCGATTTTCCCATCTTCTGTTATGAGGCCAGTAGCCATTTCGGTTGTAAGGCGCGTAATTTGACCATAGCGCATCCTTACTCGGCCTTTTTTGCCAACACGCATGTTTCCATCTATTTTGACATTTTCAAAATCACCAAGGTTATTTGCTAACTCTGTGATCAGCCCGGCCCAGTCATTCTCATCCTCCGGAGGGTATATGGTTATGAATTTCGGACTATATCCTTCATCAGTTAAGATATCGAATTTATGGGCAAAATTGTGCGCACACAATATTGGTGCTATCTTACCCGCCATTGCGGCTGATTGTTCAATATTTGCTCCAATATGGGCCTTCCAGCCAACATGGGGAAGATCATCAGTATTCCCCCATACCATATAATTTCTGTCTTCACGATATCCATCCATCCCATCGAGCAATTCTTCTACTGCCGTATTTATTAATTGTGTGACTGGTGATTTAACCCCCCGTGGTTCTGCATATTCATCCTGGTTCAAATTTGCTTTCATAGATTTTGCTTTTTCACCCATCGTATCGGCATCTTGTTCCAGATCAGGGTTGTCGTTGATCGCTTTACCATGCAAATAGGTGCTGGGCTTGACCCGCCCCTGCTTTTGCTGCACGGCATGCCAGGCCTCGTGGGGCAGGTGGCGCTCCTGTTCTGGTCCCAGGTGGATCTCGTTCCCCTGGGTGTAGGCCAGGGCGTTCAATTGCGCCGGTTTAGATGAGTTGCGCTGCACGCGCACATCGCTCATGTCGATGCCTGAAAGCGATTCGATGCCAGCTTTCAAATTATCCGGTAGGCCGGTTTTATTTGGAGGCGAGTTTGTTTTTTCCTGGAATGCGGTGTTGCTATCCAGGGTAAACTTACCTTGTAGCAACTCTTCCTCTTCTTCCTCACGTTGCTGTCGCTGCACGGCTTCGCCAAAAGCTTTGGCAAGTTGCATACGCTGGGCGACTACGGTGGGACTGTTATTGATACCAGATTGAGGGATCGAATCGTCACGTCGATCTGGAGGATTTACAGTTTCTTTCCTGGGTTGCTTTTGTGTTCTGTTGGAAGCTGTTTTTCCTGATTTTTGATGATTGGATTTCTCTACTAAATCTTTCACGATTCAAACTCTCTTTTCTTTGCTGAATAGCCAAGAAGCCACTAGGAACGCGGTTCCTGCCAGGAACCGCGTTCCTAGCCTAAATTTATTTTTGTTAAAGCAATCTAAGTCTCCTCTATTTTTTGGCGATAAATCGTAAACTCTTCCATCTTCGATGTGTAATAACGTCGCATGCTCTCAATAGTTCGATGTGCTTCCTCGGGGTCTATCTTTGGGTCATTCAACAAGTATTTTTTGACCTGATTCATTTTTGTCTTGGGGTTATAAACGTAAGGCGGGACAAAATGGCAAAATGATGTAGTAGCAGAAT
>CAZUSV010000106.1:0-22044 GCA_964622645.1 uncultured Anaerolineales bacterium
GCGATGACGGGGTCGTAGGCTGCAATCCAAACGTAATAGAGCATTAGGGGCGCGCCACCAATCAAGACAAGCAGCAGCCCCCAAAACTCGTCTCGCAATATTTGTAACTCTTTCCAGGCTCGCTGATCGAAAAACACATAGATTAAACGCCCGCCCAATACCGTGAGCACGATCACCAACCCAAAGGGACTGATCAGGCTGATCAGTGAGGATATCAAGATACGACTGACCACGCCCCAGGGTCTCAAACGAGTTTCTCGAGGCAAGATCAGCCACAATGCCAGGGTCAGGCCCAAAGGAAAATGAGGATTGGTGAACGCCGAAAGAAAGGGATAGATCTCCCCAACCCAAAGGTCTGAGGTGATCTGACCAAAAGGGATCATCACCCAACCCATGCCAGAGCCAAGGACAGCCAGAGAATAGGCCAGGCGCTGGGTTCGTCTCACGGGAAGCAGCGCGCCGTAAAACCGCCAAAGCATTCCCAGCATGAGCGCAGTTCCTAGCAGCCTGGCGCAATGATAGACAATGATCAAAGGCAGGTCAACAATGCGTGCCAGATGCCCAAGGAAGAGATAATACAAATTGATATAAGCACCCTCCCCGGGGTCGGATGTGTAGGCCATCTGATTTCGCCAGTTCCCCTCCCAGCCCTGGTACATTTTTGCCAAATAGGTGAATCCATCCAAAGGATTAAGCAGATATCCCCCAAAAACATAATCCCCCCCAGCGGTATTTGCAGCATAAACAAATGGAATGGCAATGGCGATGAGAACGAAGAGGCCAATGAGGGTTGGGAACCAACTACCTTTTTGGATTTGCATACACCTATTTTATCCTAACTCCCTTGCTTTCCAGCGCAACCACATCTATAATTTCAAAGGTGATTATTTCGACAATGTCAACTTCACGAGAACTTCCATGGGCCGATCAGAAAACCTCTACCACCTCCAACGCACTGATAGCCAACTCGACGGGCATCAGCGTCGCTTGCGAGAAATCCAATCTATTCTCGAAGATGACCACCTTGTTAGAAGCGCCAGGGCTGAAGTCGATGATGTCGAATATCAAATGGCCGAAGCTCAAAACCACCTGCGCAGCGAAAGGGCCATCGTCCAAAACCAACGTGCTAAAATCAAAGAGTCTGAAAACAGACTCTACAGCGGATCGGTCACAAATCCGAAAGAGTTAGAGGATATTCAGGATGAAGTTGCCGCGCTAAAACGTTACCTGGATGTACTGGAAGAACGCCAATTGGAAGCCATGCTTGCCGTAGACGAGGTGCAAGGCAAACTCGATAAAGCTCAGGATCAACTCACCCAAGCCCTGGCCGATGCCGAAAGCAGGAACGCCAGCTTACTTGAAGAGAAATCAGAAATCGATACCCTGGTCGCTGAACTCGAAACCCAACGCCAGGAACAGATCACTAGCATAGATGCAGATGACTTGAAGTTATACGAGCAGTTGCGAGCCAAGCGCGCTGGAGTTGCAGTGGCCAAGGTTCAAGAGCGCACTTGCGGGGCTTGCGGATCAACCCTGGCATCGGCTTTTTATCAACAGGCTCGCTCACCTAGCAAGATCACCCACTGCGATACTTGCGAGCGCATTATGTATGCCGAGTAGCTCATGATCAATTTACTCCGCTCCCTCAATTTAGAACGAATATCTTTCTGGATAGGTTTTGCCGCGGCCACAATATTCTGGTGGTTAGCCGTCATACTGAGACCATATTTCAAGAAAACATTCATTTATATCAAAGACACCTTTCAATCCGCCAAACAAGGACTTCGGGCTGACATCGCAGACCGACACCGCAAAGACACCATCAAGTACGCCCAGAGTCTGCACCTGGCAGCGCCATTATTCTCCCTCGATGAAATCATTCTCCCACCAAGATTATTAACGCAACCTTTAGCAATCGAACCGGGCAAGGAACCTGCCCATGAGGATATCGTTGCCCTAACCATCCCATATATGCCTGACCGGCCTGAAATGGCTTCTGCTTATGGCGCGCACACCATCTCACTTGCAGAGGCCTTGCAAGGTGGGGTGAATATCGTTTTGGTGGGACCGCCAGGCAGTGGAAAATCTGTGGCGCTGGCCCACTTCGCTTGCGAGATGGCGCGCGACAAGATCGAGCACCAGGATCTGGCTGATATGGTGCCAATCCTGATCCACGCTGCCGACCTCAATCTGCCCGCAGACGTCGCTGAGCCACTGGATGCCATTATCAATGCCGTGGCACTCCGGGCCTCACTACTGAGCGCGACCCGATTACCGGAATTCTTGCAGACCATTTTTGAGAATGGCCGTGCTGCGCTGCTGCTGGACGGACTTGACGAACTTGCGCCAAACGCTCTGGATGACGTGGTGGATTATTTGAAAACTTTGTTGGTTGAATATCCACAAACCAGAACGGTAACCGCAGCCAGCGCCAGGCACAATGGTGGGCTGACCAATTTGGGCTTTGTACCGCTCCCAATGGCAATCTGGGGACCCCGGCAACAGGCTCTATATGCTCAACAGTGGGGCGGATTGTGGTTCAATTACATCGATGAAGATGGGCGTGATGACGACAAATTCGTCCACCCTTTATTGCTGAACAGCTGGCTGCTAAGCCGCAATTCAGCCATTTCCCCCTTAGAATTCACACTGCATGTATGGGCTGCTTACGCAGGAGATGTGCGCGGGCCTACCCTATCAGACGCGCTGGAAGCATATCTGCGCCGTATGGCGGTTAGCATACCCAAAGCAGAAGATGCGCTGGAAAGATTATCCCACCAGGCTGTGATGGCGCGCAAATCTAGCTTTACTGAGAGCCAGGCCAATTTGTGGATCGCGGAAATCGATCCAGAAGGCTACGCAGAGGAATTAGTAGAAACTGGCCAAAACGTGGACGAAGAACAGAGAACCGAGATCACCGTACAGCGCATCCTGCCCCAATTAACTTTAAACGGTCTGCTCGTCCAACGCACCGACGATCGGCTTAGCTTCGCTCATGCAATGATCCCAGGGTACATGGCTGGGCGCGCATTGGCCAACGCTGGGAGTGAAGAACTCCATGCGCAACCCGCCTGGTTGCTTAAGGATCTAACCATTCAATTCATTGCTACGCAACGTGATCTCAGCGTTCAGGCCAGCCAATTACTCTCACAGACTGATGACCCCTTATACCGGGGACCGATTTTCGTATCCGAATGGCTGCCCCAGATCCCCTTAGATTCTCCCTGGCGCAAGTTGATCTTGAGCAAGATTTCGAACTTTCTCAGCGACGAAGCCTTACCTTTGGGCGCACGGGCACGCCTGCTGACTTCTCTAGCCAGCACCAGAGACACAGATATTTCAACCCTCTTCAGGCACTTACTCAAATCTCCTTCGACGAGCGTCCGCCAATTGGCCGCCTTAGGAAGCGGCTATCACCGTGACACTCAGGCTGTAGAGCCATTGATACAATTACTAAACGATTTTCCATCTACTAGTCGGGCAGCCTGCCTGGCCCTGGTCAATATCGGCACCCAACCTGCATTGGAAGCGATTGCCAGTGCCCTGCTTCAAGGCAGCGAAGAGTTGCGTCACGCCGCGGCGGAGGCTTTTGCCAACCACCCCGAAGAGGGCTACCCTACTTTGCGCGAAGCTACCTCGATCGACGATCTACTCGTCAGGCGGGCAGCCATCACAGGGTTACGCAGAATACGAGAAGACTGGGCCACACAAATTTTGGAGGAACTACAAATAGAGGATGCGCAATGGGTGGTCAAGAACGCCGCAGCCCAAGCCATGGAGGATCTTAATAACCCCACCTTCCATATTCCCCAGAGGCCCTTGCCGCTTGCCGAACTGCCCTGGTTGATCTCATACGCGGCTGAGCGTGGCGTAGGAGTCAGCCCCGGCGATCCAGCTCGTCAGATGCTGAAACAAGTGCTCGAACAGGGTTCAGAAGACGAGCAATATGCAGCGTTATTCGAAATCCAAAGAAGGGGTTATGCGGAAGTCTTCCCCGCAATTTTCAATCAGTACTGTAGTGAAGACATCGAGTTGCGCGAGGCCGCCTACAACGCCATCTGGCAATTGGCAGCGAGCGGCAAAGAGATTCCCACGCTAATGCAATATGGTATGGGCTAGAAACAAACGATGTTGTCTAGGCGTGTTTCATACGCCCTGACAACATCGTTGGGGCACTCTCATCCAGAAGTGGTTAGACTAAATTTTGAATAATTTTCTGTTGGGCTGTGGGGGCGTCCATATCGAGAACAGATACTAGCTTATCACGACCTCCCTGCCCAGCCACAACCTCTATGCGATCTTTAGATACACCCAGAACTGCTGCCAAGAACTCAGACAAGGTCTGGTTGATCTCAGCTTCTTTGGGTGCTGCCTTCAAGCGAATGCGGATCGTGCCATCATGCAGAATTTCTGCGATCTCATTGCGCGATGCCCTGGGGGTCACCCGAATACCCAAGGCAGATCCTTTTTTGCCGTCATGTAAGTGAAATTCTTGAGCAGTCATCGCATCACCTCAGATCAAAGTTCGACTATGTCAACTTCGCGAGAACTTCCAAAAATAGGGAGGTACGCGCTTCTCATCTGATAGTTGACATTTTCAAGATAGTTACCTAGAAAAATGAGCGCAAGATACTTGTTATTATCATACCAACGATTTGGACCAAAATCAGCAGTACTAAAGGACTAAAATCGATCATCCCAACCAGGGGGATCACACGGCGGATGGGCATCAACATCGGTTCGACAATGCGGTCAACCTGCCGGCGAACCGGGTGGAAGGGGTCCATGAAATAAGATAGTACCACATGCACCAAGATAAGTAAGATAAATAAGCGCACAACAAAATCAACAAGTTGGATCAAAAATAGTATCAAGCGTTTTCTCCTAGATTATTTTCTCTACCAATCCTATTATTACAGCGCAAGGTTGATGTTTTCTATAACTATTCAAGCTTGCTTAGGCCGGTCTCCTGACCGTGCCGGCTCGGTCGGGAGACCGGCCTAAGCTTATCATTCTATGACTTTGCGCTGTAATACTATTCTACCCTATGAAAGCGTCTGAAAAGTAAATTCTACCAGCCAGACCCCAGGGATTTTGTCCATCATTCAGTTCAAAAAGGTGTTTTGCAGCCTGTTTTTTCAGTGGCAAATGCATTTTTCTGGAAATCCCTGGGGGCTTTTCAGACAGTTTCTAAGATCGCGCGCCTACGATTGCAGTTCCCACTCGAATTATCGTAGCACCTTCTTGGATAGCAACTTCGAAATCATTGCTCATTCCCATAGAAAGCTCTTGCCAATTCGTATCAGGGAATTCATTCACCAAATAGTCCCGTAATCGGCGAAGTTTTTCAAAATAAGGACGCACATTCTCAGGATCGGGATCGAAAGGAGGCATGGTCATCAGACCCTGAATTTCGAGGTGATCGAATTCAAAAAGGGCTGATATTTGCTCAGCAAATTCCGGCCAGCGCATCTCATCCCAGGCAGACCACCCAAACTTCGATGCTTCCTTACTGACATTGCACTCTAACAAGACCGGAATTCGAATACCGGCTTGTGCGGCAAACTGATTGCAGCGGCGCGCTAATTTGAGCCTATCTAATGAATGCAACCAGGCGAAGTTCTCAACTACCTCACGCGCCTTTCGACTTTGCACATGACCGATCATATGCCATTCGACTTGGGCATCAGACAAAGCACCCATTTTTGCCAGGGCTTCTTGGACATAATTCTCCCCTATATATTTCACTCCAGCACCGATCGCGGCCTGGGTCACTTCAAGAGATTGGCCTTTGGTGACGACGACCAGCTTAATATCATCAGCATTCCGCCCTACTACGTGAGCTGCAGTGGATATCTTTTCCAGTACAGCGTGGTACCGATTACGAATCGTCTCTGTCAGTGTCGCTGTCACATCATTACTCATTCAAAGCAATCAACGCTCCAAAGCGGCCGGTTTTACCTTTTTCTGCCCGGTGAGAGTACCAATCCTTAGTGTGACATGCAGTACAAATACCTGAGATTTGAATATCGAGGACACCGGCCTGTTTCAGCAAAAATTCGTTGGCACGCCACAGATCAAATTGTACCGCGCCGTCCTGTATAGGTAAAAAAGAATCAGCAACTTCATCAAAAGCCCTGCGAACCTGGTTGACGACTTCATTCCCCACCTGGTAATGATGTGCAGCGATCGATGGGCCAATCCCAGCCTGAATATGCCCGGGTTGACACCCATAACGATCCGTCATCGCCTCAATGGTTGCAGTGAGCGTCTTGCGCACCGTTCCCTGCCAGCCGGCATGCACGACACCAGCAACCCTGCGCACAGGGTCGTGGAGCAAGATTGGCACGCAATCGGCGAAGCGCATGAATAGGGTCACTTCAGGGTTATCGGTAAGCAGGGCGTCGGCTTTGATATGCGGCGTATTTGCAGGGCGTGGCTGCTGCGCGCAAACCACATCTGCACTGTGCACTTGCCAGACATCATAGATTGACTCAGGGTCTCGCTGTAGGGCTTCGAAAGCGATCTTACGGTTGCTTCGCACGCGTTCATAATCATCCGGCACCATTGCGCTGACGCCTACGTTGAGCGATTCCCATGGTTCAGGGCTGAGACCCCCATGGCGCGTAATTACGGCATGGATCAATGCATCAGCGTCAAAAATATCAAAGGTGTAATAACGAATGGAATTGACCTGATGGAAAGGCATACGAACGTTGATTTGTGGTCAGAGAGTAAATGATGAAGCGTTCCACCGCAGAGCGGATGGAACGAGATGTCACTTATTGACGTGATGGAAAGGCATAGGAACGTTGAACGTTAAACGTTGGAACGTTCAACGCGCTCTGCGTGGGCAAACTTCTTCACCAGCATTAAACGTGTTTCAAGCATGGATTCTTCGACCATAGGATAGCCAAACCAGGCCGTTGTGAATCCGAATAAGAAACCAGTCAGCACGCGCAAGAACGGCGTGCTTTCTCGTGGCGGGAAGAATTGGGCTATCACATCCCAGAATGAGCCATCAAATGCAGAAACAACCATTCCCACTAACTGCGAACCGCCATCGAGCCCGACAGGGAAAATCCCTAATAATATCCACGCCCACCATGGTATCGGTTTGATACGCTTACCGGTGAGAACAAATAGCACGCCGAACAATAGGATAGCGCCGTAGATAGCTACATCACGCTGACAAAGACCGATCTTGTACCCCAACTGGTCATTGCCACGAAATTCCCTCGCCGGGAGAATTAAATTTTCGTCGAGACCGGTAGCCTGGTTGAAAGTTTGGTATCCGTCGATCTGCGCTGCAGCGCGTGGATAAACGGGTTGCTCACCAAAAAGGAAAAATGAGCGATATGAAAGCTGATGGCATAACCCCCCATAGGTCCAATAGATTGCGCTAGCTGGCGTGGTCAAACCCGCCTGTTGAAGAAATGGTGCCAGGACAGGCAAACCCACATAGAGAAAAACAAATAGGTTGAACACCAGCATATAGCGCTGGGAGAACCAATACGCGAAGCGGTCAGCGCGGGAGATTTGCTGGCCGCGCTGCTTGCGCTTCCGATAGCGCACATCGCCAACATCGTTAAGTTGACCGGCACGGTCCTGGGCAGCCCCTAAGGTCATCTCCAGGTCGCGCACATCGAAGGGAGCTTTGAGCGTATAGGGGCCGACTTCTACAACCGGGATATCGATGCCATATGCCGCTTCTAGTTCAGGGCTGCCGTCGATATCGATAATGGCCAATTCGTGTGGGAAGCGGTCCTGCAGCGATGCTAAAGCCACCTCTGCCTCATCACACAAAGGGCACACTTTTTTACTGAATAAGGTTACTTGTAGCAAAATATCTCCAGAAAATCGAAACGGTCATTCCCCAAAAACGGGTGCGCAAGGAATACTGCGCACCCCTTGCACACCCGTTTTTCGGTGAAACTGTTGAATACACTGTAAATAAAGTTTATTGCAATATTTGCTCTGACCGGTCTCCAGACCGAGTCACTCCGGCACGGTCTGCGCCAACGGCGGGCATGGCCAGACCGGCCTAAGCCACAATAGGATAACTTTCAGTTACTTTGTTTACGCTGTATTGAATGGCAGGTAGCAATATATTATCTCTCTAAGCCCATTTCGACAAGATAGTCATCCAACTGACCCTCGGTCATCAAGCCAATATGGATTACACGCACAACACCCTCAGCGTCTACAAAGTAGGAAGTAGGATATCCTCGGACCTGGTAAAGACGTTGAATATCTGCTCCTGGATCGAGTAGGATTTCGAAGGATAAGCCTAACTCATCCACAAAATTCTGCACCTGGTGCTGGGGCTCGTCGAAGTTGACTGCCACAACCTGCAGGTCACCAGCGAATTCTTTGAAGCGCTCTTCGAAAGCGGGCATCTCCAACCGGCAGGGTCCGCACCAGGTGGCCCAGAAATTCAACAGCACGACTCGCCCGCGGAAATCTTCGAGCCGAACTCGCTCTCTGGATAGTGACTCTAACTCAAAATCTGGGGCGGGAGAATCCAACGCCAGGGTTTGGGTTGATTCTGTTTGGGTGAGTGATTCGCTAATCTTTGAGGATTCTTCACTACGCAGGAATCCTAAAGCCAGCAAACCAATTCCAATCCCGGCGATGATGCCTGCAATCAAAGTTGCTGCTCGGCGCATTTGAAAACCTCTAGAGACCAAAATCGACGAAGAAACCAAAGCGGGCCAACTGCTCGAAGGTTCCCAGGAAGAGCATCACGCCGACGATGATCAGCAAAATACCCATGACGATCTCGGTATAACGCATCACTTTGCCATAACGACGCAAGATGGTGGTTACCCAGCCGACACCCAATGCCGCAATCAGGAAGGGGATCGCCAGGCCAGCGGAGTAGGAGGTCAGTAAACTAGCGCCCTGAGAAACCGAACCACCACTCAAGGAGAGCGTCAAGATGGCACCCAAGACAGGTCCAACACAAGGGGACCAACCCGCAGAGAAGAACACCCCCATCAACGCCGAAGAGAGATATCCGCGTTTGCGGTCGGGCTGGCTTTGAGGGCGTAGGTCATAATCTAAGAAGGGGATGCGAATGATGTGAGTCATGTGCAAACCGAAGATGACCACTACAACCCCACCAATCTTGGCCAACCAGGTGCGCAGGTCATATAACAGCCCACCCAGCGCCGAAGTGGCAATTCCTAATAAGATGAATACAATGCTGAACCCGATGACAAATGCCAACCCATGGCTAAAGGTCAACCAGCGGTTAGTCTCTCCGCTTTCAGCAGAGGCAACTGAGCGTCCACCCAGGTACCCGATGTAAGCAGGCACTAAAGAGAACACACAGGGGGATAAAAATGATGCCAGGCCTGCTAAAAATGCCAGACCAAGTCCGATATTCGATGCGTCCATATAAAATCCTATTACCACTCGTTGACAATCACGCGGGTGCCGCCTTCACCCACAATGGTGAAATCACCGGTTTCAAAAGAAACCACCGGGTTCGCCCAACGGAAAATCCATTTTGCATCTTCAGGGCGAGCATTGATACAGCCGTGCGACATTGGTTCGCCATAATTGTTGTGCCAGTATGTTGAATGAACGGCAACACCATCTCCGTGGAAAAGAGATGTGAATCCCACTGCAGGAACATCCCAACTTCCGGCGGCGGTATTGCCACCCATATGCAGGGAGAACAACTTGCGCCAGATCATAAATCCGGGCGAGACTGCTGGTGTCAAGGGTGTTGCACCTTCCGCTTTCCCAGAGGAAATGCGAGCAAAGTAAACTTCCGTATTGCCTTCAAAGCAAGATAGCGTCTGGGTTTGCCAGTTGATATCGACCTCGATACGTTTATCTTCGACCTCAGGGTTGATGGGCGTAAGTTCCTCTGCTGTAAGGGGGCGGAAGGCCTCGGCAGGACACCAGAAGATATCACCAGGATTGCCGTAACGCTCATTGACACGGTACCAAACGCTCCCATCGCCCTCGGTCTTCATTTCATCGATCCAGAGAATCTGGCTGTAATAGAAACGATATGGTTGATTATTCTCTTGCCGATACTGCCACCAGGCAGAGCGTGGGGGACCATTGGCAATAATGGCATCGACATAAGGCACACTGACCTCAACCCACAGACCAGGCTGATCCCCCATCTGGGGCAGAAAGTCCACCGGCTGTGCGGGTTGATTTCTCACCGGCTGTAGGTAAGGGCACCAGATATATCCTTCGGGAGTCTCGACCCAGCGCTGGTTGTTGCGGTATGGCCAACGACCTGAGACCTCGCGCAGCCAAGGCACAACCGCATCCTCGTACAAGACACCCACTGTTTGACTATCGTAGTCTGGCTGTGATTTGACATCGATGCGGCCAAAACAAACTCGTCCCAGCCTATCAGCTTGCGGAAAATCTGCCAGTTGGAATAATTGTCGCCAGGGTTTCAGGGCCAACCCGCCGAGACTAGCAGCGGATAGCTTGAGAAAATCCCTACGGGAGAGTGGGGTATTGTGTTGGGAGGCAAATGGTTTGTTCATGGGCTACACTCGGTTCATCGCTAGGGTGTGACTTTGACGCAATTTAGCATAACACTCTTACATTAGGGGGAGATAAACAAACGTAATTATTCTATCGTACATAAAATTCCAACGAACCAAAATCGCGCATCTTTCTGTGATAATCTGATCTACCTACCACGAATCAGGTATAATGTGTGAGGTATTTTACCAACACTTCTGCAATGTGTTGATCCGATCGGGGCGAGATTCTCCGGTGATGCTGCGAGATTATGTCACACATTTCCATCCCAGTTTTCTGGGAGCAAACGACACAGAGGAAGAGATTATCCAGTTCGTCACCCCAGTTGGGATTTTCTATGAAAAGCATGATGGTACAAAAGCTGCTGGCTAACTGGTTGTAGGAGATTGCAGTTTGTGCCGAAGGAACGCTCCTGGCGATGATACTACGAACATAGAGAGATAGAAATGAAAAATAGAACTGCTTTAACAAGTAGCATTTTGTTTTTACTAATCATTGGATTGGCCGCTTGTCAACCAGCTACAGATGGCCCAGGCGTCAACATTGAGGGAGCCTGGGGTCGTCCCTCGCCCAAAGTAGCCGCGGCTGGCGCATTCTACATGCTGATCGAAAACAAGGGTAACGAAGCTGACAAATTGTTATCCGCAACCTCTTCGGCCTGCGGCGTTGTCGAACTGCATGAATCCTACCAGACCGAAGAGGGCGCCATGGGTATGCGCCCCGTAGAAGGCGGCTATATTGAGATTCCAGCAGGTGGAGAAGCAGAGCTAAAGATGGGCGGCCTTCATATCATGTGCATCGATAAGCTGGAAGATTTCGAGGTCGGCGCAATGCTGCCCTTGACCCTGACATTCGAGAAATCTGGTGATATAAGCATCGAGATCGAAATCCGCGAGCCGTAGGTCATTTCAAAGGAAAAAAAGTATTACGGCGCAAAGTTGCGCTGAGGCTGGTCTCCCGACCGAGCCGGCACGGTCAGGAGACCGGCCTCAGCAGATATTTGATGAACCTCAAAGAGGATTAAGCAATCACTTGTTATAATAGGCACAACTTTATATTTGCTGAATCAATAGGAGAAGCACAATGAAAAAATATCTACTTATCACAGCAGTGGTCTTGACCTTTGCCATCGTTCTTGCCGCTTGCGGCGGTGGCGGCGAGACATCCGGCGGCGACGATGCCGCCGTAGCCGGCAAAGCCCTCTTTGCCGAGACAGTTATCGGCGCTCAGGCTGGCTGTTCCACATGCCATTCGCTTGATGAAGGCGTTGTCGTCGTAGGACCATCGATGTATGGCGTTGGTTCCCGCCTCAGCGCTGATGAAATCCGACAGTCGATCCTTGACCCCAATGCGGTGCTGGTCGACGGCTTCCCTGCCAACACCATGCCCCCAGTTTGGGAAGACGAACTCAGTGATGAGCAAGTCGATCAGTTGGTGGCGTACTTGCTAACACTGAAGTAATCTAATCATTGAGCGGGGAGAGGAGAGCGACATTAGATTCGCTCCACTCTCCCCGCTACACCCTCCACTATTCATTTGGGAAGCCAATTTCGGACTCTTCTGAATCCAGTCCTTCCATTGTTTTCGTCCCATAGATTTCCCCTGCTTCCGTAACCGTGTACACAGCTTTTCCCCTGAGTCTCCTGCATACCCTGAACGCTGTACCATTCAACTATCATTTGATTGCCCTCTAACACTCCAACCCCTTCCTGGATGCTACCAATATCGATATTATTTTGCGTTATTACACATGATTAGCCGTAGAGAGGATTAAGATGACAAATACCAAATTTAAGATCAAAATCCCAGACGTCGATTACTGGCGCGATATGGTCAAATGCCAGGCGGCCTGCCCAGTGAATACCGATGCGCGTGGCTACGTGACAGCCATGGCGCGCGGCGAGATCGAATTGGGTCATGAAATCGCCCGTGATCCTAACCCCTTATCAACGGTTTGTGGACGTATCTGCGGCGCGCCCTGCGAGGTTGCCTGCCGCCGCGGGGATATCGGCCCCGACCTGAAGCCGATTTCCATTCGTCCGATCAAGCGCGTGCTCACCGAGCGCTGTGGTCCCGAAGCAGGGCACCGCTTACCAGGGCGAATCACTGCCGGAAATATAGTTCCCGAAGATGCTATCGAAGTAAATACAGGATTTGCCACATTCTCGTCCATAATCGGTAAGCAACTGAACCCTTGTAGTGATGTACCAGGAACCGGCGCTCCGGAGATTTATTCGCCCGTGCGCTGGTCACGGAAAGAACTCAAACGATTGGCAGCACAACCGGGACGGAAGACCGGCAAGGTCGCCGTGATCGGCGCGGGACCTTCTGGTGTTTCTGTCGCCCACGACCTGGCCTTGCTGGGCCATAAAGTGACTATCTATGAAGGTGGTCCTAAGACCGGTGGCATGATGCGCTATGGCGTGCCCATTTACCGCTTCGATATGGAAGCCATGGACCTGGAGATAGAGTCAATCCTGGATTTGGGAATTGACATCCACTATAACACCCCTATTGGGGAGCAAATCACCCTTGATGATCTGCGGCGCGATTATGATGCTGTCTATCTGGGTATTGGTCTGATGAAAGGCCGCTCGCTCAATGTGGAAGGCTCAGATCTTGATGGCGTAATCATCGCCGTGGATTTGTTGCTGAACTACAACCTGGGTTATAAAGTCAGCTTGGGAAAGAAAGTACTGGTTGTCGGCGGTGGTGATGTGGCCATGGATGCCGCCCGCACAGCCCTGCGCCTGGGGCAGCCCACCCAAGAGCAACTGGAAGCCCTGGAGGATACCAAAGCCCGCACTGAGGAAGAATCCGAAACCGTCAAGACGGCCTTCGATGTGGCCCGCACTGCCCTGCGTCTGGGCGTTGCTGATGTCAAGATGATCTCCCTGGAAGATTGGGACGAGTTACCGGCCTCGGACTTCGAGATCGAAGAAGCCCTGGAAGAGGGCATCCAGCTTCACCCTCGGGTGGGACCCAACCGCATTGTCGGCGAGAATGGCAAGGTCACCGGCCTGGAAGTCATCGATGTCGAGTCGGTTTTTGATGAGCAGGGACGCTTCAATCCCAAATTCAAAGCTGGCACTGAGCGCATCTGGGAATGCGACACCCTCATCTTGGCCATCGGTCAGCAAGCCGATCTGGAAGTTCTCGGTGGCGCTGATGATGTCAATATTTCCCCACGCGGCCTGGTAGAGATCAACTACGAAACTGGCCAGACCACTGCCCCAGATGTTTTCGCTGGTGGTGATGTAGCCTACGGTCCCAAATTGATCATCGATGCGGTGCGGCATGGTCATGACGCTGCTCTGGGTATCGATGAATACATTCAAGGGGGAAAACTCCAAGTCGAAGTCAAAACCGAGTGGAAGAACTTGTCCAATCATGTTATGTTCGAAAACTGGACCAAACTCGAACAGCGCAAAGTGCCTTCTCTGCCTGTCGACCGGCGTACAGGAACTACCGTGGTTGAGTTGGGCTATTCTGAAGAAGAAGCCGCCGAGCAAGGTAGTCGCTGCCTGGAGTGCAGTGTCAACACCATTTTCGATGGCACAAAATGCATCTTGTGCAACGCCTGTGTGGACGTTTGCCCTTGGGATTGCCTGAAGATCGTCAGTCTGAAGAATATCGACGCAAATCAGGCGGACGATCAATTTGCTGCGGTTGTCGAAGCTCAGCTTGGCAAGCCCCTTACGGAATTTCTGGCAGAAGACCAGCCCACTGTGGCTGCCATGCTCAAAGATGATGAGGCCTGCACCCGCTGCGCCTTGTGTGCCGAACGCTGCCCCACATATGCCATCACCATGGAAGCCTTCCGCTTCGAGGAAGTTTTGTCGTATGGAGATTGAGGATTAACGATTTATGATTTTAGATTGACGATTGAAGATTGACGATTCGCGTAAATCGAAAATCGCTAATCGTAAATCGTAAATCGAAAATCAAAAATCGCTAATCGAAAACCAACAATCGATAATCCTGAAATCGAGGAGAGACACATGCAACGTATCAAAGAATTCATAGTCAATTCAAGAGTCTGGCGATCCTTCTTTCGCCATGGTTGGCCAGACAACCCCCTGGATCGCTCGCTGGTGATGACCACAAATGTCTTCTTTCACTTGCACCCGGTAAAAGTCAGCCGCAAGAGTTTGAAAGCTTCATACTCGCTGGGTTTGGGCCTGATCTCGGCGATTGTTTTTGGAGTGTTGAGCATCACTGGGCTGTTGTTGATGTTCTATTACACGCCAACCGTCGAACGGGCCTATGGCTATATCACCATCCTGCAAACACAAGTTCCCTTTGGACAACTTTTGCGCAACATGCACCGCTGGGGGGCGCACTTGATGGTCATCGCCGTGGTGCTGCATATGGCACGTGTTTTCTACACTGGCGCCTATAAGCCGCCGCGCGAATTCAATTGGGTGGTCGGTGTGGTGCTATTGATCCTGACCTTAGGCGCTAGCTTTACCGGCTATCTGCTGCCCTGGGACCAACTGGCCTATTGGGCGATCACCGTCGGCACCAGTGTGGCGGGATATGAACCTCTGATGGGGGTGGTGATCAAATCCATCCTGCTGGGTGGGCCCGAGGTTGGTCAGGAAGCCCTGACTCGTTTCTATGCCCTGCACGTGATGCTGATCCCAGGCGCCATTCTGATGATCACCTCGCTGCATATGTGGCGGGTACGCAAGGATGGCGGTTTAGCCGCACAAGAGGCGGCAGCGCAAGTTGCCGATAGTGTATCTCTTGAGGAGGGCACCGATGACTGAGAACACAAAGAACCCTGAAGCATTCAGCGAAGAAGCCCGCGCGACCAAAACGTACTCACTGGTCGAACTTGTCAAAGCGCCTACCACCATGGTCGACAAAGGGCCGGATGATACCATCTTCTCCTTCCCCATTGTGGCCATTTTGGAATTGCTGTTGACCCTGGGTGTGATCGTACTGCTGCTGCTGATGTCATTGTTCGTCAACGCGCCCCTGGAGGAGATCGCCAACCCCAACACCACCACCGACCCCGCTAAAGCCCCCTGGTATTTCATGGGCTTGCAGGAAATGCTCGAACACGGGCACCCAACCCTAATGGCCGTCCTGATGCCCACCTTGATGGTGCTGTTCGTCATCGCCATCCCCTATATCGACAATTCACGTCTAGGGTCTGGGGTCTGGTTCACATCAAAACGAGGCAAACGCATCACCCTCTTTACCACCATCTATGTCTTAGTGGTCATGCCCTTGTACATCTACCTGGATAGCACATTCCCATTACGCGAGTTGTTGCGCGGTCAACTGCCTGATTTCCTGCTCCAGGTAGTCATCCCAGCGTTGATCATGGGTGTTCTCGTAACCTTACCATTATTAGCCTTAGTGCGTACCAAACCAACAGCCCGTGAAGTCGTCTTGACGCTATTCACCGTACTCTTTGTAGGCGCGATTGTTTTCACCCTGGCGGGATTCCTGTTCCGAGGGCCGGGCTTTGAGCTTTACTGGCCCTGGAATATGCCTGGGGACTACAGTCCATGGGACAACTTATAGGGAGGTTGGATATGGAAAAGAACAGCAAACTATCCCGCAGCCAATTCCTGGGCATCGCCTGGGGAGGCTCACTGGCGTTGATTTTTGCACAGGTCACCGTTGCCCTACTAAAATTCATCCAGCCTGTCTCGACGGGTGGTTTCGGGGGCTCGGTGTATGCCGGCAAGATCGAGGAGTTTGCCATCGATAGCGTCAACCGCATCCTTGCTGGCCGATTTTATATTTCGCGCACACCAGAGGGCATTATCGCTCTTTGGCAGAAATGCACCCATTTGGGATGCGCGGTGCCCTGGGACGAGGATAAGGGTCAATTCCACTGCCCCTGCCACGGTTCAGTTTTTGACGTGCATGGCGACGTTTTGGGGGGTCCTGCTCCTCGGGCATTGGACTTCTTCCCCACGGAAATCAAGAGCGGCGAAGTCTGGGTGGATACGGGCAAACCCACTCAGCGCGGCAAACACGATCCAACACACATAACCGGAGCCTAGGGAGAGAACCATGAACAAAAACGAACCCAATTATGAACGGTATGTGATCTTCGGCCTGGTGCTGACCTTGCTGATCGTGGCCGGTTTCTCCTTTTATTGGTTCGGCGAAACCGCTCGCCTGACTCACGCCGCCGAAGATTTCGCCCAAGAGCGCGTCCATCGCGGTCGCACGATCTATACTGAGCAGTGTGTCTCCTGTCACGGTGCAGACGGTGAAGGCGGTGTCGGCACCACCCTGAACGACAAGAATCTGCTCAAGAACACCCTGGACGAGATCTTCTTCTCGGTGATTCGCTCGGGTGTGCCCAGCTCCCAAATGCCTGCCTGGAGCGTCGATTTCGGCGGCCCTCTGACCGATGAGGACATCAAAGATGTGGTAGCCTTCATCCGCGCCTGGGAGCCCACTGCCCCAGAGATCGAGCCGATAGCCTTCGAGCCAGACTCAGCCCGTGGTGCGTTGTTATTCGAAACCACCTGCGCGGTATGTCATGGTGAGAATGGACTGGGCAACGAGGAAGCCCCGGCCATCAACGACACATTGCGACTGGCAACACTGGACAATGACTGGTACCGTTCGGTGATCGCCAACGGACGCCCGGCCAAGGGCATGCCCACCTGGGGAACGGTGCTAGCCCCCAATCAAATCGAAGATCTGATCGCCTTAGTAGAAGACTGGCGCGCAGGCCTCCAGGTAGAAGCGGCCTTTTCGGTCACCGACCTGATTGACTCGGCAATCTACTCCCTTGAAGAGGATGACGAAGATAGTGCCGCACTGCATGTCACCCGCGCCCTGACAGTCGCCGAGGGCAGTGGGGCAGAAGTGCTGCGCAACGCCGCCGCGCAGATCCTCGACGAAGACAATGCCGGCGCGCTGGCCACATTGACTGCCCTGCAAGAGCAGTGGCCGTTGGGCGACCCGGTCGCTGGAGAGGAGACCTACAGCACTTACTGTCTGCCCTGCCACGGGGCGCAAGGAGAAGGCGGCATCGGTCCAGCGATGCAGCCCAATGCATATATTCAAGAGACGATCAACTCTGAATTTATCGAATTCCTCAAGGAAGGTCGCCAGGGGACAGCGATGGCGGGATTCGAGAGCCGGCTGACTGAGGACGAGCTTGCCAATCTGGTCGCCTTCCTGCGGACCTGGCAGCCGTAAGTTGTGGATCGCTGATCTGCTGAGGAGTGTGATTACGCTGAATTATTTGGGTGTGTTCCAAATGAGTTGAACAAAGTATTCGTATTGCGTATAGCGTATTGCGTGCAGGTTTATGGAATGCGCTTTACGCAATACGTTTTACGCAATACGCCTGGCTATCTCCAACTGAGATGAAACACACCCAAATCAATTAAGTAATTTCGATGTTCTATCACGGATGGAACAAATCGTGGAACAAGGGGACGATGACCACATCGACTTTGGTGAGAATTCGTTCGGCCTGTATATACAACTCGATCTGCTTATTCACATCAGTCTCGAAGAATGCCGCTTCGATGAGTTGATCGTATTCATCATCGGACCACTTGAGCCATTGCCTGTTGTAATCAATGCCATCCTTCAAAAAATTATAGGGGCTGGCGTAGTCCGCGAACCAGCCAGAAAAATACATATGCGCGCTGGCAGTATCAACTAGTAAGTCATAGTTTTCGCTATCTAGCACATCAATTGCCACCACGATCCCCAGGCGTTCATCCCACTGCTCGCGCAATAGCTGCCCCATGCGCTCAGTTCCCTCGGGTATAGCGATGCGAATATACTTGTCATAATTGATCTCGAGCTCAGTAGCAGGCACATCCTGGTTTGTGTCGGTAAACAGGCCAATTTCGCCATACCAGGAACGCCCATCTGGCCAGATTTGGGGTGGCACCATCGAGGTCGCAGGTTGCGAACCATTGTCCCACAACTCATCGACCAGTTTTTGACGGTCAAGGGCCTGTGCAAAAGCCCGCCGAATTTCGACATCATCGAATGGCGGCCTGTCAGTGCGGAAGCCGATGAAGTAGACGATGGGCATCGGCCGGGGATGTGGTGGCCAGGGTGTGGGTGGCGGAGATGTCAGGGTAATAGTTGGGATTGTTGTTGGGGGAAGGCTGGTGGCCGTTGCTGTAGGCTGTTCCGGGGTGACTGTAGGGGCTGGTTGGGTATCGGCGGGAAGGATTATCGTTAGGGTGGGTTTTGGCAGGGGGGAGTCTTCAACTTGGGCAATACAACCACTGGCAAGGACTGGGAAGAAACAAAACACCCAATAAATGAATATCTTCATTTCGGCTAACTCACATGCCAGTCAGGATTGAAATCCGGGACTGGCAAGAGAAACCTGATTAATCAGGTTTGGTTTTTCGGGGATGAATTCATTCATCACAAATACCAGAAAAAACGAAATATCTAGAAGGGCCACGGATCAGATATCGATTGATATTCGGCTTCTTTTTCCTTCAGTGATGGTTCGTCAGCGGTTACAGTTACGCCAGAATCTTCAGGGCCTTCGTCCAGTTCGTTATAGCGTTCCAACCAGGCATTGGTGGTTTTTTCCCTATGGTGATCTTTCTGGTTTTCTACATATTCTATGGCTTTGGCGCGTTGCGTCTCTCCCAGGGTCAGGCAACCATAGCCGCGCTGCCAGACAAAGTGCAGATGTTCCGGACGTACCACGTTGTTGATGTAATGGCTGCTGGCACCTTTCAGGTTTTTAACGGCATCAGCAACACTGAGTTTCGGCGGAATGGCAACGATCATATGCACGTGGTCAGTCCACCCGTTGATGACGTAAACATACATGTCCAGTTCGGCAGCTTTGCGAATCAAATAACCGAACAATGGCTTCTCTAGCTCGAGGTCGATGTAGGGCTCTCGATTTTTAGTAGCCCAAACCAGGTGGTAGTAATTTCGCCAGAAAGTCATGTTTCCTCTCTATTTCCGCTGGACTGAAGTCCAGCTTGGTAAGGGAAACCTGATTAATCAGGTTTGGTTTTTCAGGGATGAATTCATTCATCTCTGGAAGGTATCAACAAAGGCTCCAGGCATTGATTTTCCGATTCTACAACATCCGCGCAAAAAAGGCGAGAAAACACAAAACAACACCAAAATCTTTCCCTGCTCCTCCGTTTGCATCGAATGAATTCGATACCGAAAATTGAAACCTGATTAATCAGGTTTGCTTTTTCAGAGGATGAATTCATTCATCTCTCTCCAGGAATCACCAGGGTAACCCCTAGAGAGCCGGTAATAAACATGTTCGATTATTACAATCCTCTGGTATCATTCACAAAGCATTGTTAGAATCTCACCTGGTAAGAATAAATTCAAATTGAACATCAATTATGCTAAACTACGGAGCCACTAAGAGCGCAGAGCTGAAAAACAGAAATTATCTCTGCGACATTGCAACCCTGCGCCTGGCAACAAGCCTGCCTATTGCGTACATTAAATTGAGAGAATAATCATGACTGATATCCCCTCCACCTACGATGATACTGACCAGCTAATCGCTACCACCCTGCGTATGCTGGCCATCGATGCAGTACAGGAGGCAAATTCAGGACACCCCGGTCTACCTCTGGGAGCTGCTGACATTGCCACTGTGTTGTGGACGCGCTTTCTAAAGAACTACCCTGCCGACCCCCTCTGGCCTGACCGCGACCGTTTTGTGCTCTCCGCTGGGCACGGCTCAGCGCTGCTTTATGCACTACTCCATTTGAGTGGATACCCCCTTGGACTGGACGAAGTCAAGAACTTCCGCCAATGGGGCAGCCGCACCGCCGGGCATCCAGAATACGAGCCGGAGATTGGCATCGAGGTCACCACAGGGCCGTTGGGTCAAGGCATCAGCAATGCGGTGGGGATGGCACTGGCCGAACGCTGGCTTGCGGAGCGCTTCAACCAGCCCGATTTCCCCCTTGTGGACCACTACACCTACGTGATTGCTGGCGATGGAGACCTGATGGAAGGCATCTCTCATGAGACCTGTTCGCTTGCCGGTCACCTGGGTCTGAGTAAACTGATTGTCTTCTTCGATGATAACAACATCTCCATCGATGGCAACACAGACATCACCAATAGCACCGATGTTTTGCTGCGCTTCGAGGCCTACGGCTGGCATACTCTGAGCGTTGACGGTCACGATATGATCGCCATCGACGAAGCCATCCGTGCAGCGCAGGCAGAAACTGAACGCCCAACGATCATCGCCTGCAAAACCCATATCGGCTTAGGCAGCCCTTGGGTGGATACTGCCAAAGTTCATGGTTCGCCGTTAGGCGACGAGAACCTGAATGCGACCAAGGAGTATTACGGTTGGCCCATTGAACCGCGCTTCTACATTCCCGAGGCAGTCAAAGCGCGCTTCGAAGCGAAGGCATCACTGGGGAAAAAATCCCAGAAGCAATGGGCAGAAATGCAGAAACAATATCGCAAACGGCACCGCGAGTTGGCCGCGCAATGGGAGGATTTTGTGAACGGCGAGCTCCCTGAAAGATGGGAAGAGTCCTTGCCGGTTTTCACGGACGCAGGAAAAATGGCCACCAGAGCAACTTCTGGTCAGGTATTAGACGCCATTGCGCCTGTCTTACCAACCCTAATCGGCGGCTCTGCCGATCTGACAGGCAGCAACAAGACCAAGGCGAAGAACCAGATTCCAGTATCGCCTGGAAATTTCAGCGGCGACTATATCCACTACGGTGTCCGTGAGCACGGCATGGGAGCGATAATGAATGGCTTGGCCCTACATGGGCTGCGTCCCTACGGCGGCACCTTCCTGGTCTTCGCAGATTACTTGCGCCCCACTATCCGCATGGCTGCTATGATGGGCTTACCAGTCATCTTCGTTTTCAGTCACGACAGCATCGGTCTAGGCGAGGATGGGCCCACCCACCAGCCCGTCGAGCAATTGGCTTCCTTACGCGTTATCCCCAACCTGGTTACCCTTCGACCTGCTGACGGCAATGAGACTTCCGCGGCTTGGAAAATAGCCCTGGAACGTCAAGATGGTCCTACTGCTTTAATACTCACTCGACAAGGCCTTCCACAGATCACACCTGCGCCAGCGCGTAACCAGCTATCCAGGGGTGCATATGTGCTCTCCGAGCCCAAATGGATCGCCTCGGGAATCGTACTGATTGCTACTGGCTCCGAGGTGGAAATAGCTTTGGAAGCCAAGGCCAAACTTGCAGATGAAGGCATTGGCGCCCGAGTGGTCTCGATGCCCAGTTGGGAACTCTTCGAAACCCAATCGGAAGAATATCGCGCCTCTGTGTTGCCCCCTGATTTACCCCGTCTGGCCATCGAGACCGGCGTCTCCCTGGGTTGGTCGCATTATGTGGGGTCAGATGGTGCTGTGATTAGCCTGGATCGCTTTGGGGCTTCCGCGCCCTACCAGACAATCTACAATGAGTTTGGTTTCACGGCAGAGAATGTAGTCATGAAAGCAAAGGAAATTCTAGGCGCCTAGCAGTTTGTCGGAGAGCGACCTGAGATAGAGAAAATAGTGATAGACTACGG
>CAZUSV010000107.1:0-12422 GCA_964622645.1 uncultured Anaerolineales bacterium
GATCCGCGTGGAGATCGACAAGAGCTCCAGCGATTACGACCGCGAAAAACTGCAGGAGCGCCTGGCGAAGCTCTCCGGTGGTGTGGCCATCATCGGTGTGGGTGCTGCTACTGAGACCGAACTGAAAGAAAAGAAACATCGCGTTGAAGACGCTCTCTCCGCTACCCGCGCCGCTGTTGAAGATGGCATCGTCCCCGGTGGTGGTGTTGCCCTGGTCAACGCTATGAAAGTCCTGGATGATCTCAAGATGGATTACCCCGATGCTCAAATCGGTGTTGACATTGTCAAAAATGCCCTCCAGGTTCCTTTGCGCAAGATCTCTGCGAATGCTGGCAAAGACGGTTCCGTGATCCTGGAAAACGTCCGTCGCCAACAAATAGATAAGAAAGATATTAACATTGGTTTCGACGTACTCAGCGAAGAGTATGTTGACATGGTCAAAGCCGGTGTGATCGACCCCGCTAAGGTTACGCGTGGTGCTTTGGAGAACGCCGCTTCGATTGCTGCGATGATCCTGACCACTGAAGCCTTAATCACTGATATCCCCGAACCCGAGCCGCCCATGCCCGCTGGTGCCCCAGGCGGCATGCCGATGATGTAGTCTTCTGATTAAGTCAGAAAAAATAACACAAGCCCCTGGAGTGATTCAGGGGCTTGTTCTATTGCGCATACAATTATAAATTTTCTTGGCAACTACTCAGCCAGACAGGTAATCTCCCGAAAAAAGGGGGGCGCACACCCTTTTTTCGGGTAAATACGTTCCATTTATTCGGCACCCTCGATAACTATGGATATCCTTTCCGCCTGAGCAATTAACAACCCGATCCATTCGCTGTCCATATCCAGAGATTGGCGGCGAAAAAGTTCCAGCACGCCTTGTAGACAGCCCTCAAAGATAAGCGGAATACCACAGTAGAATATAAATCCCTCCTGTTGGATGGTGGAATTTCGATGCAGGGAATTTTTAGGATTCAATAAATCAACGATGATAAAAGGTCGCCGCCTGAGGGCCACATATCCCACCAAACCATCGCCATATTGGATGATCTCGCCATTGCGGCTGCCATTATTGAAACCAATCCCGGTAGTAAATCTTAGATCTCTATGTTTTAGATCGCATAAGTAAATCCTGGCTGCATCAACCCTCATTTTCTCGACAACTTGATCCAAGAGTTCACTCAAAGCCATCTTGAGATCAAGTTGATGAGATTTTAGGATACCAACCTTACGATCATATTCAATTGCTGCCATCGCTCACTCCAATTCTGATCTGGCTCTCGAGGAATTGCCGGGGTAGCTCCCACAAACCTGGACATTATCACGGGAATTCCTTGAGATACTCCGACTTAATGGATTTGAATCTCGAAAACATCCCTCCAGGCTTCTACGACTCGGGGATCAAAATGCTTTCCAGTTTGTCCAATGATGTATTCAATCACCTCTTCTTCAGGCCACGCTTGACGATAGGAGCGATCGCAACTCAACGCATCCCAGACATCCATAACGGCAAAAATACGCGCAGCCAGGGGGATTTGATCCCCCTTCAAGCCTTGCGGGTAACCCGTTCCATCCCACTTTTCATGGTGGGAATAAGGAATATCTAGCGCAGGCCTTAGAAATTCGATCTCTCTAAGCAGCTCGTAGGCATAGGTAGGATGCATACGCATATAATCCCATTCATAATCTGTCAATGGGCCTGGTTTGTTTAGGATTTCATCCGGAATGCCTAATTTACCGATATCGTGCAGCAAGGCTCCGCGTTGTATGTGCATCAGTTCTTCTTCACTCATTCCCATAGCGCGCGCCAGTTTTACAGTTCTTCTTGTTAGGCGTTGGGGCTGCCGCTCGGTTTCCTTATCGCGCAGGTCGAGCGCCCGTACCCAACCTTCTAGCGTAGCAATGTATGCCAGATTTAGTTCCACATTAGAGCGCTGGATATCTTCGAACAGCTCAGCATTGTCGATAGCAATTGCAGCCTGTGTTGCTAGCGCTCTCAGAAAATCGATCCACTCTGTTCCGATGATAAGCGGTTTGCGGTGGAAAATCTCTAAAACACCTTTGAGCTTTCCTTTCGCAATCAGGGGCATCCCATAATAGGCGACGAATCCTTCCTCTTTGAGCATCGAATTTCGCAAAATGGCCTGCTCAGTTTGAGAGAGATTGGGGATGCTGACGAGTTGGCGTTTCAAGGCCACGTTCCCTGCAAGCCCCTCTCCCAGGCGTTGTGCCGATACATTCTTACTGCTATTGAGTTTGAAACCGCGTCCATCAGAAAAGGTAAGCATTCGCAGTTGAGAATCATGCAGAAACACATCTGCGGCGTCGACTTCTAGTTGCCGGATGACCTGTTCCAATAGAATGCTGAGGGTCACCTGCAAATCAAGGCTGCTGGTGATGGCCTGGTCGATCGCATGAAGGGCAGCGATACGCTGCAAACGACGCTCTGTTTGCTCGTGCTGGGCGGCGCGGTGGAGAGCATTTGCAATCATGTCGCCAATTGCAGTAAGCAGATGGATATCGTCATTTGTAATAGGAGCCTTGCGGCCTATCCACAAAACGCCAACCTCAGCTTCCTGAGTGATGAGCGGAATCCCCGCCACCGATACCATTTCGTCAATCATCTGTGAGAATTCATTGTCCAGATAGGGAGTGTTTTCAGCAATGATCTGTTCAGAATTCCGCGTCAGCCAGAGATGAATTTCGTCAGAGAGTGGGGTGCCTTTTACAACACGCCAGAATCCACGCGCCAGCTCAACCGACACTGTTCCATTGTTTGGAGAGCGGGTGATCAGTGCTATGTTCTCAGTATTCAATACAGCAGATAATTTGTCGAGAATAATGGGTGGCATCTCAGCGCGGGTGGTTGCACACCGTAGAGCCTTGGCAAAATCAGCCAGGATTTCTTGTTCCAAGACCCGTTTCCACTGCGCGGTGATATTAAAGGCGGAGCCTACCACACCAGACACTTCACCATTAGAATTCCAAACAGGGAAGTAGCGACACTCCCAGACCGTATTGGATAATTCAAGCGTCTCTTCGACGACCTGTCCTTTCAAGGCAGAGCGGACACTCTCCAATATTTCAGGCACGTCGGCATAGACGTCATAGACGGACTTCCCTACAACCTCACCTGGGGTCAGGTCAAGCGAGGCGAGTCCATCTCCCTCGGACAGAATAAAGACACCCTCTTCATCCACCATCCACTGGACAAAGGGTGTGCTGACAGTTGAGATGCCTTCGCTTCTCATCATGGAGCTATTTATCCAAGACCTCCAATCAGACTTTTTGGTGAACCCTGGTGCTACTCCAAACGCCGTTGCCTTTGCCAGAGTTATGGCCATTTTTTCCATTCTGGTGTTTCACCAACTGCATGGCGAAATCAGCTAGTGATGCGGCCTGAATGGAAAGAATGTGGTTTTAATCCTCAATGGCGAGATAAAATCATATTCGTTCACTGCAATGCAACACTGCTACATAATGCTATGTCTGTTTCAAAGTTCTTTGATGTAATCTCAAAACTTCGGCTCAAATGCAAGCATCATCCCTAAGTCTCTGAATTGATCTACTCGTGGGCCGTGTCATCTCATCTATTTGGCGAATGAACTGATCAATACCATCTGCCTTAATAGCCAGGATCATTTCTTTTTCGGCCTGACCAAGTTCAAACATCTCCAGGCATTCTCTTCGCTTTCCATTGAGAATAGAATCTTCAAACTCGTTGTCAAGCAGTGCTTTCATAACAATCGCGTTTATATTCAGTTTATTTTTCATTTCTTTTTCACGCCTTATCTGCCTAAATCACTCGGCGGCTCAGCTTCCAACACCACCACCTGATGGTCCTGCATAAACCATTTGTGGCGCAAACAAACTGACAAGCAGGAGAATTACAAACAGAACCAGTCTATAAATTTGTGGATTGCAAATTGACGTAAGAACACTGGATAACTTGAATAACATTTTTTTCGACATAAGACACCTCCATAGATAAGTTAAATCTCCGTGATTACAGCATATCTTAAGAACTATGAACAAACCTCTGAACATTGAGAACAAAAAAGGCTACTCAAGTATGAGTAGCCTTCAAAAGCATATTTAGAAGTTGAATTAGAACTAAGCTATCTCTACTAAGATAAACTATCGTAGAAATCTTTGAGTTTTGGCGAAGGCTGTGTTTTTAATTCTTTTTGCAGCAATACTTCGTATTTCTGATAATGTGCTTTTGCCATTGTCGGTGATCCGGCATCTGCAAGACACTGCATCAGTGCAAGATGAATACTGTCGCTATATGGGTCTCCTTCGAGCACTTTTTCATATAAGGAAATTGCATTATCAAAGCGACGCCGATCATTCTCCCACTCTGCAAGATCAGCAAGTGCACGTAAATACATCCTCTTTAGCTCATCACTTTTCCGAATCGACCAATCCATAAAAATTTCTTCTAGATAATTGCCCCGATAGAGTGCGATAGCCTGTCTAAAATGATCAGTACGTTGAGTAGATGATAACTCAACATCTTCGGCACAAGTCATTTGGTTATGAAACTCCGAGACATCGAACCAAATGGTTACACATGGATTTAAGAAATACTTCTTGTCGCGGAAAGATATGATTTCACGCTCTCCCAAGGCCTGACGCACTCGCCAGAGCGTAGCATGAAAATTGCTGCTGATTTTTGCCGCGCTAAATTCAGGCCAGAATTCCAAACCAACTTCTTCCTTGCGGACTTCCCCATGTTGGATTATGTAGAAAAATAATGCCAGAGCACCACTAGATCTCCATTTAGCTCGAGGAATAAGTTCACCATTCAACCACACTTGTCCTGGCCCAAAACCTCGTACTTCTAGATGCGTTTCAGGTATCTCTGAGGGTGAAGCTTTTTCTCGGAAGTTCGCCAGACCAGCAGGTGCCTGTTCAATCCGCTGAGCTATTGATTTCAACTGAGTGTGGTCTGGCCAGGTTGTTACGGCATAGGAAACGAAATCCTTACAGCGACGCCCGGCAACAACCAAAAATTGATCATAGCCTAATTGCGCCGACCACTTCAATGCTTTGGTCAAGGTTTCTTGTGCACGCTGCGACCGTTTTTGTCGATAGTATGCAGCACCTAATAAAAAGGCCACTCGCACCTGTTCTTGCTGGGGCTGCGAATCTATTTCCCACGAATCGAGCGCCTTCTCGAATGCCTCGCAGGCCAAATCATTCTGGCCCATTTCTAAATATATAGCTCCTAAGCCAGCCTGGTAATCTGGGGATTCGAACGTATCATTTCGGTACCGAGCTGCTTCGCGCAGCCAATGAAATGCTTGTTGGTAATCTCCTCGAATTCGTTCAAATTCAGATAACCCGGAATAGGTATCGATCAATGCAATTTGCTCGTGATTTGATTCACCAATCTCGCGCGCAGTTGAATATGAAATCTCTGCTTCATCGAATTCTTCAATATCGCGGAGCAAATCACTACGGCTATTGTAGAGATCAACAAGAACTCGATTCCAACCTGATAAACGAGCATGTTCGAGCGCCTCTTCATATGCTAGCCAGGCTTCTGCGTAATTACCAATCATGTAATTCACATAACCCGCGTTGTTTAACGCAACTGACAGTGCCCCTCTATTTCCTCTCATCTTTCGTTTGATCTTTAAGGCATCCGTAAAACATATCTGCGCTTGGAGTAGATCACCTTTCCTAAGACAAGCGAGCCCCATATCATTCAGTGTTTCTGCGAGATCATATTCCCTTTGAGCGCGCTGATAACTGAATTCAACTTCCTCAAGAGAACTTTTTAAACCAGTGACTGCTTTCTGAAAACACTCCAACGCAAGGTCCGTTTGATTCAAGGCACTCAAACTTTTACCCTTCAAACGGTCCGCTTGATACCACCAATAACTCTCACGCCTATCTTTTAGTGCAAGATTTGTTTGGGCTTCTTCCCCAAGAGCCAAGGCAGTTTGAAAATTCCCTTGAAAACATCTTATCATCCCTCTCGTTATAGCTACATTCACCACGTGATCGGTATCACCGTCTCGACGTAATAAGGGTTCAGCCACATCTAGCAATGCTTCCGCATCACCGAACGCGCTTTGATTTGTCCAGATCTTGGCTTGATACAAAAGCAATCTCGGAGCATGATCTCTAAGTTGCACTTTTTCCAAAGCATCATACCAATGAGATAATATGTTCTGCTGCCCTCTGACAAAGAATTCTGTCGCCGCCTGATCCATCCAGAGAGCGGCTTTTTGGGATTCATCCGCTTCAAGAATATGATGTATAGCCAGTTTCCAGGAATCATTCTGTCTATACCAATTGGCAGCACGAGCATGCAAACGCTGAACTCTCTTAAAGTCAATCTCAACAAGTCGCTGCCTTAAATAATCAGAGAACAGCTGATGATACCGATAACTCACTCCATGGTTGGTCTCGATACGCGAGATAAACAGATTGCGCTCTTGCAATTCGCTGAGCAATTCACCTGATGATGACGTTTGCAGCAAATGATCGCACAATGCCTCGTTGAATTCATCAAGAATTGATGTAGCCAATAAAAATTCTTGTAGTTTTGGTTGTTGCTGATTTACAACCTCTTCGGCGAGGAAAGAATAAACCTGATCAACAGCCTCCTCAAATTTGGGCAATTTATCATGCTTCATTGTGCGAATAGCCAGCATAATAGCTACAATCCAGCCATCCGAGCGCAATGCTAGGTCCGCAGCTTGTTCATCTGACAGTTTAAAGCTATGGTTTTGCCGGACAAGTGCTTGCAACTCGTCAGCCCGAAACCTCAAATCTTGTGCACCAAGCGTTGCCAACTCATCGCGCACATATAGGGTTGTAGATGGAACGCCATAAATGCTGCGAGAGGCGATGATTACGCGCACCTGATCAGGTAAATGTTCAAGAAGAATCTCAATGAAATCTACAATGATTTGGTTTTCGCCCACAAGGTGATAATCATCGAGCATTAAGACACAATAATCATCAATATGAACCACGATTTCATTGATGAACTCAGTTGCTATAATCAGAGGAGAAATCGTTCCACTGGTGGAGAAGGTATCAATAAAACCATCGCCAAATTGAGGGAATTCCTGACGAAAAGCTGCTACCAAATGCTGAGCGAAAGAAATTAAATCCGTGTCCTCCAGGCTTATGCGATACCAACATACAACCGCGTTCACATCACTGGCGAAATCCACGAGCAAGGTGGTTTTTCCATAACCCGCTGGAGCTGAGACAAATATCAGCTTGCGGTGAAGGTTCTGATGAAGCGCGTCAATCAGCCGGGCACGACGCAACACATCCTTGCGCCGTTCTGGCAAACTGACTTTTGTGATGAGAATCGACATATGTATTCGCCAAAAGGTGTGAGGTAAATTTCACTCACCCAGTATATCATCACCAAATTAACCACATTTTAACAAAATGTTCGGCTCATTGGGAATGTCTGTTGTTTTGCTTCGAGGGAATTGCCAAACCTGTGATGTGTCTGCCAAACCATCCCCGATAATAGATAGCAAAGATGCCACTGCGCCAAATATGAGTCTGGAATTGTTACACCACGCCACAGGTGGGCCTAATAACAAGCTGCGGCCGTGCACGACCGAGCACCACGGACTTTCCAAGAGACTCAAATGGGCATCGTCAAAAACATCTGTTTGGCTAAGCAGATAAATAAATTTTTTAAGAATAATGTAGAGGTCAGAATGATATTTAACACCACGGTTATAAATGTCATCGCTATGCGCGCCTGGCATTGTGTAGCAGCTTCACCGCTGCCTGTGCTGACACCGAAGGTGGTCGAAGTGAAACAATTCCCTACTCAGCAAGCAAGCGATTGCTTCGCTCTTGCCCGAGGGTGTCCACTCGCAATGACAGCTGTTCAACATGTTCCTGACCATCACTCCCCCATGAGTTGGCTGAACAGGAACTCGGTTTCAGGTAATGGCCTCACTCCAAGTTGTAATTGCAAGGCCTCCTCGCAGCGGTGGAATTGCGTAGCCACTCCTGGTCGATCTCCCCTGGCTGCGTGAACGCGCATCACCAAGCAATGGGTGGATTCATGGCAAGGCTCCTCTGAAAAAATACGGGCACTGTATATCAAGGTTTCCCCGTAATCTTTTTTGTGGAAATGAAATTCAGCTACCTGTAATGTAGCTTCTAGATAAATTCGCTTTAAATCCTCCCGGATGGGCACAGCCCATATTCCTTCTGCTTTGGGGAAATAAGAACCGCGATATAAATCGATGGCCTCTTTGCAAAGCGAAATTTTCAACTCGGGATCTTGCTCCTCTCGGGCTTGTTCCAGTTTCGTGCGGAAGCTTTCTACATCATAACAGTAGTCCATCCCCCATTTGAATTGGTAGCGCCCGCTGCTTTGATCTAGAAAAACGGTTTCTTTCCCTAGGGAACGACGCAAACGATAAATGACGTTATTGAATCGCCTCTGAAGCAAATGCAGTTCACCGCCTGGCCAGAGTGTATCGCTAATGGCTTCTTTGGTCATCCCTTTAGGATTTTCCAATAACAAGAAGAAGAGCTCTCGCACCATTCTTTGGTTGGCCCACTCCGGTATTGTGATGGATTCGCCGTTTAGTTCCACTCGCATTTCGCCAAAGGCCTGGATATTTAGCACAGGCGGTGATAAAGAAGAGTGACCATCTTGCTCGCGAATAAGTCGCCGCAGGCGTGGCTTATCTCGATCAATATCATCCACCTGTTTGAGCAGGCACTGGATAAACTCGCCGATCTCGGCTTCATCCTTGAAATCCTCTATAACCTCAATTGCTTTCTGCCCGGCAGCTGCAATAGGATAGAGGCTTTCTAACTCGGAGGCGGCGCGCGCCGCTTGACGCAGATTTTTCAAAACGATTTCCTTTTCACCTAGAAGACGAGATGCCAATGCCGAATATAGAGAAGAAAGGGCTACTTCTCTAGGGTATCCACCGTTACTGAACTTTTGCGTGGCTTTATTAAGATAGGGGATCGCTTCTTCTGCATCTTCCAATGCGACCAGCAAGCAACCCTTCTCCAACGCCCACAGCGATGATTCATAACTCGAATGGCTTTCATGAGCCAGCTTTTCAATCCTAGATAAGGCTTGCTGCGCATCGGCAAAGTCACCTCTACTGCGCAAAATCTTGACTTCAGCCAAGCATAAGTATAAAAGTAGAAAGCGGGCATCAAGTTGTTGGGCTATTTGTCGAGCCTGCTGGTACTGCTCCCACGCAGCATCCAGAAAACATAAATCAATGTAAAGGTCTCCCATACTGGTTAAGATGAAAGCTTCTGCTCTGAGAAGACCGCTTTGCCTTGCGCTTTCCAGCGCCTCATCAAAACAGATCTTGGCCTGTAATAGATCACCGCCGAGATGATGTGATACACCCATGTTATTAAGCAAAGTAGCTTGTTTTGCAATGTTATTTGACTGACGCCAAAAGCTCAATGCATGTTGATAGTGCAAAAGTGCCTGAGATTGCCGTCCTGTATTCATATAAACCAACCCTAAACTTAGTTGTACGCTTGCGGCATTCACCTCATCATCCAGGGTACGATATAAATCCAAAGATTGAGTTAACCAAGAAACACTCTCGCTAGCTTGCCCTATCCAGTTCAATATTAGTCCCTTTACCTTTGATGCCTCGGCGTGAGCGATATGCGGGCTTTCATTGTGTTCGGCCAAATCCAACGCCTCTTCAACAAATTCCAAAGCAGTCTGGTATTCTCCAAGGTTTAGGTATGCGTAAGCTTCCCATGTGAGAGTACGTGCCAGCAACACATAATCATTACCATTCCGCAAAGCTTTTTCAGCTGGTTTCAAAAGGGAGAGCGCCTTTTCAGCTTCACCAAAATTTAAGACAATTGAACCAAACGATGCCGCCAAAAAAGGGCGCGATGTCAGTGCATCCGAAGGCAAAGAGTCACACCAAGCACCTAGGGTCTTTATCTGGCCGGCGCGCCCCATCGGTGTGATTGCCTGTTCGATCAAATCTATGACGATTTCATCATCGTTATCTATCCGTTGGCAAATATCGTAAGCCTTTTCCCACTCTTTTCGCTCGCTGTAAACTTCAACTAATCTTCGCAAGATGCGCCTTTCTTCAACCGGCTGTTCCTTTGAAAATTGCTCCTGCAAGAAATCGCGAAACAGGTGATGGTATCGCAGCCAGGTGCCACCATTCTCCACCGGCTGGACGAAGAGATTATGATGCAAGACAGTATCAATTAATTGCGTCCAGATCGTCCCCTCTGGGGCCTGGCCGAAAACAGTTTGGCAAAGCTGGGCATTGAACTCTTCCAGCAGAGAGGTCTGCAGCAGGAAACCCCTCACCTGTTGAGGTTGCTGGTCGAGCACCTGCTGGGCCAGGTAGTCATAAACATTCACCCCGGAGACACGCGCCACGCGCACCTTGTCGGCCATGCCCTTCCACATCGTCTCCGCAGAGAGCAGTAAGCCGGTAATCCAGCCCTCGGTCTCACGCACCAGCTTGTTCGCCTCTTCAGAAGAAATCGACTGGTTGTAATTTCTCTGTAATAAAGCCTGAATCTCTGGTGGACTAAAGACCAATTCTTCGAAACCCAAGCCCATGACCTGGGAGCGTCCCACCATGATGGGCAGGTCTGGCAGGCTCAACAGCGAGCGCGAGGCGATCACCAGGTGGCAGTTCTCATCCATCTCCTGGCCAAAGCGGTTGATGAAGTAATTCACCTCCTCGCTTGCCTCGATCAGGTGGTAATCATCCAAAACAATGGCGAAGTGCTCGGAGACGTGTTGGTAATCTCATTGACAATCGTAGCCACCAGATGGTCGAGGTTCAAATCAGATTGCCCCACGCCATGCAAAACCGCGGATGAGTTATCGCCAAAACCTGAGAATTGATGTTGGATCGAAGCAATCAAGTGCGCAATGAAGCGCTGTATGTTCTTATCCAGGGGATCGAGGGCATACCAACAAACCGGGTATTCAACGCTGGCGGCCAGATCGATCAACAGTGACGTCTTGCCATAACCGGCTGGCGCAGCGATCAGGGTCAGCCGATGATCCAAGAGGTCAGTGAGCATATCCAATAGACGTGGCCGGGGAAGCAGGTGATAGCTGCGTCGCGGCACGATGACTTTGGTGAGGGTGATGGGAATGCTCATGAAACTCGACAATCTCAAAATTGGGCGAATGTTTGACATTCATGCGGCAAAAGCCACACCCTATGAGTATATCATTGACAAAGGAATGCTTGCTCGATTCTCGTTTACTCATGTTAGTTTGCATAATTTCCCCAGAGTTTGGTTATAATATCAGTAGTAGATAATCTTTGTGTCTCTGTCCATAACGATGCCATTGCTTTCTACAGTAATGGTTACAAGGATTCAAGAATGACTCAATCGATAAAAAGAAGTGCACTGCTAAAACGGGTGAAAACTGCTATTCTTGAATTGTCACCTACAGCAGAAATTATCCTATATGGTTCGCGTGCAAAGGGCACAGCCAGGGCCGATTCTGATTGGGATTTTCTCATCCTTTTGACCACTCCGAGAGATAATGTGCTGGAAACACAATTAAAAGATTGCCTGTATGATATCGAGCTAGAAACCGATACAGTGATAAGCAGCATTATTCGCAGCAAACAAGAGTGGCTCTCAGCACGCTACGAGGTTGTCCCATTACGCCAACAGGTCGAACGTGATGGAGTCGCCATATGAGAGGGGAAGACCTGCAAGCATTGATAACCTACCGTTTGCAACGAGCAACCGAAACTCTAGAAGAAGCGCGTCTGATGAAGAAAGTTGGTCATTGGAATACCTGTGCCAATCGACTCTATTATGCAGCATTTTATGCAGTATCTGCTTTGCTGGTACGGGATGGCCATACATCATCTAAACACAGCGGAGTAAAGGCGTTGTTTAACCGGCATTACGTCAAACCTGGTAAAGTAACGAAGGAAAGCGGGCGTCTCTATAACCGGCTGTCTGATCTACGGCAAGAAGGAGACTACATTGACTTTGTATCCCTGGACGTGGACACTATTGAGCCACTAGTGGAGGAAACTTCATTGTTCATTGACATGATCCATTCGATTATTGATGAAGCGTGAAGGATCGTTCTGACTAGCACAGGAACGTATCGAAGGGTGCTATCGGGTTCAAACTGCATCCTTCGATACGTACTACAATGCATTCCGTGCTACTCAGGATGCAGCTCGAACTCATATAAGCCTATTGCGTAACATCAGTTGTTAAAGCCAAATAGATCAAGCCCCTGGAGTGAATCCAGGGGCTTGATTTTCCAAGTGAGAAAAGATTAGGGAAGATTTTGGGTATCGGCGGAACTAATCCTTAATGTAACTCCCAGCCCAACGGGGAGCCCCCGAAAAAAAACTGTTGGGGGGGGGGCCGCGCCGGGGCCGCGCCCCCCACAAAAGAAAAGAAAGAAA
>CAZUSV010000107.1:12432-20927 GCA_964622645.1 uncultured Anaerolineales bacterium
AATAATCTTTATTTAAACTCCCCGCCCACGGGGTTGCCCCTTAAAATTGGGTGGGGGAGGGGGGCGACGCCCCCTGCGCACACCCTTTTTTCGGGAAAATCCGTTCTATGGCTGAGCAGTTACAATTGTTCAGTGCAATCAATAGCGATTGAGAGTCTTTCTGCACAAGTAGTGAATAAGCGAAACCACTCTTTATCCATGTCCAAGGATTGGCGATGGAAAACTTCGATCACTCCCAGCAAACAGCCGTTTAAGATCAGTGGTATGCCGCAGTAGGCTACAAAACCTTGATTGCTTATGCTTGATTTCCGAATAAACGAGGTATGCCCAGGATGTGTCAGATCGGTCGTCAGAAATGGGCGGCGTCTCAGGGCGACATGTCCTGCAAAACCATCCCCATACTGGATCCGTTTTTCAGTGTCGTCATCGTTGTTGAATCCATGCCCGGTAGTAAGTTTGAGATCACTTTTGCAGGGATCACATAGGTAAAGCCTGGCTGCATCAACTTCCAATTGATCGACAACTTCATCCAAGCGCACCCCGAGCTCTCCGCGAAGTCCAAATGCGCTTTTCCCCCTCCAAGAGCGCATATCAGCAATTGCAACTTGACTCAGATCATCTGCCATTCGATCTTGGGATGGCGTTTGTTGTTGGAACTGAGTGATAAGTTGCTCAGGTTGAGGCTGATGATGAGTGATGTTAATGGACAAACACATCGCCCCATTGGTATCCTGATCTCGACCACGAATTGGGTAATACCAGTTTGCCCATACCTGGTCATCTTGTTCGACGCAATCAGTGATGTACTCGCCCTCCAAAGCAAGGCGTAGGGGATCGATACGATGAGGCACTTCAGGGATACAGTCAAAGCAGGATTTATCGATTACCTGCTCAGCAACCAATCCCAGAGCAGCAAGACCATCGCCTTCACATTTGATAAATACACCCTGCCGGTCAAACATCCATAGAATCAGGGGGATGCCTGTTAGGTATGCAATGTCTTCACGTTCTCTAAGAATATTTGATCTTGGAACCCCCCAGGCTGTCCAGGCCACAGCATCCATAGCTAGCAGTCGATCATCAGATTCCGATTTCCTTTTCATGGCTCTCTCCAATCGATAGTTCAATACGGATAGATAGGATTTACCACAAGTATTTACTACTAAGGAAACAAATTGCTGGGTCTTTGGGAATTCCCGCGGTTTTGCTCAAAGGGGATTGCCAAATCCCCGACAACTGGGATAAAAAAGTGCTTTTACGCCCTATATGCGTCTGGATTTGCCAATCCTGACCGAGCGCCACAAGATATTCCCAATGAGCCAAATTGCAATAGGAAAATTCTGTGAATTCCAGGTCTGTAGAATTTGGGAACAGAGGGCGTCTAAGATACAGGATTGGACGGAGTGCTAATTGATTATCCCCTGTGATAACCTCCCCAACGGCCTCCTAAGTGACCTCAAGAACATTAATGGAAGATTAAAAACATTTGAACGATTTGCCTCCTTAGCAGTTTTCTATATGCTTCTCTAATGATATCACTCTGAGCCTTGTCCAGCGTGGAGCGAAGGACAGCGAAGAGTCTCTTACTCACGGCATCGGGCAGCCTAAAGCCATGACAAGTTTTTAGTACTTACCGGAGTCTACGTAATGGTGCTCTCGTAAAATCTATTTATCCCGTAATATTTGCCTGTACTGATGATTTGGAATCCGAAATCTCCTGATTTCGTTGACGAGAGCTTATGCATGGGTTTCTTTATCTCTCCCGACGTCAGGAGACGTCGGACTCCAGACCGAGGAGTGTTCTTTAAGCCTTGGCGAAAATACCACTTTGTGTGCTCGTAGTCAAACTTGTATTCAAGTGATGATTAGCGCATTAACTGCGCATAGAGCCTTTCCGTCTCTGCGGATGGCGCAGTATCCAATTGCTGTAAGGACTGCCGACAGAATTCATATTGGCGTGCGATCTCAACGCGATCTCCCCGGGCGGCGTAGGCGCGCATCGCCAGCCGGTGCGCAGCTTCCTGATATTGATCATCGTTGAGCAGTTGCTGACAGTATCCCAAAGCTTTCTTGTATTCCCGTTCTTTGAAATACAGTTCAGCCACCTGCAAGACGGTTTCGGTATATGTTCGGCGCAGGAATTCACGCATCGGGACTGCCCATGTCCCACCCACTTCTGGCAGGTAGGCTCCCCCGTACAGCGCGATAGCCTGCTGATAGGCAGCAATTTTCCGGGCAGTCCTTTTAGCGCGCCGGGCACGTTTTACAGCAGCCTGAAACTCTTCGACATCATAGTGATAATCCATCTGCCAGTTGAATTGATAGCAATTGCTTTGTGTATCGAACACCACGACCTCTTTTCCAAGCGCTCTGCGCAAGCGGTAGACCGTATTGTTGAGCTGCTTATAATGCTGCTCAGGGATACTGTTCGGCCACAAGGTATCGCCAATGGCTTCTTTGTTGAGCCCCTTGGGGTGGGCCAGCAGCAAGTAGAAGAGTTCGCGCACCGCTTTTTGATTGCTCCACTCAGGCCTAGTGACCTCTTCGGCATAGGTGTGTACCCGCGCAGCTCCCAAAGCCTGGATGGTTAGTTCGGGTTGCGACAAATCGACCTGCTCGCTCTGTTGGCGAATAAGACGCCGCAAACCAGGCAGGTCCCGGTCGAATTGCTCAATCGTGTCGATTAAACGGGTGGCGAATTTTCCGACCACAGGCGAGGCAGTGACCTCCTTTAGCATACCTTTGACTTCGCAACCAGCCGGTATCAACGAAAAGAGACTATCCAGTTTGGAAGCGTTCTGGGAGGCCGCATGAAGATGATGAGCAGCATTTTCATGTTCTTCAGCAATGTGATGGATAAAGGCCAGATACAGATGCGCCTGAGTGGCTTTCAGGTGAAATCCTGTAGTTTCGAGGTCTCGGACAGCTTTTTCAAGGTGGACCACTGCCGTCGGAATCTCCTCTTTGGCTAAGGACAGACAGCCCTTTTCCAAAGCCCACAACCCTGATTTATGAACCGCTTCAGTTTCTCTGGCAATCGCTTCCACCGAAGACAATATTCGTTGGGCGTGCTCGATCCTATGATTTGCACGGGCACGCTCTGATTCCCATATGGCTAGTTCAAGTATGAAATGCCGCTGTTCCGCACGTTGAGCGATTATTCTGGCCTGCTGGTACATCTCTATGGCAGCATTGAAGAGATGCAAATCCGCATATATTTCGCCTAGATTGGCAAGCGCAAGTGCCTCAAAGGGTCTATGACCAATCTGCCTGGCGATATTCAGCGACTCGCAATAATTGGCTTGTGCCAGTCTAAGATCACCAAGATAATGGAATGCAGCACCTAGATTTAGAAGTATTTCTGATTGTCTGACAAGATTGTTAGTCAGGCGGTTTATCTCGAGCGCCTTGAGATAATACCTGTTGGCCCGCTTGTATTGTCCACTATTCATAATCATATAACCCAAAGCCATATTCGCATAAGCCATATTCTCATGATCGGCTAGGGCAGTAAAGATCTTCAGAGCTTGTTCGATATGCTGTATCGCTTCATCTCGGCGACCCACAAAATAAAGACACTCCCCTTTCACTTCCAGGGCCTCTGCATGGGGGATCTGCTGGTCTCCTACCTTCCTTGATATCTCAAGAGCCCGGTTGGCATCGCGCAAGGCTTGCTGGTATTTGCCCTGTTTGCAATGGGCAAAAGCCCGCCAGGTAAGTGCCCGCGACAGATGGGGGCTACCTTCCGGCAAGTGCAGCTCAGCCTCATTCAACAACGACCGCCCACGCTCGATTTCTCCTTGCCACATAGCTACCCGACCTTGCTGAGCGAGTAAGACTGGGTGAGAATTCAACACCTGCGCAGGTAAAGCATCGATCCATTTTGCCAGGATTGAATAGCGTCCATTGGCAATCAGCGGTACGCCGGCTTTTTCGATGAAACCGATTGTGACTGCTTCATCCGCCAGGCGCTGGCAGATGGCATAAGCCTTTTCCCATTCCTGCCGCTGGCCATATGCCTCGATCAAGCGCAGCAGGATCTCTTGCTCTCCCTCGGGTCGCTCTTGCTTGAGAATCCCCTGCAAGAAATTTCTGAACAGGTGATGGTAGCGCAGCCAGGTGCCGCCATTTTCGACCGGCTGCACGAAGAGGTTATTCTGTAACACCGTAGTTATTGTTTCTTCCCAACTTTGGCTTTCTGGCGCCTGCCCCAAGACAGCTGCACACAGCTCAGCGTTGAACTCATCGAAGAGCGAGCTCCTCAGCAGAAAATCCTGAATTTGGGGGGCTTGCTGATCGAAGACCTGCTGGGCCAGGTAGTCGTAAAGCCCAACCCCAGCTACACTCGCCAAACGCACCTGGTCAGCCATGCCGCGCCACATGGTCTCCGCCGAGAGCAGCAGCGCAGTGATCCAGCCCTCGGTCTGGCGTACCAGCGCATCTGCCTCCTCTTTGGATAGCAACTGGTGATAATTCCTCTGCAACAAGGCCTGGATCTCCTCAGCTTGGAAAGCCAGATCATCGAAATTCAAGCCCTTGACCTGAGAGCGCCCTACCAACAGGGGTAAATCAGGCAGGTCCACCATCGTACGGGAAGCGATCATCAGGTGACAGTTCTCGTCCACCGCCTGTACGAAACGACTCACAAAATGGTTGATCTCTGCGCTGCTATCCACCAGGTGGTAATCGTCCAAAACCAGGGCGAAGTGCTCCGAGATATGCTCGTAGATCTCATTGACGATGCTGGTTACCAGTTGGTCGATATCCAGACCAGATTGCCAGATGCTCTTGACAATGGCTAACGAGGTCCCCCCAAAAGCCGGAAATCGTTGTTGGATGGCGGAGATGAAGTGGGTCAGAAAACGCTGCAGGTCTTGATCGACCGCTTCCAGAGCATACCAGCAGATGGGGTATTCCGCTTGATGGGCAAAGTCAACCAGCAGCGATGTTTTCCCATATCCCGCCGGTGCTGAAATCAGCGTCAATCTGTAGTTCAACAGGTCAACCAGCAAGTCAAGCAGACGCTGCCGGCTGAGCAAGTCGGAGCGACGGCGAGGTAGGACGACTTTTGCGCGATTGACCGTGATCTTCATGATCCTTCCAGAACCTGAGCGGATATACGCAAGCATAAATATTGTACACCAATATGCGCGGAAACTCAAAGATTTGTATCATTTTCTCATAATTATGCAATGCAAATTGGGTATTTATTGTCATTGCAGGGCTTTGGTAATCTCCCTGTTAAGTGTGGCTGAGTAAAAATCTACTCCAGATTTCACCGCGAAGACACAAAGATCGCAAAGTTTATGCTTTTTTTGCCTTTTCTGTATTAGGCAACAGCAGTTTGAACACAGAATAATTATAAGGAAGCCAGGAATCCAAGAATTGTTATGCTTTTATTCCTGTGTTCCTGGTTTCCTTATAATAAAGCCTGCAATGGAAATTGTTCAAGATGCTTCTGACCAGCACATTTTTTTGCCTTTTCTTAGCGCTCTTAGCGTCTTTGCGGTTCAAATCAGCGCTCATCCAGGTAGCATCACTCAAGATGGAGACCATCAGGGCTTAATGTTTTAACAAAAGATTTACAGAGCAGCTTTTGACAAAACCATTCCCCCATGCTACAATCCTGCCGGTTGGTAACAAAAGAGCATTACTTTTGCTGTTCTTGGATGTAATCGTTAGCCCCGGCCGGACATCCCCGCGACGGGGGATTTTGTTAAAGAGTGCTGATACCAACAGCAGCGTTAGAAATAACTCTGCGCTTTGAATTGAAACTATCCCTCTATGATGTGAGGGTTTTTTAGAAAACTAAATACTACCTCTCCAGACATCAACGGTTGGGTTGAACGATCTCAACTCCCAAGCGTTAATTTGGTAAACCTATTTTTTGAATCTTCAATAAATAAGCTATCTCTTTTAGCGCGGACGGCGTGAGACGCATGAATATGCGGGGAAGAAATTCTCCTTTGCTCCCAACTTCATTACCTGGGGTGGTAACTGAAAGGTAAAACAATGAATAAAAAATTACGCATTATCCCCCTGGGAGGATTAGGGGAAGTCGGCAAGAATATGATGGCTTACGAATACGACGATGAGATTCTTGTCGTTGATACAGGCATTATGTTCCCTGATAATGACATGCTGGGGATCGACTATATCATCCCGGATTTTGACTACTTGCTGCCTAACCGCGACAAAATCCGTGGTATTGTGGTCACCCACGGGCATGAGGATCACACTGGTGCCATTCACCACGTATTGGAAAAGGTCAACGCGCCCATTTATGCAACATCGCTGACCCGAGGCCTGCTGGAGGTCAAACTGTCTCGCGGTGGGTTGCTGGGCAAGGCAGATTTACATACCATCCAGGCTGGAGACTCGGTAAATATCGGCCCCTTCCTGGTGGAGTTTTTCCATGTCTGCCACTCAGTCCCCGATGCCGTGGGATTGGGCATCACATCGCCAGCCGGATTGGTGGTCCATACCGCGGACTACAAATTCGACCCTACCCCAGTGGATGGCTGGCCAACTGACTTTGCCAAACTGGCAGAGTTCTCCAGCCGCGGTGTCCTGGCCCTCTTAGCTGACTCCACGAATGCCGACAAACCTGGCTGGACGCCCTCCGAAAGAATGATCGATCCCGCCTTCGATGACGTCTTTAGCCAGGCTCCTGGGCGCATCATCGTGGCTAGCTTTGCATCGCTGATCTCACGCATGCAGCAGGTGGCTGACGCCGCCGAGCGCCATGGACGCAAGCTGGCCTTTGTGGGTTACAGCATGACCGAAAACTCCAAGATGGCGCGCAAACTCGGTTATTTAGACGTCCCTGAAGAAACATTAGTCAGCCTGGACCAGGCGTTAAATATGCCTGATGAGGATATCGTCCTGATGTGCACTGGCTCGCAAGGTGAACCATCTTCGATCATGGGCAGGCTGTCCTCAGGCACGAACCGGCGCTTCAGCGTCAAAGAGGGAGATACGATTGTGCTCTCCTCGCACCCCATCCCCGGCAACGAGGAAACCATCTACCGCACCATCAACCGCCTCTTCCGGCGTGGGGCCAATGTGATCTACGAACCGCTCTCGCCTGTACACGTCTCCGGACATGCCAGCCAGGATGAGATGGCGCTGATGATCCATCTGGTCAAGCCTGAATATTTGATCCCTATCCACGGGGAACTGCGTCACCTGCGACAGCATGCAGTTATTGCTCGAGAGGCTGGAATGCCTGAGGAAAAGATCCAGGTTATCGAAAATGGTCAAATTATCGAATTCCTGGATGGTGAATTGAGCTTGGGAGAACGTATCCCAGGTGGATATATCTTCGTCGACGGCGCGCGCGTTGGCGATGTGGGTCCCAGTGTGGTGCGCGAACGCGAAGCCCTGGCACGCGATGGCGTGGTTCTGGTGAGCCTGGTTCTGGACCAGGGAGGCCGCTTGATAGAAATCCCTGAGATCATCACGCGCGGTTTCGTTTACAAGCACGGCGCCGATGACCTGATGGAGGCTGCCACCCAACGCGCCGTTGAAGCGGTCGAAAGTAGTAACGGCAACATCCACGACAATGTCGTGCAAACCTTACGCTCGTTCCTTTACAATGAAACCAAGAGCCGCCCAATGGTGCTAGTGACATTGAGTTGGGTTTAGCAAAAAATAACCCTGTGGGGCTTCGCTCCCACAGGGTTATTTTTTGCATTCTCTTCACCAAAGAAGAGATCGATCCCCCGTGCCTTCAGGCCAGCCCTCTTCACCGATCAAAGGCACGAAGGCGACCGCAGTGACGTCTTCCTGTTTATATTCTTCATCGACTCGCTGCCAGACTTCCAATACCTGGCTGAAACGACGTCCAACGGGGAGTACCAGGCGACCCCCATCATCGAGCTGATCTAGCATAGCCTGGGGCACTTTGGGCGCGGCCGCGGTGACCATAATCCCCTGGAATGGTGCTTGATCTGGCAACCCCAGGGTGCCATCTCCGACATGAAGATGGACATTCTCTATCCCTATTTCTTCCAATACCATAGCGGCGTTGTCTGAAAGGGGCATATGCCGTTCAATGCTGTGTACTTCTTTGGCGATATGTGCCAGGATAGCAGCCTGATATCCTGATCCGGTACCGATCTCTAACACTCTCTCATCACCTTTTAGGTTGAGTAAGTCGGTCATCAGGGCAACGATATAGGGTTGAGAGATGGTCTGCCCGTGGCCGATGCGCATGGCGCCATCGGAGTAGGCGAAGTTCTGCTGATCAGGGAGGACGAATAGATGCCTGGGAACGGCGCGCATGGCCTCGAGCACACTTGGAGTTCGGATGCCCCTGCGCTCGATCTGATCCCGCACCATGCGTTCACGTTCTTTGGTGTAATCCATAAGTTTGTAGTTCGACAATGTCAATGTCGCCAGAACTTCCGAAAATAGGGGGGGGTAGGGGGGGGGGGGGGGGGCGGCCCCCCCCCCCCCCACGCCCCCAACAGAAAAAAAAAAAATAAAAAAAA
>CAZUSV010000107.1:20937-21893 GCA_964622645.1 uncultured Anaerolineales bacterium
GGCCTATCGCGCGGGGGGGCGGGCCCGCCCGCCCCCCCCCCCCCCCCCCCCCTACCCCCTATCTTCGAGCTTCTCGTCTGAAAGTTGACATTGTCAAAGTAGTTGCGCACGAGAGTGCGCTGTTAATTCGCTGCACTCTCGTGCAGCACTACGAGTGGAATTCGTTCAATAGACGATGCCAGAAATCATCCCTTTCTCCAGGCCTGAAAGGAATGTACAACCCCAGTCGATCAGCCAGCCCCTGGTAGCGTTCTCTCAGGGCATAGGGTACATCATCGGGATCGGCAACCACCGCAAAGGTAGCCAGGATCTCATCGCTGACCAGGTCGGGCATCTCCCCCCAATTGCCGCGCCCCGCCAAACCCGAGAGTTGCTCAGCGACATCTTCCCAACCGTGCAGCGCGAACACCTTGCGATAAGAAGGGGTGGAAGCGTAGAAAGAGATCTGCTGGCGCATGAAATGCTTTTCTTCGGGATTTGTAACCACGAAAGCAGATACACAAACAGCTACATCAGATCGACTGCGTCCAGCCTGTGAGGCGCCAGCCTCGATAGCCGGGATGATCACTTCTCGCAAATAAGACGGCGAATTGAGCGGGTGAACGTGGAAACCATCCGCCACTTCGCCAGCTAAACGCGCCAGTCCTGTGTTGACCCCGGCGATATAGATGGGGATATGGGGGTATTGGTTGGGGCCAGGGTTGAAGAAGGGTGACATCAGGGTGAGCTTGTAATATTCACCCCGGAAGTTGAGACGCTCGCCAGATTGCCAGGTTTTCCAGAAAGCTCGAATGGCGCCGATCTGCTCGCGCAGCTTGCCAACCACCGATTCAGGCCAGGGCATGCCGAAACGGCGTTCGATGTGCCCCTTGACCTGGGTGCCCAATCCCAGGATGAAGCGTCCCTGGGAGGCTTGCGCCAGGTCCCAGGCTGTGTAGGCCATGGTCGCCGGGCTG
>CAZUSV010000108.1:0-4329 GCA_964622645.1 uncultured Anaerolineales bacterium
CAGACCTCATCCCAGTTTTTACTGGGTTTGGTTATCGTTGTCTAAAGTCCAATGAAGATATGCTCTCCCAAATCATCCACATGCTGGAAGCAGATGAGGACGAAAATGTGCGTGCGGTCTGCGCCTCGACGATGGGCAAATTCGTTTACCTGGGTGAAATCGAAGAGTTATCTGAAGGCGTTAGGGAAGAAGTCATCGATTGCCTGCTGCGCGTGGCCAAAGGTTCGGACAGTACCCAAGTCCAACGCAGAGCATTGGAAGCCCTGGGGTTTGCTAGCAGTAAGGAAGTCCCCAAACTCATCGATGCAGCGCTAAAACGCCAAGACACAGATTGGCTGGTCAGCGCCCTGTTTGCCATGGGGCGCACCTACGATAAACGCTGGAACCCCAAAGTCATCAGCATGCTAGATCACCAAATCCCCTCGGTGCGCTTTGAAGCTGCCCGGGCTGCAGGGGAGCTAGAGGTCAGTGATGCCGCAGAACAACTGGTAGACCTGCTCAATGACAGTGACGATGATGTACGTCTAGCCTCTGCCTGGTCGCTCTCTCAAATTGGCGGCGAAGGGGTTAGAGAGGCTCTTGAAAAGCTGCTGAAATCGACCCGAAACCACGAAGAGGCTGGATTGATTCAAGATGCGCTTGATAACTTAATGTTCAATGAGGAAATGGAGCTTTTCGGATTGATGGAATTCGACGAAGATGATAACGATTTTTATGATGCCTTATCGTGATTAGTGCAACCTTGAACACACTATTGCCTCTCTTCCTTAACAATCTATTTCCCATCCTCTTTGTCGCTGGTATTGGATATACGATCGGTAAATTGCTAGATGTCGATCCCAAATCCCTTTCCAGGGTTGTGTTTTATGTCTTCAGTCCGTTCTTGATTTTCGAACTGTTGACGACCAGCAAACTCAGCAACGGAGATATCTTCCGTATCGCAGGTTTTGCTGCCTTGCAAATGCTGCTCACTGGCGCATTAGCCTTTCTAATTGGCAAATCCTTAAAGTTAGAACGCAAACATTTCGTGGCCATAATCTTATGCGCGATCACAGTAAACGCAGGCAATTATGGCCTTTCCCTGAACTTGTTTGCTTTTGGAGAAATCGCCTTGGCTCACGCCAGCCTGTACTTTGCCACCGCAGCCATTCTGACCTATACATTTGGGGTCGCAATTGCCTCGATGGGCTCGATGACCCTGAAACAATCGTTGCGACAACTGGTAAAAATCCCTACTGTTTATGCAGTCATATTGGCATTACTCTTCAACGTATCCAAGTGGACTCTGCCACTACCACTGGAACGTCCCGTTAGCCTGTTAGCAGACGCGGCTATCCCTGGAATGTTAGTTCTGCTGGGTTTACAACTCCAGCACAGCCAACGCTCGTGGGATCTCAAGACGATCAGCATTGCCAGCGGTATCCGCCTGGTTGGTGGACCGTTGGTGGCAATTTCTACCGCGGGCTTGGTTGGTCTGCAAGGTTTCGCTTACAAAGCTGGTATCATTGAAGCATCCATGCCCTCAGCGGTGTTGACAACCGTGTTGGCGACGGAATTCGATGTCAAACCTGCTTTCGTGACCACCGTTGTGTTTATGACGACCATACTCAGCCCATTGACATTGACCCCGTTATTAGCCTTTCTAGGAGCGTAAGATGCGCCGGTTTTTCTCGGCTCTCTTGACCATAGGAATCTGTTTAGGAATCAGCAACCCTGCCAGAGGTCAGACTGAAGTCCAGTTCGCCGAACCTCGGGTCACGTATACCTTTGGGGGTATGCTGACCATCGAGACAGAGATCAACTCTGATATCCCCATCCAAAAAGTGCTGGTGCTGCTACAACCTGAAGAGCAAACAGAGAGCGTCGCTGCAGAAGCATCACTCACCTCAGCCAACCAGGTGGTCTATTCACTGGATTTGTCCCAAAATCCTTTCCCAGTTTTCTCAGATGTTTTTTACACGTTCCAGGTTGAGCTCGAAAATGGTGAGATCATCAACAGTGAGAAATTTGATTTCGATTACGAAGACAACCGCTTCCCCTGGCAATCCTTACAAACTGAAGAATTCGAGATCTACTGGTATGAAGGAGATACTGAATTTGGTCAACTGGTACTCAACACGGCCTATGAGGGCCTGGCACGGCTCAAGAACCATATCAATGTTCCGGACGCGGGAAATATAAAATATTACGTCTACGCCAACACCCAAGAGTTGCAGTCCACGCTACAAATCACAGGCCAGACTGCGAGTTGGGTGGCGGGTCAGGCAAACCCTGAATTGGGCGTCATCCTGGTTTCGATACCTCCAGGACCGGCTCAGTCGGTGGATATTAAGCGCCAGATTCCCCACGAATTGACTCATGTAATGCTGTACAGAAAACTTGGTGAGAATTACAACAAGCTGCCCAACTGGCTCAATGAGGGATTGGCATCCACGACTGAGATTTTCCCAGACCCAGATTACCCCTTGCTACTCGAGAAAGCCTATGAACGAGAAATGCTCATCCCAATAGGCGATCTTTGTCAGAGCTTCCCTATCGATGCAGCTAATTTCCAATTAGCATACGCTGAATCGACATCATTCACCTGGTATCTGCTGGGCGAATTCGGGAACCCAGGTATGGAGAACCTGATCGCTGCCTACGCAGATGGTCTCAGTTGTGATCGAGGTGCGGAGGTAGCTCTCGATCGCACTCTCGCTACACTTGAGCTCGACTGGCGGCGGATCAATTTCAACGAGAGTCCCCTGCGCTCGTCGATCGAAGGAATGCTTCCCTGGATGGTGGTTTTCATTACTCTACTATTGCCCTTATTCGGCTTGTACATCAGCGATACGATCAAGCATCGTAGGGAGGGGAGATAGGGTTAGGGATAGGGGTGTAGGAGTTAGGAGTTGGGATGTCTGATAAGAGGCCGGTTCGCTTGCATGCCAGGGTTGAGGGTCGTGTTCAGGGGGTTGGGTTTCGCTATTTCGTGTTGGACAACGCTCAACCGCTGGGCATCACTGGCTGGGTGCGCAACCGCTGGGATGGCACTGTAGAAGTAGTGGCTGAGGGGACAAGGGAGGAACTAGATTCTTTGCTCGCGGCAATCCAGCGCGGCCCGCACCGGCATACGACTTCGAGCGTCAAACCCGGGTGGCTTGATGCAACGGGGGAGTTCAATAGCTTCCGAATCCGTAGGACGGCGTAACCACATTTTTCAATTGTCATTCCGAACCCGGCAGGGTGAGGAATCCCTGATACTTTGATTAAGTCTTACCAACACAGCCTCCAAGTCAGACCAGTCTCCAGGGATTCCTCGCTCCGCTCGGAATGACAAGATGAGCATTTTCTTTGCATTGTCATTCCGAACCCGATAGGGTGAGGAATCCCTGATACTTTGACTAAGTCTTACCAACACAGGCTCCAAGTCAGACCAGTCTCCAGGGATTCCTCGCTGCGCTCGGAATGACAAGATGAGCATTTTCTTTGCATTGTCATTCCGAACCCGATAGGGTGAGGAATCCCTGATACCTTGAATAAACAATCACTAATGTTGGTAATGAGTCATCTGCGACTTTTAGGTTTCCTCGCTACACTCAGTTTGACAATAGTCTACTAATCGTCAAACCAATCCGCTGCTAGATCTTGCCAGGTTGGATTCAGAGTCTTGATCAAGTCAATTTTCTTGCTACGTCTCCACCCCTTGATTTCCTTCTCCCGAGCTATCGCAATTCCGACATCATTAGTCTCTTCGAAATACGCAAGACGAGTGACATCATATTTCTTGGTAAAGCCAGGGAGAAGTTTGTGTTTATGCTCGTAAACGCGTCTTTCAAGATTGTTTGTCATGCCCGTATAAAGCGTACCTGTAGAGCTGTTCATGATGTAAACGAAATATCTTTTCATAAACAGAATCCTTTGCTCATTGTCATTCCGAACCCGGCAGGGTGAGGAATCCCTGATACCTGACTTTAATCAATTCATGTACGGGTACCATATCAATCCTGTTTACAGGGACTCCTCACTTCGTTCGGAATGACAAGATGCCCATTCCTTTCTCTGTGTCATTCCGAACCCGGTAGGGTGAGGAATCCCTGGCACCTGACTTAAACCATTTCATGTACGAGTACCATACTAACCCTGTTCACAGGGATTCCTCACTGCGTTCGGAATGACAAGATGCTCATCCCTTTCTCTGTGTCATTCCGAACCCGGTAGGGCGAGGAATCCCCGATACCTTGATTGAGCCATACAAACGCGGGCTCCAAGTCAACCCAATCTCAAGGGATTCCTCGCTGCTCTCGGAATGACAAGATGGCATTTTCCATGCGTTATCATTCCCTTTAC
>CAZUSV010000108.1:4429-10932 GCA_964622645.1 uncultured Anaerolineales bacterium
TGTGTCATTCCGAACCCAATAGGGTGAGGAATCCCCGATACCTTGATTGAGCCATACAAACGCGGGCTCCAAGTCAACCTAATCTCCAGGGATTTCTCGCTGCGCTCGGAATGACAAGATAGCATTTTCCATGCGTCATTATTCCCTTTACTGTGTCATTCCGAACCCAATAGGGTGAGGAATCCCCGATACCTTGATTGAGCCATTCCAACGTGGACTCCAAGTTAACCTAATCTCCAGGGATTCCTCGCTGCTCTCGGAATGACAAACCTATGAACCAAATCCCAATTTGCGCTCTTTCAACGAAACCCAGCGTCCGCTGCCGATGACGATGTGATCCAGCACTTGCACACTAAGAAGCGTTCCCGCCTCGATGACGGCGCGCGTCACGGCGAGATCATCGGGACTCGGCGTAGGATCACCACTGGGGTGGTTGTGGACAATGATCAAGGCGGCGGCATTTCGGCGCACTGCAGCACGGAATAATTCCCCCACCCTGACTTGAGATGAATTCAACGAGCCCTGATAGATCTCGACGATATCTATAACTCGATTGCGAGTATCCAAAAGCATCACCCGCAAATGTTCTTGCTCCAGAGCGCTCATTTCGTACTGCACCAGCGCAGCAGCATCGCCAGGGCTGTTGATGGTTGGGCGCTCTTCTGGAGACTCAAGTGTCATACGCCGGCCGAGCTCGATCGCTGCCTTGAGCTGCGCGGCTTTGGCTTTCCCAAGGCCATGTTGATCACAAACCTCGTCATAGGATGCTCTATGCAATCCCGAGAGGCCTCCGAAATTCTGCAAGAGACGGCGGCCAACCTGAACTGCATTTTCCCCAGGGACACCAACGCCCAACAGGATCGCCAGCAACTCGGCGTTGGAGAGCGCCTGCGGTCCAAGTTTGGCCAGTCGCTCGCGCGGGCGTTCGCTAGAGGCAAGATCAGTAATGCGGTAGGTTGAGCTTTCCTCTTTCATAAGAAGCAAATCATTATAATTGATAGTTAATTGATATTTAATATTAGATATTAACTTTTGGTAATAAATTTATACAACAGGAGAGCAAAAAAAGCAAGCATTCCGGGAAAACTAGGCTATAATTGGTTTCATAATAGGAGTGAGATTATGACCTTCGACCCCTCATCCCTGAGCAATTTCATGCTCTTTCTGACTGCCTGGGGCGGCGCTTTCATCGCAGCACTTTGGTTGAGTCTGATAGTGTGGACTTATCGTGATATCCGCGCCCGGGCGCGCGACCCCTTGGGTCGTATCCTGGCCGTATTGGTTGTTGCTGTACTCTTCCTGCCTGGGATTGTGATCTATTTAATCCTACGCCCCCATCGTACCCTCGATGATGAATATCAACATACGCTCGAGGAGGAAGCCCTTTTGCGATCCATCGAAGATACTCCTGTTTGCCCGGGATGTGGACGCCGCACAAAAGAGGGCTGGAAGATCTGCCCTAACTGCCAGACTAAACTCAAGAAAACCTGTCACCACTGCGGCAAGTTGATGGAATTACCCTGGAATTTATGTCCCTTTTGCGGAACTCCCACCCCAGGGATGCGGCGCGACGATCTGACCCTGGACGAGGCTCTCGAACCCCTGGCAGCTACTGTGTTCGAAGAAGAGCCCGAGATGGAAACCTCCGAAGAATCATAATATCTTTCGATAAGATTAGAAAATGAACCGTGTTGCACGCCTATAGAACGCAGCAACACGGTTCTTTATGTTCTGACGCAGAGCGTCAAGCTGGCGTACCACCGTGGAACGGTGGTACGAGTTCAGGTAGTTTATCGTTTGATATTTAGTGCATCCCAGCCGGCATATTTCCCTTCATCCCCTAACTCACCTTCGATGCGCAATAGCTGGTTGTATTTTGCCACGCGATCCGAACGAGCGGGTGCACCAGTCTTGATCTGGCCCATGTTAAGGGCAACAGCCAGGTCGGCGATGGTAGCGTCTTCGGTTTCGCCCGAACGATGCGAGGTGACCGCCCGCCAGCCAGCACGATGACAGGCTTCGACAGCCTCGATGGTTTCAGTCAGCGATCCGATCTGGTTGAGTTTGACCAATAGGGCGTTGGAGGCCTTCTCTTTGATGGCTTTGCGAACACGCTCGGGGTTGGTAACCAAGAGATCGTCACCGACAATTTGCAAGCGGTCGCCCAGTTCGGCAACCATAACCTTCCAGCCTTGCCAGTCATCTTGGGCCAGGCCATCCTCAATGGAGACGATGGGATACTGATCGACCCAATCTTTCCAGAATGCGACCATTTCTTCACTGGTCAGCTTCTTACCCTCTGTGCGCAGGTGGTACAAACCTGTATCACTTTCGTAGAATTCAGAAGCTGCTGGATCAAGGGCGATGGCTACTTGCTGGCCATAACCTGCTTTGAACCCAGCCTTGTCAATGGCCTCGAGGATCACCTCTACCGCCTCAGCATTGGCTTTGAGTGCTGGAGCATACCCACCCTCATCACCAACCAGCGTCTTATAACCGCGCCCTTTGAGTACTGATTTTAGGGCATGGTAGATTTCAGCCCCCCAGCGCAATCCCTCTGCAAAGGAATCCGCTCCAAATGGCATCACCATGAACTCCTGCGCATCTGTCGACTGCCAGCCAGTGTGCGCGCCACCATTGAGGATATTCAACATCGGCACAGGGAGAATATGGGCATAGACTCCGCCAATATAGCGATAGAGCGGAAGACCCAGAGAATTGGCCGCTGCTTTGGCGACTGCCAGGCTGGTACCCAGGATAGCGTTAGCCCCCAATTTTGCCTTATTCGGTGTGCCATCGAGCTCTAATAGAGTCAAGTCAATGGCGCGTTGATCTATAGCATCCCAACCTTCCATTTCCTCAGCAATGGGTCCATTGACGTTTTCAACCGCCATGAGCACACCCTTGCCCAAATAGTGCTCTTTGTCGCCATCGCGCAATTCCAGCGCCTCGTGGACACCCGTGGAGGCACCTGATGGTACTGCCGCACGCCCCCAACTGCCATCTAACAACTGCACTTCAACCTCTACGGTCGGATTGCCGCGTGAGTCAAGAATCTGGCGGCCTAGAACAGAGATAATCGTTGTTGCTTCCATAAAAATTCCTCTTTTTTTGATATTAAGTTCTTTTGGCTTTCGAGGAATCATCGGGGTAGCTCCCAGATTTGGGGGTATTATCCCGGGGATTCCTAAAAGCCCGTTCTTTTCTTCACCAACCCTGAAGTATAATCCATTATGATACTATCGTGGAGACTTTTTCATCGCCATTAGGCGCTTAAGCAGACCATTCACCAGGAGCCGATTATGGAGAATCAAAACAACCTCTCCCCCGAGACCCGAGACCAAAAACGCTATTATTTCCACGAGACGCGCACCCGCATTGCCACGGTTGCATTGCTGAAATTCTTTGCCTGGTTTATTATGAAAATCGAATCTCGGGGATCTGAGAATCTTCCCAGCGAGGGAGCAGTGATCCTGGCCTGCAATCACGTCACCAATTTCGACATCTTCCCTATGCAACTGGGTATAACCCGCCCGATCTTTTTCATGGCCAAAGAAGAGCTGCTTCGCAATCCCATCATAGAATACATTTTCCGCAAAGGGGGTGTCTTCCCCGTTTATCGAGGTCAGAAAGACGAATGGGCCAAACAACACGCCGAAAAAGTGCTTGAACACGGACAGGTATTGGGATTATTTCCCGAGGGCACTCGCAGTAAAGGTCGTGGACTGCGAACTGCCAAGACTGGAACAGCGCGCTTCGCCATTAAAGCAGATTGTCCGATTGTACCAATGGCCGTTAACGGCTCACATCGAATGTTTAAACATTTCCCAAAACGTACACAGGTTACGGTCACCCTGGGAGAACCCATCTACCCCCAACCCCATGAGGGAGCACTAGCACTAACTGACCGCGTGATGTTTGCAATTGCAGATATGCTGCCTGTCGAGCTGAGAGGTGTTTACGGGGAGAAACCCAGCGGCTTCGAGTTTCAATCTTGATGACAGGTATCTGGTGGCCAATGTACGGTTTTGGCCGGTAATTGGGGGGGGCTTTGGGGGGGGCGCCCTTTCCGCCCACCTTTTTTTCGGGGGATTCCCTGTCAGGCTGATTAGTTACGACGGCAGTATCCAAGTTACTCAAGTTTTTCATTTACTGCTTTTATGAAACCCACAAACAGTGGGTGGGGACGCGTCGGGCGCGATAAGAATTCAGGATGAAATTGTGTACCTAGCATGAAGGGATGATTCTCCATCTCCGCAATTTCGACCAGTCGTTCATCAGGCGAGAGACCTGAAAAGCGCATGCCTTCTTTTTGTAATATCTCACGGTAAGCATTCTTGAACTCGAAACGGTGGCGATGCCGCTCATCGATGCAGTCCTTGTTATAAGACTCGGCCGCCAGGGATCCAGATTGAAGCTGGCAAGGGTACAGGCCCAAACGCATCGTCCCACCCATGTCGGTCAGGTCGCGCTGGTCAGGCATAAGATCGATGACAGGATGAGGCGTGGAAGGGTCGAATTCGGTCGAATTGGCTTCATCATCATTGAGCACATGACGGGCGAATTCGATCACCATCACCTGCATTCCTAAACACAATCCCAGGTAAGGGATATCGTTCTCGCGAGCATAACGCGCTGCATGGATCTTGCCCTCTACGCCGCGCTCGCCAAATCCCCCAGGAACGATGATTCCATCGGCCTGTCGAAGCAACTCATCCCCGCGGCCTTTCTCCAGGTCTGAAGAATGGATCCATAAAATTTCATCTTCCAACCCCAGGGATAGGGCAGCATGACGAGTGGCCTCTCGCACACTCATGTAGGCATCGTGAAGTTCTACGTACTTTCCAACAATAGCAATCTTAGCGACCTTCTTCTGGCGACGCATCTCCTCAACCAGCTTCTCCCAGTCACCCCATTTGGGTTTCCTGCGGGGTTTCAATCCCAGGCGTTCAAGAAGAATATCTCCCAGATGGGTTTTTTCGATCAGCAAGGGTATCTCATAGAGCAATTCTGCAGTTACCATGGGGATAACAGCGCGCGGCTCCACATCACAGAACAGGGCGATTTTATCACTCAGTTCCTGGTCCATCTCATAATCAGAGCGTGCGATGATCACATCGGGTGAAATACCGATCGAGCGCAACTCGCGTACAGAGTGCTGAGTGGGTTTGGTTTTCAATTCACCGGTAGCGCCAATTCGGGGTACCCAGGTGAGGTGGATATACAAGCTGTTTTTTGAGCCGACATCGCCGCGCATCTGGCGCAGGGCTTCGAGAAAGGGCAAACTCTCGATATCGCCAACCGTGCCACCAACCTCAACCAGAACGATCTCAGCCGCCGTAGTCTTGGCAACCATTCGAATGCGGCGTTTGATCTCATTGGTGATATGGGGGATCACCTGTATCGTACCGCCCAGGTAATCTCCCCGCCGTTCCTTTGCAATTACCTCGGCATAAACTTGCCCCGTGGTCACATTGCAGACCCTGTTCAAGCTGATGTCCACAAAACGTTCATAGTGACCTAAATCCAGGTCGGTTTCAGCGCCATCATCCAGAACGTAGACCTCGCCGTGCTGATATGGGCTCATCGTACCGGGGTCAACGTTGATATAGGGGTCGAGTTTTTGGATGGATACTTCAAAGCCGCGTTCCTTTAGCAAGCGCCCAATTGCCGCAGCTGTGACACCCTTTCCAACAGAACTAACCACACCACCGGTAAGGAAAATATACTTTGTATCCACAATTCTCTCCTATCAAATTAAAAGGCTCTCCAGGAATCGACGTGGGACCTTCCAGATTTAGGGGTGAATGGGGTGCGGAGCACCCCATTCACCCCTAAATCTGGGGGATTACCCCCACTTGGTCATGAGGGAAACCAACCGCACGAGATTAAGAGTATCTGTTACCTGAATAACTTTTAAAGGAACCGGGGAGGGCCGTTTCCGGCAGCCCTCCCCGATGACTGTCTTTCGATTCTCAGGTTTTTCGAAACACAAGCTTATCCAACAACACGCGCTAAGTCCTCAGCTGCTCGCCTCATCTCCAGAAAGACCAGGCCCAATTTCGCGCCCTCACGAGCTAAGGCTGTCAGGACAGCTTCTTCTCCAACCGCGGCCAGCAAAACATATCCCTGGTCCCCATGGATGTAGACCTGATCAAGTGCGCCTCGCTGCAGTTCACTGGCGATGCGCTCACCCAGGCTCAACATGGCTGCTGACATCGCCGAAACCCGGTCTTCTTCTACTTCAGCAGGTAGGGATGAAGCCATGATCAAGCCATCGACGGAAACCACCGCAGAGGCCTCTATCTCAGGAGAAGCTGCCTGCATTTCACGCAGGCGGTCAACCATTAGTTCGGTGCGTGACTTGGTCATCTCTTTTTCCGTCTCTAATTTTCAGTATGCCCAATCTAGCATTTGTCTTATCCGAAAAAGGGTGTGCGCTTGAGCTGAGCCCCAGCGCACACCCAATTTCGGATTAATCACATACTGTTTAGCTGCAAAAT
>CAZUSV010000108.1:10942-21730 GCA_964622645.1 uncultured Anaerolineales bacterium
GTTTACCCTCCGGGGGGGGGGGGCGGCGGGCCCCCCCCCCCCCCCACACCCTTTTTCGGATTATTCACATTCTGGTTAGCTGCAAATTAACAATTTTTCAAAGTCTACCATAGAAATTTAGCAAGTGCCAGTTGACCCGCCAAGGCCTCCATGTTAGACTGAGCGATTGCTATGCGCGCTCGATATTTTGGCAGAATAGTTCCACTCGTTTTGATCATTGCAGGCCTATGGGGTTTCTTCTTCTCAGCTTATGCGCAGGAAGAAGACGAAACCCCGCACGAGGGTTTCAGTGCGCCACTAGCTGGTGAAGCGCTTCAAGGCTCTATTACAATCATAGGGACCACAGCCGTTGAGGGTTTCGAGGCTTGGGTCTTGAGCTTTGCCTACGTAAGCGACGATACAGATACCTGGTTCCTGATCGACGAAGGCACGAATGCAGTCGAGGAGGACGTCATCACGCAGTGGAACACTACCACGATCACTGACGGCGGCTATAACCTAAGGCTGATCATCGACCTGGATAATGGAGAGACGAAAGAATTCATTGTGCCCAATCTTCGCATCCGTAACTACACACCCATCGAGACCAGCACCCCCACATTGACACCCACCAAAGATCCTGCCAGCGCCTCGGCCACGCCAACACCCACATTGACACCCATTCCCCCCACCCCGACCCTGCTCCCCACAAACCCTGTTGAGATCTCCGATGACGAGTTTACCAACGCATTGTCGCGCGGGGGCATCACCGTGCTTGTGCTTTTCTTGATAGCAGCACTGTATACATCCATACGCAGAACGCTCAGATAATCACCATGCGCGATTCATCCTTTCAATGATATTGAACGAAATCTCTTTAGATGAAACTCTTCAGACGAAAAAGAAAAAAACCAATCCAATCCGAATTCTCGAATACATACTTGATCGTCGGTCTGGGCAATCCGGGGAAACAATATCGGGACAATCGCCATAACATTGGCTTCATGCTGGTAGACAAACTTGCTGAGCGCCTGGAATTGACCTTTTCACGCCTGCAGCATAAAGCCCTGGTCACTGATGGACGTTACCAGGGCAAGAAGATCATCTTAGCCAAACCCCAAACCTATATGAACCTTTCCGGGCAATCGGTGGGTGCCCTGATGCGTTTTTATAAGCTGCCTCTTATAAACTTGCTGGTGGCCTTTGATGATGTCGATCTTCCTTTCGAAACCATCCGCATGAAATCCTCTGGCGGATCTTCAGGTCAAAAAGGGATGAAATCGATCATTCAACAATTGGGCAGTGAAGAGTTCCCCCGTCTGCGCTTAGGGATTGACCGTCCCCCCGGACGGATGAGCACGCCCAACTACGTGCTCCAGGATTTCTCCAAGGCTGATGCTGAAGATTTAGCCATCTTCCTGGAACGTGCTGTCGATGCAGCCCTACTGTTTGTCAACGAAGGGATCGAATCAGCCATGAATCAATATAACCGCGCTAACCAGTGACCAGTAAATAGTAACCAGTAGTGAGCAGTTTTTCTTTACCTACATACTGATTACTGTTTACTGCTTACTCAACACTATGCTGACCAGCATCCTCAACACCATTCAGGAACTTCCCGCATTTCAAGAACTGCTTGAAACTATTAAGGCGCGCACCCATCTGCCAAATCTGGTGTTGCCGCGGGCAACGCGCCTGCCGGTGCTATCTGCGTTGCACCACACCTTGCACGCACCGATCCTTTTTCTTACCCACCGCACCGACCACGCTTTGACCCTGGCAGACGAGCTGGCCTTGTGGACCCCTGAAACTACACAGCTCTCCTTTCCGGAGCCCAATCCACTCTTCTATGAAAATGCCCCCTGGGGGACAAACACACGCCGTGACCGGCTGATCGTATTCACAAAACTGGCAGCCCCTCAAATTCCAGGATCCCAATCTCCAATCTCCAATCCCCAATCTCCAATCATCATCGCCCCAGCTCGCGCTGTGATGACACGCACTCTGCCGCGCCGAGAATTCATCAAAGCGACGAAAAAATTGAAAATCGGCGACAGCGCCAGCATGGATGATCTGACCCGGCATTGGGTCAGCCTGGGTTACGAATCTGTCAACACAGTTACCATGCCAGGCCAGTTCACCCGGCGTGGTGGCATCCTGGACATCTGGCCCCCTGCGGACACTTTCCCTTCTCGTTTGGATTTCTTTGGAGACGAAATCGATACCCTACGCCATTTCGACCCAGCTACGCAGCGCACCACAAGCGTAAACGAACTACTGCTTATCACACCCGCTTGCGAATTCATTAGACCTTTAGGGTCTTCAGAGACCCTGAAGGTTTCGCATGATGATATTTCTGAATTCCACATTCCCCAACTCTACCCGCACGCAGGTAGGATCTTCGATTACCTACCCCGGGATGCCCTGGTGATCATCGATGACAAAGATGCATTTGAGGAGACGGTTCATACCGTTGAGGAACAGGCCCTTGCTCTGCGCAAAGATTATATAGATGAGAGCTTGCTGGAGGATGATTTCCCAGTCCCGTATTTGACCTGCGACCAGATCGAGGACTCGCTTCCGCCTGGCAGGGTTCTGTTCCTTGGGCCATCTACTGCCTCCGAGGGATCGCCCCCTCCTCTGGCAAAAAGCTTCACACCCAATGCGCGTTTTGGCGGACGGCTGAAACCTCTAATGGAACAATTAGCCCAAGTTGCCATTCAAGGGGAAGAAGCAATGATCATCTCCCGCCAGGCCAGCCGACTCGAAGAACTTTGGGAAGAGAATTACCGCCCAACCTCTGAAATCACGAGTGCGCCAACATTTACCAAAGGGTCGCTGACTGAAGGCTGGGCACTGACCACAAAGGATGAGCGCACGTTGCACCTGCTCACTGATGGCGAGATCTTCGGCTGGCAGCCACCCAAACCGCGCCGCCGCTACCGGCCAGTCGCTGAGGCCCCCGAAGCGGAATACGCCGACATGCAAGCCGGAGACTGGGTGGTACACATCGATCATGGCGTGGGCAGATTCGTTGGGCTGGTGCAACGCGCCATCGAAGGTGCCGAACGTGAATACCTGTGCGTAGAGTACGCCGAGCGGGACCGGCTCTTCGTCCCTGTACAACAAGCTGACCGGCTGACCCGCTATGTCGGTCCTGACAGCCGTCCACCCACACCCACTCGCCTCGGCGGACCTCAGTGGAGCATCATTCGAGGTCGCGTCAAAGAAGCTGTGGAAGATATGGCCGAGGAATTGCTCGACCTATACTCAAAACGGCAACTGGTCAGCGGGTATGCCTTCAACCCTGACACTCCATGGCAGCGTGAACTCGAAGCCAGCTTCGCATACATCGAGACCGAAGATCAATTGCGCGTGGTCTCGGAAGTAAAATCGGATATGGAGACCTCCCGTCCAATGGATCGCTTGATCTGCGGGGATGTGGGCTTCGGCAAAACCGAGATCGCGCTCCGGGCAGCCTTCAAAGCTGTGTTGGATGGCAAACAGGTCGCCATGCTGGTGCCCACCACCGTGCTGGCACAGCAACACTTCCACACCTTCCAAGAGCGGCTGGCAGCCTTCCCCGTAGAGGTGGAAATGCTCTCACGTTTCCGCAGCCCCCAGGAACAAAGCAACATCCTGTTCCGGTTGTCCAAAGGAGCAGTGGATATCGTCATCGGCACCCACAGGTTGATCTCTGGCGATGTACAATTCAAGGATCTTGGCCTGCTGATCATCGATGAAGAGCAGCGCTTTGGCGTAACCCATAAAGAGACCATCAAGCAGATGCGCACAGAGGTCGATGTGCTCACCCTGACCGCCACACCGATCCCACGCACACTCTACCTGGCAATGACTGGTCTGCGAGATATCTCCACCTTAGATACGCCTCCTGAGGAACGCCTGTCCATCATCACACATGTCGGCCCCTATTCGCCTGACTTGATCCGGCGGGCAATTATGAGAGAACTAGAGCGTGGTGGGCAGGTTTTCTTCGTCCACAATCGCGTCCAGACCATTGGGGCAATCAAGAACCAACTCACCAGGCTGGTGCCAGAAGCGCGCATCGCTATCGCTCATGGCCAGATGCCTGAAGCCCAGCTAGCTCAACGCATGAACGAGTTCACTGACGCGCAGATCGATGTCTTGTTGGCCACCTCGATCATCGAGTCGGGTTTGGACATCCCCAATGCCAACACCCTGATCGTAGATCGAGCGGACACTTTTGGATTGGCACAACTCTACCAGTTGCGCGGTCGTGTAGGACGCGGGGCCCAGCGGGCTTATGCCTACTTCTTCAAACATAAACAGCACACACCTACTCCCGAAGGTCGTCAGCGTCTGGAAACGATTGCAGAGAATGTTCAGCTAGGTGCAGGGTTCAATATTGCCATGCGCGACCTCGAAATCCGCGGGGCGGGTGATATTTTGGGCACTCGCCAACATGGTCATATCGCCTCCGTGGGATTCCACCTATACACGCGCTTATTAGCCGAAGCCGTCAAGGCCAAACGTGAAAACCGTGGCCTGCCGCTGGACGCCAACGACCTGATGCTGAAAGCACATCGCCCAATGGTCAGTGTGGATCTGCCACTAGACACTACGATCCCTGCTCACTATGTCCCAGACCTGGAGATGCGCTTGAAACTCTACCGCCGCATCGCCGATGCACAAACACTCGAAGATGTGGGCGCACTCGTCGAGGAATTTCATGACCGCTTTGGAGCACTGCCAACCCAAGTCCAAAACCTACTTGCACAATTGAAGATCAAAATCCTGGCCATCACGGCTGGAATTAGAAGTATCAGCCATGAGTATGGCCAAATCGTTTTGAGGTATCCTGAGGGAGTAGATCCACCCAGAATAGCACGCACCAGCCCCAAAGTGCGCGCTGGCAAGTCCGCTCTTTGGGTCGAGGCAATTGCTCAAATCGAGGATCAACCTGGTGTACTCATCGATATACTTGAAGAAATAATTTCCATACAGTAGAAACCGCTCGAGTTTGTCGCGAGCGGTATTTGTTTCTTGAGCGAGCTTTTTCAGTAAGGAGAAAAAAAATGAATGAATACTATATTACTTGGTGGAACGTCGAAAATCTATTCGATATACAGAACTCGCCTGATCGACCTAAGTGGCTGCAGAAACAACTCAACAAGGAACTACGGGACTGGAATCAAGCAATCCTAGACCGCAAGATCGAACAACTTACAAAGGTCATCTTCCAAATCAATGATGGCGCTGGCCCAGACCTACTGGGCGTATGCGAGGTTGAGAACAAAAATGTAATGGATTTACTCGTCGATAGCCTGGCACCTCTTGGACGCAATTACGCAGTAGCCCATCACGACACTAGCGATAAACGCGGTATCGATGTGGCCTTTATCTTCGATAGCGACAAACTATCCTTCGAAAGGGATTTCTTCCACGTTGTATTGAAAAGAGCTGCAACAAGGGATCTATATCAAGTCAACCTCAGGACTTCATCAGGAAAATTGCTGATCGCTTTGGGGAACCATTGGCCATCAAGGCGGGGGGGCGCTTATAAATCAGAACCGTACCGCATCATTGCAGCGGAAACAATGAGCTACTGGATCGAAAGAATTTATGAAGTAGTAGATAAAGATGCCGGTGTCGTTGTGATGGGTGATTTCAATGACGAGCCGTTTGACAGATCTCTGAGCGAATATGCACTCAGCACGAGCAGCACGACGAAGGTGCTAAATGCCAGATCGCCACGATTATTGAACCTATGTTGGCCTCTATTGGGAGAGGCAAGCGGTACGCATTACTTTGATAATTTTCCCAATGTGCTCGATCAGTTCCTGGTATCCAAAGGAATTTTGAATGGTAAAAGCGGTTTCAAAGTTCATCAGCGGCCAAACTGGAAACATGCGATCAAATTAGAGATTTTCGCTGGCATGGCTGCTGATGGAGATTACCCCTCCCCCATCAATTTTGGCAGACCAGCGAAAGATCTCAACCAAGACGGTTTCAGCGATCATTATCCGATCTCGATGATGCTCGAAGAATTGTAATCTAGGGTGAGCAGCTGCGCGTAACCGCTACGGATGCTTCCTAATTTTGAACTCACCGGGTTGTCGGAGGACAGGCTTCCGAGCTTGATTTCTCGCAGGGATCACCTCTATCAAAGCAATATCAAACCTCTCCTATACGCAATAATCCAATTGCCTTTGACATTAAATCGCTTGGACGGTATAATCATCGGTCGGCTTTGTGTACAAGGAATCGTAAGGAGAGTAGTATCATGACCAAACAACCGAAGAGCATTGAGGAACTTAACCCCAAAGATAAGCTTAGCGGTACGGTGGTTAAGACAATGCTGGCAGGCGTTGTTGTGGATATTGGCCTGGAAGTTCCCGGTGTGGTCCACATTTCTCGAATGCAAAAAGAACCTGTCAATCGAGCAGAAGATGTTGTCGAAATTGGGCAAGAAGTTGATGTCTGGGTTCGGCAGGTCTTCTCCGAGCGCAAACGTATTGAATTGACCATGATCGAGCCACTGGGGTTGGAATGGCGTGAGATCAAAAAAGGTATGACCACTGAAGGCAAAATTACACGTTTGGAGAAGTACGGTGCGTTCGTTGATATTGGCGCTGAACGACCTGGTCTAGTGCACATCAGTGAACTGGCCCACGGTTTTATCGATTCTCCCTCAGATGTCGTCAAGGAAGGAGATGATGTCGAGGTCCAAGTTCTCAGCGTGAATCGTCGGCGCAAGCAGATCAAGCTAAGCATGAAAACCCTCCAGGATCCTCCTCAAAAAGCAGCCAAGAAGGTAAAGGAAGTCATCGAAAACGAAGAACCGGAAGAGCCCGTTCCCACCGCCATGGAAGCTGCCCTACGAGAGGCCATGGAACGTTCGCAGAATGGTGAAAGCAAGACCAATACGAAGAAAGCTAAGAAATCATCCTCGATGGATGATGAACTAGAGGAAATCTTTTCTCGCACACTGAAACAGGACAAGTAGAACCGCTGGCGGTTTACTACAGCTCTCCTCGTTGCGAACAAAACCCCGCTCATTAGGCGGGGTTTTTGCTTTTGTAGGACACGGATCGACACGGATTTTTATGGATTTCTGCGAAGCTACAATAGTGTATGGTCTCCCGACCAGGTCACTTTCTATGTTCGGTTACCTAAAAGGCAACTCCACAACGAGCGCTTGAATATTCCCCACAACAACTTTAGTATCGGCCTGGTCAAAGGGGCGTTTCAATATAGCCAAAGCGATGTCTCCAAAACGGGGGGAGTTAGCGATGGAAGTGACCTGGCCAGCGGGTTTACCATCGGCGTGCACTTGAGCACCGGGATCGACGGGAGCATCGAGGCGCAGTCCAACCAATCGGCGGGTGATCTTGTCGTAATTGACCTGTCTGGCGATGATTTCTTGGCCCGTATAACAACCCTTGGTGAGCGAAATGGCCAAATCTTGAAGCCCAACCTCAAGGGGTGTGAAATTATCAGTCAACTCTCCCTGTGCCCTGGGAATACCCCCTTCTATGCGCAAAATCTGATGAACTTCTTCATCGATTTGAGTGGCTCCAGCTTTCAATAGCGCAGATATCACGGTATCACTCTCAACCTCGGAAAACAGAAGTCGAAATTCGATCTCTGCGAAGCCAGCTTGACCAATGACTGTAACCAATGCTCCATCGATATCAATCTGTGCCACCTCTCCTTCTCCAGGGAGATTCATCCCCCAAGATTCTAGAGTATCGGCAGCTTTAGGTCCAAAGAGAAGGATTTGATCAAATTCTGTACTGAGATCATCGAGACTGACATCATCATTGAAGAAAATCCGGCTGCGCAGAAAACTTATCGTGGCATCTGTCCGTTGCTGCAAGGTCAGGATTCCAATCTGATCACCTTCGTCGATGAGCGTGAGCACATCCAGGATACGCGCCGTGGATGAAGTCAAAACGCTAACCAAGGCAAGCGGAGATTTCAACAGGCGGATATCATTCGTGGTCTGGCGCTGCAAAAAATCGACCCGGTCTGCACCGCTGATGCGCAGGTAACCCGCATCAGATATTCGATAAATTGCTGCCTTTTCCAAGGCAGTTTGATAAGCTTTTATATCGCTCATTCCAAACTTTCAACAAAGGCTCTCATGGAATCGCCCCAGGAATTCCTAGAGACCTAGAGACCCTCAACGAATGCTTTTATATCCTCAAGGTCCTCTTGCATGGCTTTCTGGGTTGCATTCTTGAAAATGAAGCCTGTAACAAAAGCCATAATTTTGGCAATAGTCCCTTGAGGCTCGCCATCGAATTGCATGGTCAGGCAGGTTTCATCTCCCTTCTCATCGATATGAAACCTCGATACATACACTGCTCCATGACTCTCAGCCCTCGTCTGATAAAACTCGTTCTCCTCGGCATCAGTAATCCACATCACTTCTGTCGCCGACTGCCCAAACATGGTCCGAGTTTCACGCCATTTCAATCCAATGATTCCAGATTCTGGCTTTTCGAGAATTTCTATTTCTTCAATAGCCTTAATCGTATTGACGGAGTCTTCGATATTGGTGATGGCACCCCAGACCTGTTCTTTTGTTCCATTGATACAGACGTTTGCTTGAACCTTCATGATATTTCTCCTTGGCATACCTTTCACTAATGAGTCCACTGAAAAAAGCCGATGAAGAGATTTCCGTGCGGCATATATGGGGGCTCTAGGAATTCCCGTGGTAATGCCCAGATTTGGGAGCTACCCTGGCGATTCCTAGAGAGTCAAAATTAAATCAAACCGGGGTGTGGCCTCACACCAACACACCCCGGTGATTGTTTTGTTTTGGCTAGGCAGCCTGTGGCATCGGCGTGCCACCATTTTTCTCGACAGGGGGTGGGAAAATCTCTTCGAACTCTTCGCGTGTCAATGTTTCGACTTCCAGCAATTTATCAGCAATTTCGTCCAACTTGGCACGGTATTTGATCAAGATTTCCTTAGCCCGCTCATAAGCATCAGCTACGATGCCCCGAATTTCAATATCGATCTTCTCGGCAACCGATTCTGAATAGTCGCGTTGCTCAGATATCTCGCGGCCGAGGAAAATTAACTCTTCTTTCTGGCCATAAACCATAGGGCCGAGGCTTTCGCTCATGCCCAGGCGCGTGACCATTGTCCGGGCCAGGCGGGTAACCCGCTCGAGATCGTTGGAGGCCCCAGAAGTGATATCATTGAAAACCAGCTCTTCCGCAGCGCGGCCACCCAATAGGCCGATCATATCAGCAACCATCTTCTTCTTTGCCATCAACGTACGATCTTCTTCAGGGAGTATCAGGGTATAGCCACCAGCCTGTCCACGAGCTGTTATCGATACCTTATGTACAGGATCTCCTTCAGGCAAGGCATTGGCAACCACAGCATGACCAGCCTCGTGATAGGCAATGATGCGTTTTTCGCTATCACTGATCAAGCGACTCTTACGCTCGGGACCTGCGATAACGCGCTCGATGGCCTCTTCGAACTCATCCTGGCCGATGACCTTCTTGTCACGTCTGGCAGCCAGAATGGCCCCTTCGTTGACTAAGTTTTCGATATCTGCACCAACGAATCCAGGCGTCGCCCGGGCCAGAACTGTCAGATTGACTTCGTTGTCCAAAGGTTTGCCACGCACATGAATTTTGAGAATTGCCTCACGGCCGCGCAGGTCTGGGCGGTCGAGAACCACAGTGCGGTCGAAACGTCCTGGTCGCAGCAAAGCGGGATCGAGGACATCGGGGCGATTGGTGGCTGCAACAATGATCACATTGGTATCGGTATCAAAACCATCCATCTCTACCAGCATCTGATTGAGAGTCTGCTCGCGTTCGTCGTGGCTGCCACCTAATCCAGCACCTCGCTGGCGACCCACAGCATCGATCTCGTCCACAAAGACAATGCACGGCGAGTGACGCTTGGCCTGATCAAACAGATCGCGCACACGGCTGGCGCCCACACCGACAAACATTTCCACAAATTCTGATCCAGAGATAGAGAAGAAAGGCACGCCCGCTTCGCCTGAGACCGCCTTTGCCAGAAGCGTCTTTCCAGTACCCGGAGGGCCAACCAGCAGCACACCCTTTGGGATGCGTGCGCCCAGGGCAATGAATTTCTCAGGCTCCTGCAAAAATTCGACCACTTCTTCTAACTCTACTTTTGCTTCTTCAACACCAGCAACATCCTCGAAGGTCACCGTTGGTTGATCACCCGAGAACATGCGCGCTCGGGATTTTCCAAACGCCATGGCAGCATTACTACCACCCTGCGCCTGTCGGAAGATGAACCAGAACATCGCACCTAACAGGATGATTGGGGCCACGTAGCTGAGCACAGTGACCACACCCACCCACTGACTAGGTGGCTGCACTTCAATTTTTATGAATTCTGGGTTTAACTCTTCTGTTGTGACACCAAACTCTTTGAGTTGTTCAACAAGTGTGGAAGCAGGCTCTTTATGAACCGTGCCCTCGGCCGTGCCCTCATGATAAATAACCCGGATCTCGTTGTCATCGCTTACAATCCTGGCCACTTCACGATTTCTAATTTGCATGGCAAGCTCATTGATCGTCAATGGCTCCTGAGTGGTAGCACTCTGACGGTAATTGAAAAACAGCAAAATCGCTATACCAATGATAAAAAGTATGTATATAAAGGAAGATCGATTTCTAGAAGAATCCACTGATACCTCCAAATTTATCCAAAAGCCAAAATTGGCGACCAGATTTTACCACTCTATCACCTCAGTAGGTAGTTTTTATGAAATAAATGCAAGAAAATTAACATCCTTCTTACGTTATGGCTTCGAGG
>CAZUSV010000109.1:0-21655 GCA_964622645.1 uncultured Anaerolineales bacterium
GAAGCGCTCAGAGCGGTTTTTTCTATACCTTACCGACACTTTTGCGGTACACTCTGTAGTCGTCAAAATATAATAGAAAAGGGACGGCTATGGTCGCCGTCCCGAAGATTTTCTAAGAAGATTACGCAGATTGTTTCGGTTTTTTATAGTATCTCTTGTTCTGTCGGGATTGATGGTTGCGTGATCCATTTTTCCGTTGAGATGATTTTTTGCGTGGTTGATTTGAGTGACCTCGCCGAAATTGGGTTTCAGGATTGAATCCAGCGTAATCAAATTCTGGGAGTCTTCGCCGGTCAATGCGCGTTTTTAATGCTCTCTCGATTTCACGCACCATCTGCGCATCTTCCGGTGAGGCAAAGGTGAAAGCTTCACCGCTCTGATGGACGCGTCCTGTACGGCCAATGCGGTGGGTGTAGGCATCGATCGTATCCGGCATGTCGTAATTGATTACATGGGAAATATCAGTTACGTCGATGCCTCGTGAAGCCACGTCGGTGGCGACCAGAATATCATACTTTCCATTTCTAAAGCCGTCGATAGCTCGCTGACGAGCATTTTGTGACATATTACCTTGTAGTGCTGAAACACGGTAGCTTCGTTTTGCCAGATCGCTCGCCAGATAACGTGCACGCCGTTTTGTGCGCGTGAAGATCAATACTCGCCCGGTAGCAGTATTCTTCAGCATGTGGAATAACAGACTTTTCTTTTGTTTGAATGGCACAGGATAAAGCGCGTGGGATACGGTCTTGGCAGGAGCAATCATCCCAATTTGGATCGTGGCAGGATTGACAAGTATTTTGTCTGCGAGCTTGCGAATATCCTCGGGCATCGTCGCCGAAAAGAAAAGCGATTGCCGTTCTTGAGGGAGAAGTTTTATGATACGTCGGATATCGGGCAGAAAACCCATATCGAACATGCGGTCGGCTTCATCTAGTACGAATACCTCGACCTGTGATAGGTCTAGATAACCATCGCTGACGATATCTAGCAGACGCCCCGGACAGGCGACAATGATTTCGGCGCCTCGCCGTAATGCCTCGATCTGCCGGTTTTTATTTACCCCACCATAAACAGTAACGCTGCGTATTTTTGTTTTCGTTCCCAAAACCCTGATTACCTGGTGAGTCTGCTCAGCGAGTTCACGCGTTGGTGAAACGATGAGTGCACGCGCCTGGCGCAATTTACCTCTGGTCAATCGTTGCAGAATAGGCAAAACGAAGGCCGCAGTTTTTCCTGTGCCGGTTTGAGCGATACCTAAAATATCACGCCCTTCGAGCGCAATAGGGATAGCTTGTTCTTGGATGGGGGTAGGGACGTTGTACCTGGCGACCCTGATGCCCGCGTTGAGGCGCGGGTCGAGAGAAAAATGGTCGAAATTCACGAGATATACTCCTTGACTCGGTGAGCCAAGTCGCACACTCAGCCCGATAATTCAATACGATTAGAAATTGCGAACCAACTGTTCGCAAACACAGGCGACGAGTATAACAGGGTTATGATTATTTAGCAAATCAGGTATCGACTTAATGCTTTTTCAAAATATCGCTCAGGACGGTCGTCCGCAGCCTCGGCGTTGGTGAAAATTCACCGCGCTTTGCGGGTCTAGAGAACGGTTCGAGCAAATTATTGGATTTAGATCAGCACTATCATTCTCCGTGCAGGCTAGCAGCCAAGATGGTCGATGGAGGATTTTAGCACCGTGATTAACCTTTGGCTAACCTCTTCAAAACATTCTGAAGAACCCTTACTGATTGACGATATTCATCCAATGAGAGATGTTCATTGGGGGTATGATCTAAATTGGAATCGCCTGGCCCATACGCTAGCGCCGGGCATCCCCATTTGGGGGCGACGATATTCAAGTCGGCAGTCCCAGTCTTGACTACAAAGCCCGGTTTGCCCCCCGCAGACCGGATCCCGCCTAAGAATGCTCGCACTAAGGGGTTTTTTTTATCGGCTTGATAGGCATGAATGGCGGACCCAAGCGATTCGACCTTTTCCGGGGATGCTAACTTTTGCAGGATTTCAGACCAGCTTTCAGGTGATACTGATATAGGAAGACGTGCTCCCACCCGCAGGCTTGCCCAGGTCTCAAAGTCATCATCCCCAGAGGAAATACTGGTTAGTGAGGGGAGCACTTGCTCGAAGACTCGTTGATGCTGCATGTTGAATTTATCCACCCAGGCGCGCACGCGGTTCCAAATCTCCACTGCAACTTCAGGGGCGTTCTTATTCTCGCTGGCGGTGTGTGACATCGGGCGTCGTACAATGATCTCAGCCCAGGCGCTGCCTTTATACCCCAAAGTGATACGATCCCAGCGGGAGGGCTCTCCGATAATGGCAAAATCGGGATGATACTGATCAGCCACGAAACGCGCCCCGGTGGAATTGCGTTCTTCGTCTACAGCCCCGATGACAACGAATTGCCAACCTTCCACCGGGCCAACAATTGCGACCGCGTCTACAAAGGCGGCCAGTGGACCTTTGGCATCGACTGAGCCGCGGCCATAAAGGACCTCATCCCTACCCCCCCATCCCCCCATCCCCTCTCCTGACAGGAGATGGGATGGGGGGTGCCCGTCAGGGTGGGGAGGTGGGGCGAGGTGCACCGGTATCTCTCCGGGGACGGTGTCAATGTGTCCAAGCAGGATCACCTGGCGAGGTCCGTCTCCGATCATTCCCATGGCGTTGCCAGCCTCATCTCGAAAAGCGCGCCCAAAACCTAATTCCGCCATACGCCGGATTAAATAATCCACCGCAGCGGCTTCTTCCCCTGAAGGGCTGTAGTGTTTCACTAATTCAATGAGGGTTTTGGCGTTTCCGTCGTCTGTCGTCCGCCGTCCGTCGTCTATCATGTAATACTTCCTGCCAATACTTCACGTAATGCTGCAATCACCCGATCCACCTGTTGGCGCGTGATCACCAGCGGCGGCAGCAACCGGATTACGGTCAGACCAGCAGGGAATGCCAGGATGCCGCGCTCGCTCAGGGCGGCGATGAAAGGGGCCACTTTTTGTTTGAGTTCAATACCGATCATGAGACCTAAACCGCGCACGCTGCGGATCAGGGGGGAATCGATTTCTTTCAGTTCCTCCAGCAAGTATGCGCCCAGCTCTGCTGCGCGTTGGGGCAGTTGTTCCTCTTCGAGCGCATTCAGAGCAGCCAGGGACGCGGCGGCTGCCAAGGGATTACCGCCGAAGGTTGAACCATGAATGCCAGGAGAGAGTTCAGCAACCCGTTCGCCGAGCAGCACAGCGCCCATCGGCACGCCCCCTGCTATCGATTTCGCCAGACAGAGCAAATCAGGCCGTAAGTTGAAATGTTCTAGCGCGAACATCTTGCCCGTGCGCCCAAAACCGGTTTGGATTTCGTCAATAATCAGCAAAGCACTATGCTGACGGCAAAGCTCTTGCGCACCCTGGAAATATCCCACATCTCCTGGGTGTACGCCGCCCTCACCTTGCACAATTTCCAGGATCACTGCGGCAGTGTTTTCATCCATTTCGCCCGTCAGTTTTTCCAGGTTGTTGTAAGGGACGTGGTGAATATCCGGCACCAGAGGCGTGAAGGGGGCGCGATATTTCTTATTCCAGGTGGCCGATAAGGCCCCCATCGAGCGTCCGTGGAAGCCGCGCATAGAGGCGATGATCTTGGTGTTTTTGGTGCTGAAACGGGCAAACTTGAATGCCGCTTCGACGGCTTCAGTGCCGGAGTTGGTCAGAAAGACGCGTTGCATGCCCACCGGGGCTAAGCTGGTCAGCTTGGCGAGCAGTTTGGCGCGCGTGTCGTTGTAGAACATCTCCGGGCAGGATATCAGCCGGGCGGCTTGCTCGCTGATCGCTGCCACGACTGCCGGGTGAGCATGCCCCAGGTTGGCCACGCCTTGCCCACCTACGCAGTCGATATACTCGTTCCCCTGCTCATCCCAGAGCGTAGCACCCTCGCCGCGTACGATAACTAAATCTCGCTTGGCATAAACGCCAGAAGTGTGTTGTGTTTCTAAAATTTGTGTTTTTGACATAAACTCTGATCCAATGAGGAAGCCAGGAATTCATGAATCAATTTTGTCCGCATCCTGCTTTCCTGGATTCCTAATCTATTGTTTGATTACCGTACCATAGCCAAACAGTGCATTCGAAATGGGATTTCCGACTCGCCCATCAGCGATGATGACTTGGCCCACGCCGCCTGTCAGCGCTTCACCCGCGCCAAGAACTTTCTTCTTCATACGACCTTGGGCAATTTCGATGGCGCCTTCGAGTTCTGCATGGGAGAGATTCTTGATCAGTGATCTTTCATCGGGAAAATTTCTCAGCAGGCCTGGGACGGCGGTGAGTAGTAAGAGGGTGTCAGCATTCAAAGCCGCAGCGACCATGGCTGCAGCCCGGTCGGCATCGACATTGAGGGCTTCGCCCTGCTCGCTGACTGCCAGCGGAGCAATCACGGGCGTGTATCCGGCTTCAAGCAGCGTGTTTAGCAATTCCGTATTGATTTGTTGGATTTTGCCCGTGTAATCGTCGCGCAGCATTTTTCGTTTACCATTTTCAACAATGCGGATAGCGGCTTTGCGTTTGGCGACCATCACCTGTCCGTCGAGGCCGCTCAGGCCAAATGCGTTGACGCCCAAGATTTGGAGTTGTTCGACCAAAAGTGTGTTGACTTTGCCATTGACCGCCATTGCAAAAATCTCCAGGGTTTTACGGTCTGTATAACGCGATGTAAAACCTGAAGGTGAAGTGACAAAGCGGGGCGGATAACCAACACCTTCTCCTAAAGCGTTGGCCTCTGCCGAACCCCCATGCACCAGAACTAAACGTTGTCCACCTTCCAGCAGTGAGGCAGCATCCCTACAAATAGCAGAAAAGTCCACACCCTCGGTACCGCCTAGTTTCACCACGATTGTGGATTTTCGATTTGTGATTTTTGATTGTTTGTCTGTCATTCTATATCTCCTGAAATTAGCTCAAATCGTCAATCAGAAATCATCAATCCTAAATCGGATGTAAGCCAGGGAACTCCAACCCCAGCGTCTCGTCCAAGCCCAGCATCAAATTCATCGACTGCACTGCCGAGCCGGAAGCACCTTTCATCAGGTTGTCGATGGCACAAATAGAGATCACATGCCCGGTGGCGGGATCCAAGTCGAAGCCCACATCGGCGTAATTAGACCCAGCCAGGATCTTGGGTTCAGGGACGCGGTAGATGCCGCGCCTTTCTTTGACCACCCGCAGGAAAGGATTCTCAGCGGCGGCACTCCGGTAAGCTTTCCACAAATCTTTGAGATCCACGCCATCCTTGACATATCCGTGAACAGTGGCAAGTGCGCCTCGCACCAGATCAACCGACGTCATGGTCAGAGAGACATTCATGGCGAAACTATCCCCATACTTGCTTGAACCGGTCTCCTGACCGTGTTCGGCTTGGTCAGGAGACCAGCCGGAGCTATTTTTCTGGGAAGACAATAAGCCCATCTCCTGGATGACTTCGGCAGTATGACGGTGTCCGTAGGGCGCATATGTGCGTATCACGCTGCTGCGTTCGGGATGATGAGAGCCGGGGTTGACCGATGCGCCACCCTCCGAGGAGCCAACTTTTAGCTCGATGATGACCGGTTTGCCGGTATCAAGTAGGTCAGCCTGGATAAGCGGCAGCAGAGCCAGATTGCTGGCTGTGGCATTGCAGCCCACACCGCTGACGTACTTGGCCTGGCGCAGCTCCTCACGATGAATCTCGGGTAGCCCATAAACGAATTTGACCAGCCAATCTGGGGCGGCGTGGGCTTCTTCGTACCATTCTTCGTAAAATTCGGGGCTTCGCAGGCGGAAATCTGACGAGAGATCGATGATATATCCTGCTACTTCAGCATAGCGTTCGATATGATGTTGAGCCTGTCCGTGGGGCAAAGCCAAGAAGAGCATATCAGTAGGCTGAAGTTTTTCGGGAGATGTAAACTTCAGGCTGGTTTGTGCCCGTAGGTTGGGATGGGTTTGGTAGACATACTCACCCAGCTTTTGCCGCGAAGTGACCTGGATGACCTCTATTTCTGGGTGAGCTAACAGCAAGCGGAGCAATTCCCCGCCGGTGTAACCCGACCCGCCGATGATAGATGCTCGAACCATAAACACTCCTTCGGAAAATGGGGGTTAGGTATTGGGTATTGGGTATTGGGTATTGGGAATCGGAGCACCAAATATCCAATATCCAATATCTAATATCTAATCTCCAATCTCCAATCTTCCCTTCGCCACATCAATTAGGTAATCCACAATCATTCCGGCAATATCGATGCCCGAAGTTGGTTGGGCAGTGTTGAACTCCAGGGTGTGGTTGATCTCATTGATCAAGTAGCCGCGCTCGGGATGTTCGATCACATCCACAGCCAGCACTCCACCCCCAACGGCGCGAGCGGCTTCCCCGCAGAGCGTCTCCAATTCAGATGTCAGCGGGCAAATTTCGCCGATCCCGCCGCGTGATGTATTGGTAATCCAGTGTGGAGATTTGCGGTAAATGGCTGTGATGGCCTGGTCGCCGACAACGAAGACACGGATGTCGCGACCGGGTTTCTCGATGAATTCCTGAATGTAGAAGATCGAATGCTGGTATGAACCGAGTATTGATTTATGCTCCAGGATGGCCTCGGCGGCATCGCGGTCGTTGATCTTGGCCAGCAACCGTCCCCAAGAGCCCACCACCGGTTTGAGCACTGCAGGATAACCAAGATTTTCAATGGCTTTCAGGGCAGACTCTGGGGTAAAGGCAACTTGAGTGCAAGGTTGCGGCACATTGGCTTTGGCTAAGGCGGTGCTGGTAGCGATCTTGTCACCACAAGCCTCGGACACAGTAGCTGTGTTGACCGTAGGGATTCCCCAGGCATTCAGCGTGCGCAAAGCGTACAAGCCACGGGCATAGCTGATACTGCGCTCCAGGATAGCATCGTATTTCAGCCATGGTTCGTTATTGCAAAGGTCAAAATGAATTTTACGGTCGTCCAGACGATCGTAATCAACGTTGCGCTGCTCCAGGGCTGCGAAGATCCACTTCTCTTCGACGCGCACGCGGGAATAGAGTACACCAATTCGAGGCTGTGGGGACATAAATGGCTCCAGAGATGTAAAGTAGCAAAAGCGCAAATCAGCAAAAGAACAACTGGGTAATTGCTGATTTGCCTAATTGCTCGCTTGTTTTACTCTCCCCAATCCTCTTCTTCCATGGGGGCTAATTCGACTTCGGCCGGATCGAGCGATGTCACTTCCAGATCTACGCCGCAGTCCGGGCAGACGATAATTTCATTGGCTTCGGTGCCGTCTTCGAGCTCGAGTTCGGCGATACATTCGGGGCAGTTTAGTTGAGACATGGTTTACTCCTTTAGATATTCCTTGGCTTGTTTGATTTGTTCTTTCACAGCTTGCGGTGCGGCTCCACCGAAGGCTTTCCGCCGGGCGATGCTCTGGCGCGGTTCGAAGACTGCGTAGACGGATTTGTCAAATATTCCATGGATGGACTGATAATCAGAGAGAGCTAATTCCCCAAGGGAAATCCCTCTTCTGAGAGAGAGCCTTACTGCTTGACCTGTGAGGTCATGTGCTTCCCTGAAGGGGATACCATGCCCTACGAGATAATCTGCCAAATCTGTAGCCATCATGCCCACATCAATAGCAGATGCCATCCTTTGGGGATACACTGTGAGTGTGCTTAGGGATTTGGACATGACAGGCAGTAGAGCCATCAAAGTGTCGTAGGCCGCAAAAACGGGCACTTTATCCTCTTGCAGATCTTTATCGTACGTCGATGGTAACCCTTTGAGTGTTGCCAGTAGCCCTGTGAGATAACCCAGCAGAGTCCCAGCTTTGCCGCGTGCCAGTTCAAAAGGATCGGGATTCTTCTTTTGGGGCATCAGGCTGGAACCAGTGGCATAGGCATCGTCGAGTTCGAAAAAGCCAAACTCGGTACCGGTGAACAGGACCATATTCTCAGCCAATTTACTGAGGTGGGTACCAATCAGCGCAGCGATGAAGAGGAATTCCACCGCGAAATCTCTGTCAGAGACAGCGTCGATGCTGTTGGGTGATGGCTGGTCAAAACCAAGGTTCTCAGACAGGGCATGGCGGTCGATGGGGAAGGGCGTACCAGCGAGAGCACTGGCTCCTAACGGCAGCACCGCCAGGCGCGGTCTCAAAGCTGACAGGCGATCCAGATCGCGTTGTAAGGGCCAGAAGTGAGAAAGCCACCAATGGCTGAGTAAGACCGGTTGGGCGCGCTGCATGTGTGTGTAGCCCGGCATGATAATGTCCATATCATCTTCGGCGCGGGCGATCAAAGTGGATTGCAGTTCAGCCAGGGCGGCTGCCAGGTTGGGGAGCTGATCGAGCAGCCAGAGGCGGAAATCAGTGGCAACCTGATCGTTGCGGCTGCGTCCTGTGTGCAGCTTGCCGGCCAGCGGGCCGATGATCTCTCCCAGGCGGCGCTCCACAGCGGTGTGGATGTCTTCGTCTCCGGGGGCAAAGATAAAGCTTTGGGAGCGAAATTCGGACTCAATTTGGTTCAGACCAGCCTCGATCTGAGCGCGCTCGTCCACTGTCAAAACGTCAGCCAACTCGAGGGCTTTGGCCCAAGCCAGACTGCCACGCACGTCTTGCTCCGCCATGCGCTGATCGAAACTGAGCGAGGCATTCAGGTCGAACATTTCGGGATCTGAATTGCCAGAAAATCTGCCTTTCCAGAGGGTCATGGTTTACTCCGTTGTCAGTATTCAGTAAACAGTTTTCGATATCCAGTTCTGGTTACTGGCAACTGGTTACTGGTTACTGGTTACTGGTTACTGATCAGTCCCGCTTGAAGCGAGTGTAGTCCGGCTTGGGCATATCTAACCCAGACACAGGCAAATTATTGAGAGCGCGCACTTTCAAGGGCAGACCGTAGAGATGAATAAAGCCTTCAGCATTGGATTGGTCATAGACATCCTCTTGCCCGAAGGTGGCGAAATCCTCGCGGTAGAGCGAGAAGGGGCTCTTGCGCCCAACAGATATGATGTTGCCCTTGTAAAGTTTCAGCCGTACAGTGCCCGTGACTGGCCCTTGGGTGTTATCCATGAAAGCGTCAATGGCTTCTTTGAGTGGCGTGAACCACAGGCCGTTGTAAAGCAATTCGGCATATTTGAGCGCCACCATATCCTTGAACTGGATCGTGGCTTTATCAAGCACCAGGGATTCGAGATCGCGGTGGGCAGCAAAGAGGATTGTGCCCCCGGGCGTTTCATAAACCCCGTGCGATTTCATTCCCACAAGACGATTTTCAACGAGATCGGTGCGCCCGATGCCGTGAACGCCGCCAATGGTATTGAGTTGCGTGATTAATTGGGCCGGGGTGACCTTCTCGCCGTTGAGGGTAGTAGGTATCCCAGAATCAAACTCGATTTCCACATATTCAGGTGTGTTGGGGGCTTCTTCGGGTGAGGCACTAAGTTGGAACATATCCTCTTCGGGTTCCACCCAGGTCTCTTCGAGGGGACCGCCCTCATGGGAGAGATGCCACAGGTTACGGTCACGGCTGTAAATGGACTTGAGCGTGTTAGGGACGGGGATGCCGCGCGCTGCGGCGTATTCCAGAGCGTCTTCTCTGGAGCGGATCTCCCATTCACGCCAGGGAGCGATGACTTTTAGGCGCGGGTCCAGGGCCATGACAGTCAGCTCGAAACGTACCTGGTCATTGCCTTTGCCAGTAGCGCCATGGGCTACAGCGTCAGCGCCGACCTGGTGAGCTACATCGACCAGGTGTTTGGCCGTCAGCGGCCGGGCCACTGATGTACCCAGAAGATATTTGCGCTCGTAGATGGCCCCAGCGCGCACTAGGGGGATCAGGTAGTCGCTGGCGAACTCTTCCTCCAGGTCTTTGATGATGATCTGGCTGGCGCCGCTGGCCAGGGCCTTTTCCTCCAGGCCGTCCAGCTCATCGCCCTGGCCTAGACCGGCAGTGAAACAGATCACTTCACAGTCATAGTTCTCCTTCAGCCAGGGCACGATCACAGATGTGTCCAGGCCGCCGGAGTAGGCCAGCACGACTTTTTCGACAGATTTGGTTGGGTGACTAGGCATAGTTTTTCTCCTTATCATCTTCCCCCCGTCAACGGGGGGATTGAGGGGGGTTGAAAATTAAAAAGCCCTCCTTAGGAAGGAGGGCTTTGCTTACAAGAAATGAGCGTGTGTTTTACTTTTGTTGATTACCCAAACACGGACGCCCGACCTTCCCAAATGGGGGGCGGGTTCTTAGGACGAGGGCGTCGGACGCGGGTGGTTATGGGTGCCAACATATTGGGCGGAAGTTTAGCATGGGAAAATATGTTAGTCAAGAGGCGCGTACACATTATTATGATCTTTCTACCGTACATCTAGAAACTGTCTGAAAAGACCCCAGGGATTTCCAGAAGAATGCTTTTGCCACTGAAACACCAGGCTGCAACACACCTTTTTGAACTGAATGATGGACAAATTCCCTGGGGGCTGGCTGGTAGAATTTATTTTTCAGACGCTTTCGTAGTACGAACCGCGTTCCTTATGCAATTGATGACGAAAAATTGGCATATCTTAAGGCTAAAAATGGGCAAAACAGGCGATTTTCAGAAGGAACGCGGTTCGTCGGCTGGGAATTTCGTTCGATGTACGGTAGAGAAATTATGATTATTTCCTAAAAGAGAGGGATGGGTCTTATGGAGTAACCCCATCCTATTTTTGGGCTACTTCATTGTTGATTCTGTTGGCATATAACAATAACCTGAAGAGCAGTATCGATCTGAAGAGAAAGTATGCTCTGCGAAAGTATCTCTCTGACCTTTTGCCACATCCAATAAATAGTCGACGATCAGATTTGGAAAATCGACACCAGTAAGTGGTACGGTAGTATGAAATTCCATGGTGTGATTGACCTCTATTACTTGCAAACCTTTTTGAGGGTGTTCAACTAGATCTACTGCCAGGATGCCCCCACCAACGGCTTTTGCAACCCTAACACATAAATCGTTGATCTCTGGGGTTACCGTACAAATCTCACCAGAACCGCCGCGTGCCGTATTCGTGATCCAATGACTAGATTTACGGAAAATTGCACACACTGTCTCGTTATTTATCACAAAAGCACGGATATCCCGGCTGGGTTTTTCGATATATTCCTGGATATAAAAAACTGAGTGTTGATAGGATCCGAGGATGGTTTTATGTTCCAGTACAGTTTCAGCGGCGTCGCGATCGTTGATTTTGGATAGTAAGCGCCCCCAAGAACCGACTACCGGTTTGAGCACTACTGGGTAACCAATTTCTTCAATGGCTTCTAAGGCAGATTCTGAGGTGAAGCTAATTGCAGTTTTCGGTTGAGGTATCTTAGCTTGTGCCAGCATAGCGGTGGTTTTCAATTTATCACCACAAATTTCTGCCACATGGGCGCTGTTGACAGTTCTAATACCCCAAGAATTGAGCACACGCAGAGCATATAGCCCACGTACATAGCTGAGGTTGCGTGCTAAGATAACATCAAATTGCGACCAGGGTTTCAGGTTTTCTAAATCAAAGCTGATCTTGCTGTCGTTAATGCGTGTATATTTTATGCCACGTTGTTCTAAAGCAGCAAAGATCCATTTCTCTTCCACGCGCACTCGAGAGAATAAAACACCAATATGTGGGGATGACATAGGGCTACCTCCAAGCTAAGATAAAAAAACGCCCTCTGGCGGCTTTCAATCCAGAGGGCGGTTCGTCACTCGTAACTGGTTCGATCAAATAAGAGATTTTATCCGTGCAACCTCAAAAGACCAAAAGCCGAAAAAGTCAGCAGCTTTTGGCTCTTCTTGGCCTTCTTGGTGGAAGTTTGCACAGTAGAGATCAACATATTGGGCGGGAGTTTAGCACTGGGCAATCAATTCGTCAATGGGTTTGCGCGCTACAAACATGCCACTATCCTTTTTGATCTGGATCATATTCCCATTAGCCGCCATCTCCGCTTCGATGAAGCGCGTGAATTTCTCCCTGCGCTTCTCATTCAGACCCAGACTTATTGTGGACATGACATAATCAACCAAAATTTTGGCATCTGTAACCTGTAGATCGTCTGGATAACGACCGACCTCAATATTCGAAAACCACTCTCGAAGTTGCGGTTCTCCATTCTCCAGGGTAAAAGGATAGCCTTCGCTTTGAAAGATTGTTTCGATCTCCGGATCGAACTTTTTTACTAGGGTAGGTAACTCTTGCATATGAGTTTCACCTATCGTGCTGCAGAAGAACCTACCATTATCTTTGAGAACTCGGTGGATTTCAGAGAACGCCTTTGGTCTGTCCGGGACATGGTAGAGAAAATGATTAGCGATGACGGCATCGAATTGTCCTTCTTCATAAGGAATGGACTGGGCGTCGATGATCTCGAAAGTGAAGGGGTGAGGCTGGTTTGCTAAATTCTGCTGCGCCTGGGCGATCATGCCAGGCGAGAAATCGGAGAGAATGATCTCCCAGCCTGCTAAAATCCGACCCATATTTTCCCGCCACAAGTCGCCAGGTCCGCAGCCCAGCTCCAGGATGCGGCACTCCTTGGGTAAACCGAATTGATCGAAAACCCATTGGCACCAGCCGTATTTGTTGGTGCTAAATTCAACATGCACGCGAATGCGAGCGTTAAGCTTACTGGCATTATGGTATTGTTGGGTGAGTAAATATTGTGGATCGTTGAGTTTAGACATGTGCTGACTCCAGCAATTGAGTTGGTGCGATTATAATCGGCCTGACACATTGTATCTGATATCGATACCAATAAGTTACTTCCTGAAGAGAAAGGACTGACCTATGCTTGCGTCGCTACCCCCAATTTACAACCATATCCATGAAAACCGGGAAAACTTTATCCAGCGCCTTATCGAATACGTGCGCCATCCCAGCATCAGCGCCCATGATATCGGCATCCGTGAAGTAGCTGAAATTCTGATTGAGATGTTGACCGAACTCGGAATGGAGACTACATCCCTGCCGACTGCCAGACATCCTATGGTTTTGGGACGATGGGAGAAATCTCCTGACGCACCGACGGTTCTGCTGTATGGCCATTACGACGTTCAGCCCCCAGACCCACTGGACGAATGGATTTCACCGCCATTCGAGCCCGTCATCCGAGATGGTCGCATCTATGCCCGTGGTATTGGGGACAACAAAGGCCAACACTTTGCCCAGATGCTAGCGATTGAGTCCCATTTCGTTGTGCATGGGAGGCTGCCCTGCAACGTGCTCTTCTTGCTGGAAGGCGAAGAGGAGATTGGCAGCCCACATATTGCTGAGTTTGTCCGCCAACACCGGGACTTATTAAAAGCAGACCTGGTGATCACTGCCGATGGCACTTTGCATGAATCTGGAACGCCGTTATTGGAGTACGGCGTACGCGGCATCGCTTCGTTCGAATTGCGAGCGCGCGGCGCCAACCGGGATGTACACTCCGGCAATTACGGCGGGGTGGTGCCAAACCCTATCTGGCAGTTGATCCACCTGCTGGCCAGTATGAAGAACGAGCGCGGGGAGATCACCATTGAGGGCTTCCATGACAGTATCATCCCCCCGACCACCCTGGAGCGTAAAGCCGTGGCGCGCCTGCCCCTTGATCTAGAAGAATTCATGGCTGAACTTGGCATGCAGCAGCTCGACCAACCGTTGGAGCGGCCGTTTTACGACCGCTTGATGTTCCACTCGACTTTCACGATCAATGGTTTCCACAGTGGCTACGGCGGCCCAGGTTCGAAGACCGTGCTGCCCCATGAAGCGGTGGTCAAGTGTGATATCCGCCTGGTGGAGGCCCAAACCCGCGATGAGATCCTTGATAAAGTGGCCGCCCACATCGAGCGCGTAGCCCCAGATGTGGAATTCATCCCCCTGGATGGCATGTTGCCCTCGAAGACCCCCCTAGATTCTCCCTATGCAGCACCCTTGAAAGATGCCATTCGGGCTGCTTAGGGGGTCGAGCCCTTCGAGATCCCCAGCGCTGGTGGTAGTCTGCCTAATTATGTGTTCACCAAAATCCTGGAATTGCCGGCTTTTGTGATCCCTTACGGCAACGCAGACGAGGCCAACCACGCCCCCAATGAGAACCTGACCCTGGAGTGTTTCATCAACGGCATCCGCACGGGAGCGGCAACGCTGGCGTATTTGGGGCGAATGGGCGAGATCGCATAAAATTTCACAATCGCCTTGACCCTCTCCCCCTCTCGCGGTAGACTCATCTCCGCTGTTTAGATACGGAGGCATCCTCATGCACCTGACAAACGAAGAGAACTGCCCAATTGCCACCTCTGGTGACAGTTCTTTTTCGCGTTGCTGGCTTGCACCTCCGGTCGTTTGATTTAAACAGGAATTGCACACACTCTGTCATAAAAAGCCACGGTGCACCACGCGCCGTGGCTTTTGCATTTACCGCAGAGAGCGCCAAGGACGCAGAGAATATGCCTAAAATTGCTTTGAAAAAAAACTGATACTCTGGTGCCAAACTGACCTTCCAACACTGCGGAGACAATGTCATGGACAATATCAACAAAACCAATCGCCAACGCTGGAATGCCCTGGCGAATTCCAATGTGGAATGGTCTCAGCCATTTTTAGATTCACCCCGGAACAGGCTGCGAAGTATGTCTGTCGCTATAGGGTTATCAAGGACGTCGCAGGGAAGAAAGTACTCTGCCTGGCTGGCGGTGGTGGGCAAGACTCGGTTGCTTTTGGATTGTTGGGTGCTGAAGTCACAGTATCAGAATGGCTTCATCTTCTTGCATCTGCAAGAGTACATGCTCGATGACAAAACCCCGAACCCGGTTCCTGGCCTCACTTCACTCAAATCGCCCCACCATGGTTTGATTCTCTCTGGCGTTTGCAACGTGAATAAGTAATTCACTCACGAATTCAGCGAAAATGAATTTTCTGCTGAAATACCAAGTCCGTTTGAACGGACTTCCTGTCTTAGCAGAGATTTCAATCTCGCTGATTGGTTCAAAATAATCATTATGCACACCCGTCAAATAATATATTGGTCAACAGCAGCTTGAACAAATGGACAAACGGATAAAAAATCGAATATGAACGAATGGCTTGAATTGCACGAATATTCCGGCGGGTTTTCAGAAAACATTCCTGAGTGACTGAAAAAAGTTCAATTTTACCGCAGAGACGCTGAGAGCGCGGAGATTTTTAAAGTTTTTTTGAGAAATTCGAAGAAACATTTGCTATTTGATTATGTTTTTGCATCTCTCTTTCACATTTTTGCTCTGCGTACTCTGTGTCTCCGCGGTGATGTATTTATTTCAGTAGCTCATTCGTGTCATTGGCGTCATTCGCAGAAATTCGTGATAAAAGCCGTGGGTGAACTACTCTTGACTATTACAAAAAACCTATATAAATCTTGTTAATCTGCGTGAATCCGCGTCCAGAATCAAAAGTGTAGGGTAGCTAGAAAAGAGAAAGAAATGCGAAAAGAAACCAAAACAATCTACCACGATGAGATCAAACTAGAAGCTGCCAGGCGTTTTGGGATCGACCCGGCCAGCCTGGACGAATTGGAGGGCTTCGAGAATTTCGTCTATGTAGGTGAAATCGAAGCAGAGCCGCGCATCCTGCGGGTGACACACAGCCTGCACCGCCCTGCAGAGCATATCCATGGTGAAGTGACCTGGGTCAATGACATGGCCGCGCGTGGCATACCTGTAGCGCCTGCCCTGCCATCACTGACAGGAAACTTCACAGAACTTATTCCGCATGAAACCAGTAAAACGTATTTCGGTGCAACAATGTTTGAGTATGCTCCTGGCGTGTGGCTTGATGACGATCTAGAGGCAAAGAAAAAATATTGGAACGCGGATCTATTCGAACAATGGGGAGAAGTCATGGCGCAAATTCACAACCATGCCCACCACCACGTTCCGAAATTGGAGATTCTGCGCCCTCAATGGCATGAATATGATGTCCTAGATTTGGAGAAATTCATCCCCGCTAATCAGATTCGAGTTTTGGAAAATGCCCACGCCCACCTGGAAAAACTCCATGACTTGACGAAATCACCTGAGGTATACGGCTTGACCCATGCTGACCTGACCCAGTGGAACTTCAATGTCCATGAAGGTCAACTCACGGTCTACGATTTCGACAGCGCAGAGTACGGCTGGTTCGTCAAGGATTTGGCTGTCTCACTGTATTATGCAGGTGCCAGCTACGAAGGAGAAGACCAAGCAGTCTTCAACCAGGAATTCCTCGAGTACCTGGTCAGGGGATACCGACGTGTGCGGCCTATTCATGTGGATTGGCTGGAACGCATCCCTGATTTCCTCTTCTTACAGCGGATTATCCTGTACTCTTTCTGCCATCAGATCTGGGATCTAGAGAACCTGGCCAAGGAGGAGCGAGCTTACCTGGAAAAAACCCGCCAGATCATCGAAGCTGGGGAAGAGCCTATCAAGATAGATTTCAGCACCATGGAGCGAATTTTCCGCCCTAAACCCTGATTCCACCGCCCTGGGTAAGAATATCAGCTCGACTTACAGAAGAAGAACATCCTGTATCTTAGTTTGGTTCTTGCTTCTGGGGGTGGATTCTGCCCTTTGTGTAAGCCTCAATAAACGCCTCAACATATTGTGTGTCTAAGTGAGTGCCAGCTTCTTTGCGAAGAATATCCAGGGCGGTCTCGAAATCCATGGCACTGCGATAAGGCCGCTCAGAGGTGATGGCGTCGAAGACATCTGCCACGGCGACGATGCGGGCGATGGGTGAGATCTGATTCCCTTTCAATCCGTAGGGATATCCCCTTCCATCCATATGCTCGTGATGCTGGGAGAGTGCCGGAAGTTCTTTTTGTAGCAGGCGCACCTCTTTGATGATATTGGCACCGATGGTGGGATGTTTTTTCACTACAGCATATTCTACGGGTGTGAGACGCTCGGGCTTGGTAAGAATGGTATCTGGGATACCGATCTTGCCAATATCATGCAATAGCGCGCCGATGCGAATGCGATGGCGTATTTCAGGGGATAAGTCGATCTGTTGGGCAATGGCAACGCTGTAATCACTCACGCGTTGGGAGTGACCTTCGGTGTAAGGATCTTTAGCATCGATGGCAGCCACCAAAGCTTTGATGGTATTTAAGAACAGTTCATCAGCATCTGTATAGAGTTTGGTAATGTGGAGCACTGTTGCAACTTGTTCCACCAGCGTACTCAGCAATTCAATATCATTCTCATCAAAATATCCGTTGATTTTATTAACCGCTTCAACCCCGCCAATAATTTGACCTTCGGCAGTGCCGCGCTCCCTGCCCAACACAACATTGGGAATTTTCAATGGCACGGCTAGCAAAGATTTCGTGGTAACACCGCTGATATGATCTATCCCTTTGTAATGGCGTTGATCCTGGCTGACATCATTTGTGCTGACGATTTCACCTGTTCGGACTACGTGTCCAATGATCCCCGTATCAGCCGGAATGCGCAGTGGAGGCAGGTTTGTCTTATGGACATCTCTAGAAAGATGCAAGATAAGCTGTTCATTCTTTTCATCAAGGAGGAATAAAGAACTGGCCTCGGCATTGAGCAGGCCGCGCGCTTTATCGATGATCAGGCTTAGAATTTGATCACGGTCCAAAGTAGTACTGATCTGGGCGATCAAGTTGATCATAACTTGCAAGCGCTGGCTATGCTCTTCACTCTTCTGAAGCAGCATGGCTTTTTCGTATTCCGAAGTCATGCGGTTGCCCAGGAACTGCACTAGTTGGAGCGGTGTGTGCGTGTAATTAAAAACCTGCACTGCCCCGATAGGCTCGCCGCGCAGCAGAAGTGGAAAGGAAATGGCATTGGTAAGCTGGTCACTGTTATCTCCCACCGGACCATACCAACGCGGATCGTTAGCCAGATCTTCGACGACGATCGCTATTCTGTTGCGAATCGTTTCGCCAACAACGCCCCGATCAGCGTTAATGCGCTGACCAATGAGCGTCGTGTCGGCTTTATCGCTGCGCACAACCTGAAAAATGAGTTCATTGGTTTCCTTATCGAGCAAGTACATGGTGCCGGTATTCGCACCGCACACTGTGATGATAAGGTCGAGCATTTCACGTAAGAGCTCATCAAGCTCAAAAGTGCTGGCGATTTGGTTGGCGCGCGCCAAAACACGGTATAGCTGGGAAGTTTCTTCAGCAGCTTGTAGAGGACCTGTTTGAGGAGCTTTTTTTCGTCTCAGCATATTCTTAGTTCGCTGGATTATAAATCTGGCTTCCTAGTATGCCAATCAGTTGCATTTTGATAACTATGCGCGGCGTTCATCAAGATTTGCTCCTGGAAATGAGCTCCGATCAGTTGTATGCCGATAGGCAGCCCTTGAGAGTCGAAGCCTACTGTGAAAGCGATTCCAGGAACGCCAGCCAGATTGGCAGGTAAGGTATAAATATCCTCCAGGTACATTGACAAGGGATCGCCGCGATGAGCTCCGATTTCGAAGGCTGTCGTTGGAGCCACCGGGGCAGCGATCAAATCCACTCTCTCAAAAGCCTTCTCAAAATCGCGCCGGATCAAGGTGCGAACTTTTTGTGCTTTGCCGTAATATGCATCTTGATATCCCGCGGAGAGCGCATAGGTTCCCAGCATGATGCGCCGTTTGGTTTCGCGCCCGAATAGTTCACCGCGCGTGCGGGCATAAGTAGCGCCTAGATTGTCTGCCTCTAGGCGTGGCCCGTAACGCAGTCCGTCAAAACGTGCTAAATTAGCCGAAGCTTCAGCCGGGGCGATCAGATAATAAACCGGGACAGCATATTTCGTGTGAGGTAGTTGAATTGGGTGAATTTCTGCCCCCAAAGTTTCCAGCACCTGAATAGCCTCATGCACCCCGGCTTCGACTTCGACTTGAAGTCCAGCGCTGAAATACTCCTCGGGGATGCCCAGGCGCACGTTTTGCAGGCTCCTATTTCCATTGAGAATAATCTCGTCCTTAGGTTTGGGTGAGCTGGTAGCATCGCGAGGATCATGCCCGTTAATCTGGTTATAGATCAAGGCAATATCTTCCACATCCCGCCCCAATACCCCGACTGAGTCGAGCGAGGAGCCATAAGCGATCAATCCGTAGCGGGAAACGCGGCCATAGGTAGGTTTGAGGCCCGTCACTCCGCAGAAGGAAGCTGGCTGGCGCACACTGCCGCCCGTATCCGTGCCCAGCGCGATGGCAGTCATGCGCGCTGCAACAGCCGCTGCGCTACCGCCACTGGAGCCACCAGGCACCCTGCTCTGATCCCAGGGGTTGTGCGTGACCCCATAGGCCGAATTCTCTGTCGATGAGCCCATGGCAAATTCATCCGTGTTGGTCTTCCCCAAGATGACCACACCCGCCTTACGCAGATGCTCGACCACTGTTGCGTCATAGGGGGACACAAAACTCTCTAAGATCTTCGATCCAGCAGTAGCGCGGAATCCCTTCACGGCCAGCACATCTTTGATCGCCATAGGCACACCGAGTAGTGATGCTCCCTCCGCATCTTTGAGCCGATGAGTATCGGCCAAATCTGCCTGGGCGAGGGCGCTTTCTGGATCCAAAGTGATAAAAGCGTGCAACTCGGGTTCCAAGCGTTCGATCCGATCCAGGTAAGCTTGAGTGAGCTCGCGGCTGGAAATCTCTTTATTCGCGAGCGCTTGAACAACCTGGGTGAGCTTGAGATCGGTTAGCTGTGACATGCAGACTATTCGAATATAGGAGGTACTTGGAAGTGCCGATCTCTGACATCAGGCGCATTGCTGAGGATTTCTTCGATGTCCAGGCCAGCGATCAACTCATCGGGTCGCAGCATGCTAGTTCCCCATTGCATGCCAGAAGTAGGGGAAATGTGGTCAGTGTTTAACTCCTGGAGTTCTTCGAAATACGCCAGGATTGCCGATAACTGCTGACGAAAGCGATTTTTTTCCTCTTCAGTGAGATGCAGGCGTGCCAATTCAGCGATGTGCTCGACTAGTGCTAGGGTGAGGGTCATGGGGTGATTATATCACTCGGTCTGATTTACCAATCAAGGGTATACCAGCGCAAGTAATCCTCGATATGGTTTGCCCAATATTCTTCATCATGGGTTCCTTGGAAGAGATACCATTCGTGGGGAATATTTCCCTCGGTTAAGATCGCTTCGAGTTGATATGTGTAAGAGATCCAACTGTCGTCTGCACCAGCATCCAGGTAAATGCGTGGTAGCTTGTCATCAGGAATTGCCTGGAGATATTCACGAATGCGCGGCGGTCCATCTGTGGCGAAGGTAGGCGTGCTGTGTCCTGCGATGGCTCCAAATATTTCCCAATGGGATAATCCCAGGTGAATGGCCCAATTGCCGCCCCGCGATATACCCCCAATTGCCCGATAAGCTCGTTGGTCAATTGTGCGGTAGGTTTGATCAATATGAGGAATTAACTCGTATACGAGGGTCTCACCGAAAAGATTCTGCGGTGGTGGAGTGTACTGATCTCGATCGCCAGGCATAATGATGATGAATGGGGAAATTATTCCTGCGGAGATCAACTGATCGGCAGTCTCATCGACTCCCAAGCGATCCCATTGATCATCATTGTAAGATTGGCCGTGCAAGAGATAAAGAACGGGATATTCTCTTTCGACTTGAAGATCATAGCAAGGTGGCAGGTAGACGCGAAAGACCAGGGGATCAGGCAGTGATTGGGTATTGATTTGTTGGCTCTCGATGCGCCCGGCTTCGTTCCAACAAGTCAATGGTTCAGGGGTAAGAGTGAAAGTCGCAGTTGCCGTTGCAGATGCAGCCAATGTGGACTGGGTTAGTGTAGCTGTGGTAGCAGCAGATGGGATGGTTTGGTTTGTTGCTGTTGGGGATGTAGATATCGCCTGGGTAGGCGGGTCAACTGGAACCTGAGTGGGGGCATCCTGCAAAATACAGGCCCCCAACCCTAGGAATATCGCCAACCCAATAGGGCAAAACCAGCTGTGTTTCAATCGTCTTCAGAGTCTTCTTGCGTTTCAGTTTCAGCCTGGTCTTCAGCTTCAGCCCTGGCTTCAGCCTCAGCCCTTGCTTCAGCCTCAGCCCTTGCTTCGGCTTCAACATTAGCTACAACTTCATTCTCTTCTGCATCTTCATCACTGGGCAAATCCAGCTCGACACTCTCTTCCATACGGATTTGGCCGCGTAAGAAAGCTCCCTCTTCGGTGGCAAAGGCCGCGGTGACCACATCCCCCCACACCCGGCCAGTGCTGCGGATTTCAACCTTCTCGGCAGTGATATCCCCGCGCAATGCCCCGGCCACGATGACCACATTGGCACGCACGTGATCGCAGGTTACCCGACCTGTTTGACCCACAACTAGCATACCGTGCAGATTGATGTCCCCATCGAATGCGCCTTCGACACGCACACCACCGCTGCCATTGATGGAGCCCTTCCAGGCAATGCCACTCCCCAATACAGAAGTGACTCTGGTGGTGGGCGCAGGAAGACTAGCCGCTTCAGGGATTTCATCTCTTCTCTTGAACATAATGAGGGAAGTTTACCATGGGGCGGGGCAAGAAGGATGATACCTTGCCTGCCCCGCGCTTTGTAGCTATAGAATTTTAGAATATTTTCTAGCTACCTGACAGTTTCATAAAAAGGGATTGATTGACATGGCAAATCCAAG
>CAZUSV010000110.1:0-21652 GCA_964622645.1 uncultured Anaerolineales bacterium
ATAGCTGGGGCACCGATTTCGATCAACATAAACCAAGTTCTCCTTTATGATACGCAATGTGTTGTATTCGTGCTTGATTTATATCAAAAAGCTAAGGACCACTTACCACTCGCTTTGCAAGCAAGCAGCCCTTAGTAATCGATTTACACCTCTATGATCTGTTATTCAGTGTGGGTGCCAGTCTCTCGCAAATCAATCAACTGCTGGCCTTCAATTGCCTCGAGAGTTTCAATCAGCTCATCTTTGGCGCAGCGACGGACTTTGAGGACTACATCCCACAAATCTGGCTCTTTCGGCGCCCGGACACTGCCCATGGACATAACACCCCAACCTTTGGCATTTATTGAGCTAGAAAGTTTGGCAAACTCTCCAAGTTTATCCGGTACCCGCATTGTGACCCGCCAACCCTGCTCCTCAGCCCCCAGCAGATTCTGCAGTTCTATCAGCAGATCAGTCTCCGTGATGACACCCACGACGATTTCATCTTCAATCACCGGTAGACAGCCAACCTTATGTCCGCTCATCAACGCCGCAGCATCTTCCAGTGTGGCATCAGGAGTGATCGTGTGAAGGTCTTCACTTTTGACCATCACTTTCTTGACGGTCAGATCAGCCAGGAAACGGGTAATCTCCCATACGTTAAGACTGGTCAATTTTTCGGGGGCAATCTGAAGTTGTTCTCGAGTAATTAATCCTAACAGACGCTTCCCATCACCTACGACTGGCAGATGGCGGATATTGCTCTCTCCCATTAGCTTTTGTGCTTCCGTGACACGCTTGTCCGGCTCGATCATAATCGGATGGCGGGTCATATAATCTTTTACAAACATACGATATTCCTCCTATGCCGGTGCGTGGATCACCGGATCAAGTTGACGTAGTTGTTCTAAAGGAATGTGGCAGAAGATACGATGTCCGTCGCCTGCCTCGTGATAAGAAGGCATTTCTGTTTCACAAATCAACCCTTCATCCGGCAGCATTGACCGGCGTGGGCAGCGGGTTTGGAAGGGACAGCCACTTGGTGGATTAAGTGGGCTGGGCACATTTCCTTCCAATCGGATATGTTCTTGTTTTATGCTGGGATCTGGCACAGGGACTGCAGCCAGCAGCGATTCCGTATAGGGATGATATGGCGGGGCATATATCGCGTCCGCCGCTCCGATCTCCATAAACCGCCCCAGGTACATCACGGCGATGTAATCCGAGAAGAAGCGCACAACACTGAGATCATGAGCGATAAAGATCATCGTTGTGCCTAATCGAGCTTGAATCTCAAGCAACAAGTTCAATACCGCGGCCTGCACGGAAACATCCAGCGCTGAGACAGGCTCATCACAAAGCACCAGATCTGGTCGGCCTGCCAGGGCGCGGGCGATACCAACCCGCTGCTTCTCACCACCGCTTAACTGGCGCGGCAGGCGGTCATAATAGTACTCATCCAGCTTGACGGCGCGTAACAGGCGCACTACCTCTTCGCGAATCTGATCTTTCGGGACAACTTTGAAGCGGCGTAGCGGACGTTCGATCTGTTGGCCGACAGAATAGGTGGGATTCATGGTCGAGTCCGGGTTCTGAAAGACCATTTGCAATTCGCGGATCATCGAAAGATCTCGCTGGCGAACGCCACCTTTGACCTCAAAACCCATAAAGTCAGCTTGACCAGCAGTGACCTCTTCCAGGCCGATGATGGCCTTGATGAGCGTACTCTTCCCACAACCAGACTCTCCCACAACGCCAAGCGTCTTTCCGTGGGCTAAATCAAATGTAACACCATCAACAGCTTTTACATACTCTTTCTTACCCAACCCTATCAGGCTGAGTGCGGAAGAACTTGGATGGCGGTAGTAAGTCTTTAACTCATCCACTTTAAGAAGGGTATCACTATCCCCTTTGGCTGCGACAACTTCCTCCAGATCAGGGATGATCAAATCCTCGGTGGGCTGCCATTGCGACGCATCGATCTCTTCAGCGAAGAGACAGCGGGCCCTATGCCCATCATATATTGAGCGCAACTCTATGCGTTTCTGACGACAGGCATCACGGGCATAATCACAGCGCGGCCCAAAAGTGCAGCCGGGAGGTAGATCGGCTGGCGATGGAACCCGCCCACGGATCGGGTAAAGAATGCTGCTAGCTTTATCGCGTCCCAGTTTCGGCAAACAACGGATTAATCCCTGTGTGTAGGGGTGCAGCGGATTGGCGTAAATATCCTCAACTGAGGCCAATTCCACCATTTCCCCGGCGTACATCACCCCTACACGATCACTCACCCGGGCAATCACACCCAGGTTATGGCTGATGATCAGAATGGCGGTATCAAAATCACGCCGCAAGTCAGCAACCAGGTCTAATGCCGCCGCCTCGACTGTTACATCAAGCGCGGTAGTGGGCTCATCCATGATCAGCAAAGCTGGGTTGTTAAGCATTGCCATGGCGATGATCACTCGCTGCTGCTGGCCTCCTGAAATCTGGTGTGGATATCGATGCAAAACCTTTTCAGGATCAGGCATATAAACCCGCCGCAGCATCTCAACACAGCGCTCGCGAGCTTCTTCGTCAGAAATTCCTCGATGAACGGTCAATACCTCGGTCATCTGCTCACCAATGCGCAAGACTGGGTTTAAGGACGTCATCGGATCCTGGTAAACCATCGAGATCTGATCACCCCTCAGCCGGCGCAACTCTTCCTCACTGCGACCGACCAGGGATTGCCCCTGAAAGATGATATCTCCTTTGACAATTTTGCCATTCTTGCCCATATAGTTGACCAAACCATAGGCAACAGTGCTCTTACCACATCCAGATTCACCCACAATGCCAAGAGTTTCACCACGATAAAGTTCAAAGGAAACATCTCGCACAGCATGGATGTCTCCCTTGCGGGTTTCATAAGCAAGACCAAGGTTTTGTACTGTTACGACTGGTTGATCCATTTTTCCAGATTGTTGGGTCATACCATTTACTCTCTTCCTGTGTATCTAATATTGCGCAATTAGCTATATATCGCAAAACATGAAATACACACCTAGCGATACCGCTGCGATTCTTCAGCTATGCCATCCGCGAGCAGATTTAGCCCGACAACCACCATGGCGATGGCCAGCGAGGCCCATAATGCATCCCAGGGGTGGCCAGCCTGAATGAAGCTTTTTCCAGCACTTACCATGCTGCCCCAGTCCGGTGAGGGTGGTGGTAGCCCAAGGCCAAGGAAACCTAGCGTACCGATTGAAAAAACAGCGTAACCAACACGTAACATGGCATCGATGATGATGGGACCACGGGCATTGGGTAGTATCTCCACAAACATGATATACCAGGAACTCTCACCACGTGTTTCGGCAGCAGCGACAAAGTCACGCGTCTTAATATCCAGCGTAAGACTCCTTACTAGGCGCGCAATACCTGGGGCTCCGGCCAGCGTGATGGCAATGACTACATTTGTCGCCGAAGGTCCTAAGGCGGCAATGATCACCAGATAAAGCAGGATCTGCGGAAAAGCCATCGAAGCATCCAGGATACGCATGATGATCTCATCCACCATGCCACCGTAATATCCAGCAATAACACCCAACGTACCACCCACTACCAATGCGATCAGGACAGCCGCGGGTGCTAAGGTCAATATCGTGCGCGATCCATAGGCTAGGCGCGCCCACAAATCACGTCCATTGCGATCGGTGCCCAGCCAATGATTGGCGGACGGGTCCTGGAGATTTTCGCCACGAAACTGTTCAAATGGGGAGTAGCGCGCCAGCCAGGGAGTGGGCTCAAAACCTTCTGCTTTCGTCCAGCAGGCCGGCGAAATGATGCAATTATCGGCAAATACGGCCACGATCACCCAAAAACCAACTAAAACCAGGCCAGCAATCGCAACCCTGGAAGTAAAGAGAATTTCCAATCCAGCTTTGATCTTTTCCCATCGAGTAGGCGTGGCAGAAACCGCTGGCCCGCCACTTTGAGCGGTTTGTTCAGCTGTTGTCATGCTTTTTGCTCCTTTCTTTCATCTCAGGACAAATCACGCATACCGAATGCGCGGATTTAGGTATGTATAGATGATGTCAGCAAAAAGCTGCGTGCCAACAGCAACTACAACCAACAACATTGCCGCAGCTTCCGTAGCGAAGACATCTTTGAACAGGGCTGCCTCGAGCACATAACGCCCAAGGCCAGGAAAACCAAACAGTGTTTCCACAATCACAATTCCACCGATCAGCCAGTTGACATGCAGCATAATGATGGTAATGGGCGCCATCAAGGCATTCTTGATAGCATGCTTGAAGACGACCTGGCGACGGGGTAAGCCTTTCAATACAGCCGTTCGGATGTAGTTGGTGCGCATGACCTCAACCATACTGGCACGGGTAATGCGCAGAACATAGCCGAGTTCGATCAGCGTGAGAGTGAGCACGGGCAAAACCAGCATCTTGGGGTTTTCAAAGATGGCCGTATCACTGGTTACAACCACGGCTCCTGGCACAAGGTTGAGCCAGGTTGAAAATATCAGTATCAGAAACACTCCACTGGCAAACTCGGGGGTAGCCGTTGCCACCAAACTGCTGATGGAAGCAAATCGATCAACAAAGGATCCTTCATTCAAGCCGGCAATCAGCCCTAAAACCAACGCCAGCGGCATGACAATCAGAAAGGCTGTTCCTGCCAAGAGAGCAGTATTTTTCAAACGCCGAATGAGGGTTTCAGCAACTGGACGCCGAGTGAAGAAAGAAACACCCGGATCACCGCGCAAGAGACCGCGCTGTAAGGGAATGTACTCCCTGGGGGCGCCAGCCGCACTGGTCCAGGTGGCTTTGGTCAACGTCCAGGTGACCTGGTCATCCCCCTTGACCCACATCGCTGCGTGGCCGGTATTACTGACACCCCAAAAAGTCAATAAACCTTCTTCATTGGGAGTCCACACATCCCCACTGACGATTTTTTCCTCGGTCGAGCCATCTTCCTGGCGCTCAACACGGATCAGTGTCTCACCATCAGGGGTATAGTTCTGATAAAGTGTGCCGTCATCTTCGACAGCCCACCAGCTGTAACGGTCGTTTTCTTCATCGTAGATGCGCGTAACACGATCGCCGATAAGCAAAGCCGCCTCCCAGTCACTTCCCAGAATCCAGCGTGTATAGCGTGTGACTGGAGGTTGATCCAACCCATTTTGGGCGTTGAATGAGGCTTCTTGTTCGGGTGTGATGGTATTCCCCAAGGTATTGATGGCGATATTTCCCGGCGCCAATTCAGATATGGCAAATACGGCCACGGACACAACGAATAAGGTTATGATCAGGAATACTATGCGACGGATAAGAAATTTAGCCATATCTCCTCCATTCAGAATACTAATCTCAAAACACAAGAACCACAAAACGGATTTACCCGAAAAAAGGGTGTGCACCCGACAAGCGGCTCCGCCGCTTGTCGGGTGCACACCCTTTTTTCAGGATACTGCCTCTTTGGTTGAGTAGTTACAGTTCATAAATAATTGCATGTGAAGGGTATTGCTACCCCATGTTTTCAGCGTATATTCTTCTATAGTTGGCAGCACTGACCCAAGCGAGCCAGTGCTGCCAAAGGATTGTCAACAAACGGGTAAACGAGGCAAAAAGCCTAATTCCTAGCGTGGCCTGGGCTACGCATTGGGGTCTTTGTCAGCGTCATACCAGACTTCCCGCCACAGGTTGTAGGTGGTGGGGTGAGCTATGATGCCCTGGAAAGCCGGATTGGACAGTGAGAAAGCGGCTCTCCACCAGGCGATGGCGACGGAGCCGCGCTCCATCTGGATGCGCTGAATATCGGCCATGATGGCGCGTCGCGCTTCCACGTCCAGTGTGCCCTGAGCTTGCAGCAACAGCTCGGTGAACTCTTCGTCCACCCAGCGAGATTCGTTCCAGGGCACCGGGGTGCCTTCAGAGTCAGCGATGTAGGCCAAGGGCAGCACCATGACGGCCAGCGGCCGGTGCGTCCAGGGCGTGATGGCCACCGCGGCCTCGGTCCACAGATCCCAGTAGGCCGAGTTCGGCATCGTGTTCAGGGTGATCTCAATGCCAGCGGCCTTGGCGTCTTCCTGCAGGGTCTCAGCATAGGCGACCACATCCGGCCAGCCCGTGCCAACGGCGATGTCGAACGATAGCCCTTCCAGACCGGATTCTTCCAACAGCGCTTTGGCGCCATCGGGGTCATAGGCCGGCACGTCCATGGGGGCAAACTCCGGATGCACCGGTGAGACGTGACAGTCGTGGCCCAGTAATCCCTCGCCAAATTCTGCCTGGTCTAGGATCCTCTGGCGATCCTGGCACATCTTGACCGCCAAACGGGCGTTGTTATCCGTCCAGGGTTCCAGATCAACCCGGAAGCGCAGCACCCGCGCTCGCGAAGTGCCAATCGTACCGACACTGATGTTGGGATCATCACGAACCGCCAGGTAAGAGTCAATGGTTGGGTCGTAGATATTATCCACCTGCCCGCCTTGTAGCGCAGCTACATACGCGGTTTGATCATCTCCCAGATCAACCCATTCGATGGCATCCAGATAGGGCAGCGGATCACCGTCCTCGCCCATCTGCCAGTAGCCAGAGTCCCCATTAGCAAAGCGGCTCACCACGCGCACGCGCTCAGCGGCCACGTACTCATCAAGGGTATAAGGCCCTGTGCTGGGGTTCTTGCCCGAGGTGATGTCGCCATCGAAGCTCGGGTGCATGATCTGGGCGGGATAGTGGAAAAGCTGCTCCGGTACAGCCAACAGTGGACCATCGAGATTTAGTTTAACGGTGTGGTCATCAACGATTTCGACGCCATCCATAGTCAAGAAGCCTTCCCAAAGGCCCAAAATGGATGAACCGACATCGGGATTCAGCCATTCGCTGAAGTTGAACTTGACGTGTTCAGCAACAAACTCATCGCCATTGGTCCACATGATGCCCTTGCGCAAGTTCAGGGTCCAGGTGGTCAAATCGGCACTGGCCTCCCAGCTCTCAAGCAGATAAGGATGGGTGATATTATCGCTGTCGGTCTCAGTCAGATACTCAAAGACATGACGGAACTGGTTGGCATCATAGACCCAGGAGAAGCGGGCTGGATGATCCACCGCGGGAACCTGGGTGGCAACTCGCAGCGTACCGCCGCGTTTGATTCCTCCAGGAGCAGCCTCTTCGACGGGTGCAGCCTCTTCAGCAGGCGCTTCTTCTTCCGGCGCGCCACAAGCCGCCAAGAATTGAGCCGCACCAGCGGACATTCCCAGAAGCGTCGAGAAACGCAGAAATTCACGGCGAGAAATTCGCCCTTGCTTCAACTGATCATAAGCTTCGGGAATCGCAGGGTGGGTCTTCTCCAAATCATATTCGGTAATATTAGGTTTCTTCACAATATCTTCCTCCTAGAAATCTGTTCAGTAAGCACAAAACCAAATCATCGTAAGATTCAATAAGCCACCTCCTATCAAGTTCATAACTTTTCATTAGCAAGAATATGTATGTGTGAAAAGGCCGGGCGAAGAATGACGATCTGTTTTTATGTTAAATACAAAAACAGACGATTGGTCACCGAACGTAGATGGGGGGGTAGCATCGCTTCGCAATATTCGACCTTACAAGAATGGCATTACCTGCGGGACACTTACTATCGTGCTTCGTCGATATTTAATTTACAACATAATACAAATAAAAATTGGAAAAATACAATTTGGTATTCTCGAATTGGGCATTTAGATAATAGCATAATTCAATATGCATGCCAAGCGATTATGCCCTGAAAAACACGGTTTATATGGATTTTTTATCCAAGCGGCTCTAATATATTACTAATATATCTCAAATACATCAAACTGTCAACTTTGCCCCCTAAGCAGCAGGGCAGTTGACTAAACTAAGATTTTCGCCTTCTAGAAAGCAAAGGCCCAGGCAGGATTTTCGATTGTGATGCGATCTATCTGTTCCTTTGTCACCTTGTTTTCACGTAATGCCGGAATAAATTCAGCCGTTAACCATGTAAAGGCTCTAAAACCCTCCGCCGGCGTACCGTCCTGACAGGCGGGATCATACCAACCAGCGTCATGGGAAAGCAGCAAGTTGTCGATATAACCAGCTTCAATAATGCTTAAAACGTTCTCTAACAACTGCCCTTGTGCCTGCCAGGCACCCCCAACTGAATCGATCTCAATAAAGGCACCGCGCTGCGCTGCTTCTATTTGAAAGGATAAATCCTCTTCTGATTGCGCATGTACCCAGATAAACCGCCCTAAGTCGAGGCCCTCCGCTTCGAGGATATCAAGTTCTAACAGAGCCGCTTTACCATTCAAGGTATGACTGGCAATCACCGCACCTGATGCAACACTTGCCCTGGCGGCGGCTTTTAGATTGCGAATCTCCAAATCGGTAGGCCCATCATCACTGATTGCCAGCTTGATAAATCCAGCCCGAACTCCTGTCTCCTCGATACCCATTAATAGTTCTTGTGTCCACAAGTCTGCTAAAAAATCGACGCTGGCATCACGCAAAGAGAGGGGCATGAAGGCATCTTTGTATACTCCCGTCGGCGCGATGATATGAATGGGTGTGATTTCAGCCAGGCGTTGTAGGACAGCCATATTCCTGCCTACACCTACAGTCGAACATTCTACAATCGCCGTTACTCCAACTGCGAAGGCTTCGGCCAAATAGGGCTCAACGACAGATGTCACGTGTTCCAGATCAGCCTGAGCATAATCAGGAACGTTGGGTCCGCGTAAATCAGTGAATAGATGCTCATGGGGTAAGATCAGCCCAAGCGAGTCGCTTGCTACGGCTCCAGAAATCGTGTATAGGTGCTTCATTTGGAGAGTTCTCCGATGAAAATTGACATACCCATTCGACAAAGCTATACTTCGTAAATGTTCACAACAAAAATTACCGAATTACTCAATGCCCAAGGAATCCCTTATCGCCTCTTGCCGCATACCGAACCAGTTTTTACCGTTGAAGCGGCTGCCGCTCAGCGCGGCGTTGTCAAAGAGGAGATGGTCAAATCGATCCTGCTGCGCGAGAGGAAGAAACACCGCTACGTGATGGCCTGTGTAAGCGGTGAAGCGCGCCTCGATCCACAGGCTGTGCGTGCCTACCTCCCAGGTGAGTGGAAGCGATTGAGCTTTGCTTCTGCCGAGGAGATTCTCCAACTTACCGGCTATACGCAGGGTGCTGTGGCACCCTTATGCTTACCAGACGATGTACCGGTCGTCTTTGATGAAAGCATTGCCCAATGTAATCAGGTCAATATCAGCAGCGGTGATCCCATGGCAGGGTTAGAATTAGCAGCCAGCGACCTGATCAAATTGTCCGGTGCGATATTCGCTCCAATTGCAAAAACATAACACCTCAAACGTGACAGTCACTTTGCGCAGCACTTCCAAGAGAAGCGCCGGAAGCGCAGTGACTGTCACATCTTCAGGGGGCAATTACGACCCGGCCAGCGTGACTATACGTATCTAGCTCATCGAAGGTGGCGTTGATTGCATCGGCGTCCAGGGGGATGGTATGCGAGATTACTTTCGAAAGATCGAGTTTTCCCGTGCGCACATACTCGATCAGCGTGGGCATTTCGCTGGCCAAATGGTCAGATACACCAATGATCTCAGCCTCCCGGCATAACAGCTCTACATAGGGGTCGATTTCGATCTTCTCCTCATTCAACCCCACCAGGCCCACGCGCCCGAACACTGCCACAACATCAATGGCCTGGTGCATGGTCACTGGGAGCCCGATCAACTCCAGGGCTACATCGACTCCCCGGCCTTCAGTCTTGCGCTTGATCTCTTCCACTGGATCGACTTCCTGTGCATTGATGGGGATAGCACCATATTCTTCGGCTAACGCCAACTTATCAGACTTGATATCCACTGCGAAGACTCTCATGGCACCCATGGCAAAAGCCAGTTGCACTGCAGACATTCCCAGCCCCCCTGCCCCAAAGACCGCTACTGTCTCTCCGGCGACCAGGCGCGTCTTTCTGAGGGCGTGGTATGAAGTCGATGATGAGCACATCATAATGGCACCCTGCTCGAAGGAAATCTCATTTGGAAGTATGAAAACGCTTCTGGCGGGGATTCTGATATATTCAGCATAACCACCCGGGCGATATTTCCCAATCATCAAGCCAGTGGTGCAAAATTGCTCGTTGCCCCTATTGCAGTATTCACAATGCCCACAGGTGACCATATAATGCAGACTTACTCGATCTCCTGGTTCAACGCTTTTGACCGACTTACCGACTTCTTCCACAACCCCGGCGACTTCATGCCCCAAGGTCATCGGTAAGGGGCGTACAGGAGAAACGCCAGCCCGGTAATGCGCATCGGAGTGACAAATCCCAGCCGCTTTGACCTTTACCAAGACATCCTGGGCCCCAATGTCAGGGATGGGAATCTCATGCAACGCTAAGGGCTGGCCAGTTTTGACCAATCGAACTGCTTTCATGTGTATCTCCTTTTTTCGGGGTCTCCCCATTTGGCTGAGACGACTGAAGTCATCACTGCAAAACTGAAAATATTCTATCTGAATGGATAAGATAACTTTTCACGAAGTTTGTAGATCTCTCAAATTTCCATCAAGGGAGGCAGGGATTTTTATTACTGGGTGGGATGAAATTAGATCCTGTGCATACTGACGGGCACGCGTGGCATAATCCTGGGCGCCATCGGTGTGCCAGGTATCGTAATCCTTGTGGTCAATAGCATACGGCTGCCAAAGAGATCCCAGATGATTGAAAGTATGGTCACGGCTGAGAAACTCGCCTGCCGGGCCGACTTCGGCGAGGACATCTGCGGCCAGGGTTTCTTCGGAGGCTTCAAAGCCATTCACAAAACGCTTGACCCAGCGAATTTGGTCGGCACCCAGCAGGATGCTCTCCAGGCTACCACTTAGGCCAGAGTTGAGATAGCCCACATCGTGGATCAGGTTAGTGCCTGCCAGCGCAGCTACCAGGAGACTGCTGGCATACTCGGCCCCAGTCTGAGCATCGACTAGTTTGCTATCCGTAGCACCCCCTGTCCCGAAGACAGGGATACCATAATACCGTGACATCTCAGCCATGATCAGGTCATTGAGACGCCACTCTGGGGAACCGTATGGGAATAGGCCTGTCTTCATATTCAGAGGGCTGACACAGGCTCCGGTGATAAACGGAGCTCCTGGTCTTTGAAGCTGGTGCATGACCAGTCCGGCCAAGGTTTCCGCCAAGGCCAGTGCCATGGTCCCGTACATAGTCAAAGGCCCACTGGCGCCGCTCATGATGGTGGGAACATAGATTAAGGGTATCTCATGATCAGCGCAAAAAATCAATCGCTCTAGCGCTTGCTGATCGTGCTCCAACGGTGACACAAACTGGCCATACATAATGTAGTTAGGTCGTTTGCGAAAACCTGCCTCTCCCCCTGCGACCAGACAGGCCATTTCATGCAAACGCTGGAAAGCTTCCAAGCCGGAGAAGCTGGTCATGATCACAGGCTTGATCGTATTGCTAAGAATTGCATAGTATTGCTGGGGCTCGGCATCCTCGTTGGGGACATCCCTGGGTAGGGCGCAAGACATGACGAAATCAATCTCGTCCAGAGCATCACACAATCGCGCTGATCGGGCGACATCCTCTAGAAGTGAATGGCGATGCTCGCCGCTTTCGATATCATAGGTGTAGATCAAATCTGAGCCGGTCCCAAAGTAGATCTGGTTTGCTCCCATAGGCATGATCGGCTCTCCCAGTCGATTATGGATGACGATATCCTTTTGAGCAGTTTCTAGCGCCTTTGTGACCAGCTCTAGTGTTAGATAAACACGCGCTTCGTCCCCCAACCTGGCACCTGCCTGCCCGAGTTTTGTGCGCATTTGTGAGTGATGCACATTCAGGCCAATTTCAGAGAGAATCCGGACAGCTGCATCATGGAGGTGATCGACCCTGGATTGATTCATTATTGATAAGGTGGGATTCCAATTGGCATATCGATTCATGTTTTCCATAGCTTTGTCACGCGCTCCTGACCATTTCACAGTTCGACACTGCCGATCGACCTTGATAACCTTACATCAATTCATGAACCACTGATTTCAGGATCACTCTCTCTCATCAAATGACACAGTTGAGACCAAGCAATTTCTGCGTCAATATCCATTACCAACGCATATTCATCAGCTAATCGATCTGAGTAATCGCTTAGCATTCTTTCATCATTCATGCCCAGATTTTTCCTCGCTCTCAATGCAAATAGTTCACGAACTATGAAAAGTGTTGTGGCTATTGACATATCAGATCGCGCTTCTGATATTTGTTGCTTCAATATAGTCCAATCTTGACCAGCAAATTTAGGCGGCATTTTCAGAATACTTATGTCACGACGAAGTTGATTCTTTGAAGTTGTTGGCCTGATTCGAGAATTATCATTATCTATTGCAGAAAACCAAAAAGTGCTTTCTCTTGTTCTAACCTGAAAACAATCCTCTTTCTTCTCTAGGTCTCCGCTAAGTGATTTTTTCTCTAGCGCTTTGATCTGCCCAACTCCATAATTAGAGTGAACAACCCAATCGCCTATTGAATACTGTCTTTTCGTTGTTTCCATTTTTCTTCCTCTAGCTCAAGCATCATCCTGCTTCTTCTGACAATCGATACAGGTAGTCGCGGTTGGAAATGCATCCAATCGCTCTATTCGTATTGGTCGACCACAGTTATCACATCTGCCATAGCGCTCCTTAGAGAGATATCCGATTACCGATTGTCTTTTGCTCTCCGCAACCGCCCCAATAACATAGCTTGTCGTTGTTCCAATTTACCCTGGAGTCCTGCTAACACACTCTAGCCTCACACTTCCTTTACCGTTCGCCAGTATTTCTCTTGAGCTGCGCTGCTTATCTTTTATTCCTTGATGTGAATTGTTTCTTGTGCCGGTATGTGATCCTGCCCTTGGTCAAATCATATGGGGACATTTCAACCGTTACTCTATCACCTAACAACACCCGAATATAGTACTTTCTCATTTTGCCACTAAGATATGCGATGATCTCATGTCCGCTATCTAACTCCACCTTAAATTGTGTACCTGGTAGTGCTTCAATCACAACACCTTCTTGCTGAAATTTATCCGTCTCTTTCGCCATATCTACCTCAACGCTTTCCTCTGCGTTCCCGCCGATTTCTAAGCAAGCGCTTTCGTCGGCGGATAGCTTTCTTCTTTTGGATGCGCCGCGCTTCGCTTTTCGACACAAACCAACGTTTCTTCCGAATAGCACCCAATTTACCACTTCGAGATACCTTCTTGCGAAAGCGTCTCAATAATTGCTGCTGGGATTCATTATGACGCAACTCGACTTTGACCAATTATTCTCCTTTCAATAGAACAACTTGAATCATAAATTTATCATCTAGCTAAAAATACCGCTTGGCTGCGTGCCATGCAGTTTGCAAAACGTTGCTACATCAAATTAGAAGCGCGTGGGGAAAAAACAAACAAATAGCAGAAAATGAAACCCACACCCCCCTTGAGTCGTTGTCCGGACCCATACTCCGAGTGATATAAATGATATCTCGTCCACGACCAAGCCCCCTGCGAGAATTTCAGCCATTATACCATACCTGCCTAACAGTAGAACATTTGGTCGAATGGCTCTCTAGGAATCGCCGGGGTAGCTCCCAGATTTGGGGGGATCCAAATCTGGACATTACCACGGGAATTCCTAGAGGCCCGGTCGAATGGGTCTCTGGAAACCAGCAAGGATATTCCCAGAAATCCAATCGAAAATCGCTCTCAGGAGTTACTCAGATCGATCACTACTAAATTTTTTCTGTGAGATACACTATAATAAGCTCTATGACTTCATCCCACTACCTCAACATGCTGCGAAATCAAATCGATATCAACCGCGTCCCCTTTAGTGACCGCGGTTCACGTTTACTAGTTTACAAAAAGGAAAAACAACACTGCCTCTATGTAAAACTTGCCGAAAGGTTGACAACATTAGACCCTGCGCTGGATGCCTATCTAAATCGCCCCCCCTTCATTCGTGAACTTGTATTTACAGACGAAGAAGGTCAAAGCTTAGAGTTTGAAGTAACTTCTTATCCCCATATTCTTTATTTCAAAACATCATTAGGAGAATTTGGATTAGTTTACCAGGATAGAAACACGATCTCCATCGGATTACCAACACATACGACAATTGGAATAAAATTCCACGTTGCGCCCCAATTTTGGAAAGAAACCGACCAGGGTGGACAATTCAAATCTATTCGCAACTTAGCTTATACCAGCAATGGCAAAAGCATGGCCAATGTAATAACACCCGAAGATGGTGGGTATGGCGTATTTTACTTGGTTAAAGCGGGCACTGATTGTGCGTTCACGATTAGTATCGCCGGGAATTCCGATCTCACCCAAGATGTTATCCCCTTTTCAATCGCCGCGACGGCATCAGAACAACGTTGGCGAAAATGGTTTGACAAAATACCCCCAGTGCTAGAAAAATATCGAAGTATGTATGTCTATGCCTGGTGGATAATGGCCAGCAACCTGATTAGCCCGCAAGGCGTTGTAGCTTACGAAGCAATGACACCCTCCAAGATCAACTATATTGGACTCTGGCTGTGGGATAGTGCTATGCACTCGTTGGCGTACCGCCATGTGGATTGCGATTTAGCCCGTAATCAAATCAGGGCCATGCTGGCACATCAACTGGAAGATGGCATGATCCCTGATGCAATCTACGATGAAGGGATAGTCGCCGAAATCGAAATACCCATACGTGCTGAGGTCACCAAACCCCCAATCTTAGCGTGGGCTGCCCTCAAACTTCATGAAATAGATCCTGATGAAAGTTTTCTAGAAGAGATCTACGTACGGCTTGTGCGCTGGAATGCCTGGTGGTTCAGCATGAATGATGACGATGTCGATGGGATCGCACAATACAATCATCCTTATTCTTCTGGGTTGGACGACAATCCCTTATGGGATTATGGCATGCCGGTAGAATCCCCGGATTTGAATACCTATCTCTGTGTCCAAATGGGCTCACTGGCGATGATCGCCGAAACTCTTGGCATGGATGCTGAGGCTGCCATGTGGCGCAGACGCGCTGCTGCAATCGTCCGCCGCATGATCGAACATTTTTGGGATGAAGAGGCAGGGTTATTCTGGGCCATGCATGAAGATGAGATCATTCGGGTCATAACGCCTTTCAACTTATACCCTTTATGGACTGGCCAACTTCCAGACCACATTCGAGACCGCCTGATCTCACACCTCGCCAACCCAGAATTATTTTGGGGTGATAATCCATTACCCTCTGTGGCTTACAATGATCCTCACTTTGATCCGGCAACCATGTGGCGTGGCCCGGTATGGGTCAATATAAACTACTTCTTCATCGAAGCGTTGGACCAAATTGGTGAAGACAATCTGGCCAATCAACTACGAAGCAAAACCTTAAATATGATGATGAAGCATCCCAGTATCTATGAGTACTACAACGCTTTGACAGGGGAACCCCCTGCAACTGCAGCTGACATATTCGGTTGGAGTGCAGCGGTCTTTATCGATTTGGCCATTCAGGCCAGTCAGCAAAAAGAGAATAGAAATGAACATCAAATTGAAGGATAAACCAAGAACAGCGATTCTCCATTATTCAGCACCCCCTGTGATCGGAGGCGTTGAAGCTGTCATCGAGGCGCACGCCCGCTCCTTTGTAAAACATGGTTACCCCATCGATATCATAGCGGGCCGAGGAGAACAAAATGCACTGCTCGATGGTGCAGATCTACACATCGTACCCAGAATGGATTCAATTCATCCAGATATTCTGGAAATCAATGACAGGCTGACAGAAGGAGAGGTTCCTCCGGAGTTTGACCCATTGGTAGAAGATTTGATGAAAGAAATGGCCGCAAAACTGAAAGACTACAGTGTAGTCATTATCCACAACATGTTTACCATCCATATAAACCTGCCGATGACTGTAGCCCTTTTTCGTCTAGCAGAAAATGGCACCATCCAAAAATGCATCGCCTGGTGTCATGACTTCAGTTGGGCTGACCCACATTTTCGCACCATGGTTCATCCAGGTTATCCTTGGGATGTGCTGCGGACATGTCTGAATGAAATAACTTATGTTGTTGTATCACAAGCTCGTCAGCGGACATTGTCTAATGTATTTGGATGTCCTGTAGCACATATTGAAGTGATCTATAATGGCGTAGATCGAGAGAAGCTACTGGGGCTATCAGATAAAGGGCGCAATCTCATCAACGATCTTGGCCTGCTTGAAAGTGATCTGGTCTTGCTGATGCCAGTCCGGGTTACGCTGCGAAAAAATATCGAGTTCGCCATGCAAGTTGTCGCCGCCCTGAAAGATAGTGGGTACAAACCTCAACTCATCCTCACTGGTCCCCCAGATCCTCATGATGAGCATAGTATGACCTATTTCAAAGAATTACAAGAGCTTCGCCGTGAATATAACATCGTCGACGAATTCCGCTTTGTTTTCGAACATGGACCTGACCCAAGCAAACCTTTCACTATCGATCATCAGATTGTGAGTGATTTTTATCGTGTAAGTGATATGATGTTTATGCCAAGCCATCGGGAGGGATTTGGCATGCCAGTTGTTGAAGCAGGATTGGTTGGACTACCAGTGATCGGCACTGAATTCCCGGCTGCTATCGAGATCGGCGGCCAAGATGTCATCATGTTTGACCTTGCCGAAGATCCTGGCTTGGTCGCTGGTCGCATTGTTACCTGGATGGAAGAAACACCAACTCATCGGCTGCGTAGACGCGTTCGCCAAACCCTAAGTTGGGATGCTATTTTCCGCAGGAATATCGAACCTCTACTGCAAACGTAATACACGGAGTTATCCAGCCCTATCGTATCCCCGTTGCAGATTATTTGCGCAATTTTCCATCCTTTTGCTTCTTCAACGATCTTTCAATCAACTCCACCACGGCTCCCAAAGATTTACTCTCATATTCTGTGAGGCATAAATTCACTCGTTCTTCAGGAGAACATGCTAGCATTGACTCAAGAATCTCCAATGCAGCTTGTTTCATTTTGTACATATTTTTCCCCATACCCCATTCCACCAACTGCTTTACTTCACCTACGGCATCAGAACCCTTTGGAGATAATTGAAAGCTATACGATGAATATGGCTTGAAGTCTGAAATTTGCGCAAATATTTCTAGCCCATAGTCCAAGTTTTTCACGTCAATTTCCAGCTCTTTTATCATTACGCATTTTCCTATCAAACAGCAATTATCGGACCATTTTAAAAATCAGATATCTTGGCAAACGCAGCAGTTGCAATGTAGTAACTGCTAAACATAACACTTGGCTGCATGCCGACCAGTTGGCAAAACATAGCTACATCAAATCAGAAGCGCGTGGGGAAAAACAAACAAAATCGCAGAAATTGAACCCCACACCCCCCTTTGGTCGTTATCCGGACCCATACTCCGAATCTTAATTATGATTTCTCGTCCACAGCCAAGCCCCCAGCGAGATTTTTTATCATTGTACCATACCCACCAAATAATAGAACATACGAGCTAGTGGAAATATCCAGCTTTGGGGATTGGGGCGTGTTGCACCCCCCCAAATCCCCAAAGCTGGGAGCTATCCCGGTAGTTCCCAAGTGAACCGATCTATTATGTCAATAATATCATGCTGATAGCGCCCTCAGGACAGGTGTTGGCACACAATCCACATCCCCAACACTTTTCCAGGTCATAAAGAACGCGTTTTTTCTCTTTGCCATCCAATTCCATTGTCGAGCCGTCGTGATAGAAAGCCTCGAAGTGACAGCGTTTGACACAGGAACCACACATATTGCATAGATCAAGATCATGAGCTGCAATGTAATGGCTTTTTGGCCAGACACCCTTGCTGCCTAGTTCCTGGGCAGCGCGGAAAGGGTAACAATCACAGGCACAGCAATTGCAGATCGCATGCAAACCACGCTCCCTCCAGGCGCTATCAGCCGTGTGCATCAGGCCTTTCTTGTCCGTCCAGCGCAATAACTCGATGGCTTCTTCTTTGGTCAGGCGGCGTCCGTGGCCGCGGTCCAAAGATTGGCGGGCGCCTTCGTCTAGCCAGATACATGTCTCTACAGGTTTATTGCAGTTCTCCCCCAGTTTGCGACAATCACAAGGCTGGACGACGATATCCGAAGCGGCCTCGATCATCTCTTCGACTTCGCTCAAGAGCATGACGGTGTCGTTGGGCAAAGCATTTTCGGACTCCAGCCCGCGCATCTTGCGTCCGACATTGACCTTATGCTTCTTGATGAACTGATCCAGGAAGCTGAGGTTGATGATCTGGCGATCTTCAGCAGGGATGTCATGCCAGTTCTCGTACTTGGCGAAATGATCCAGGCGGGCGTAGAAGTCCGCAGGGGAATATTTGGTAAGCCCATCTTCTTCTACTTTGTTCAAGATGCATCTGCCATAGGCGCGCTGCACAATCTCTTCTGTTTGGGCGTAGTTCAACCCCCATAGATCGGCAATCCTCTCAACGGTCAGACTCCGATCAGCCCCCTGGACATGTTCAGAGATCAGGAGCACAAGTTCCATCTCGTGCTCGTCGACCATCAAATGGATATAGGGACGCGCTTGCTCCCAGACATCGAAGACGGCAATAAATTCATCTAATAATTTTTTCTCTATACCGGGACCTCCATCGGGTTCTCTTGCACGGCAAAAGCGTTCAGTCTCTCAACGATTTCGCCAGGCAAAGACTCAGCGCGATGGCTGGCGATGATCTCCTTGACTTTATCGTTGGCACGTTCTTTGACGGTGCGGCTTCCCTGATCTGCCCAGCGATGGAAATCTAAGCGATCCAGCAGCGTAGGTCGCCATTCTTCGCGTACATGATTGTAGGTATGATCTGCCTCCAAGAAATTGCCATCGGGACCGATCTCATGAATGAGATCTAATGCCAGGGTTTCCTTGTTGATCTCCAGCTTACGCATATACTGTCTGAGCCACCCAATAATCTCATTGTTGAAATACACAAATTCAAGGGACCCAGTCATGGCACAATCCAGATAGCCAACATCGTGGATCAAGTTAACGCCACTAATAGTATTCTCAAATAAAGTCAGAGAAGCCTCAGCTGCGGCCTGTGCATCGAAGACCTTGGAATCACTGCATCCGGCAGCCCCAAACGTGGGTATCTCATATCGATGGGCTAAATCCCAGCCATGAGGCCCACTGTCTGGCGCGCCATAGACGCTGACCATCGAACTCATATCCAACGTAGCGCCTGTAGGATGACTGCGCAAAAATGGAGAACCCTCTCTCTTCAATTGAGAGAGCACTAAACCAGCCAAATGTCCTGCATTTCCCAAAGCTATCGCTCCCGCAATTGTAATTGGTGCAGTCATGCCCCGGCTGTTTCCAGGTGCATAGATGGTTGGCAAGTTACGTTCTGCTGCATACAATAATCGACGCACACTTTCGTCATTGTGATAGAAGGCAGAGACCGTATTGACGTAGTTAATCACAAAGGGATACCGTTGTAGCTGATCCTCTCCACCGGCAACCATTTCCGCCATCTTGATGGCATATACTGTGCTGTCCGCATTGACACCTACAAAAACAATGGGCTTGGTACTCTCCTGAAGCATTACCACCATCTGACAGCGTTCGTAGAACTCCTCGGGCACATCGGAGGGTAGGAACATCGACATCACAAAATCCAAATGGGGCAAGGCATCAACCAGGCGGATCCCATTGACGACATCGTCTAAGACTGCCTTTCGTCGTTCCCAGGTTTCACAATCATATACATGCATACAATCCGAACCGGGCCCATAATAGCTTCGATGGCCGCCAAGCACCATCGCCCGTTTGCCATTCTGATCATAAATCGTAATACTTTTAGGAACAGTTCGTAAAGCTCGTTCAACAAGGTGAGGAGGGATACATACCAGAGTGTCATCGGTAACTTTCGCCCCGGATTTTGCAAATATTGATATTGCTTCTTCATTGAAGAAGCGGACACCCGTGTGAGCCAAAATTTCCAAGCTGGCCTCATGGAGGATCTTTACCTTATCTTTCGTCAGACTGCGCATGCGAGTCGAATGAATGTTGGTATGATCGAAGCTAGGTGATGGCATTATGCTCCTCTTCTAGACATGACCGTAATAATCACGATGAACTGTAACTGAATAGGCGAAATCAAGCAGGGTACCCCAACTGAAAATTGGGATATCGATCTCGCGCTGGATGGCGCGGGCGAAGGGCTGCATGCCGGTACACTCCAGCATCATAGCACCCATATTGGGATGAGCCTCGAAGAACTCGACACACGCTTCCACAAAATCCTTTTCAGCTTTGTCGTAATAGGCCTCCGGTATCTCAGGACGCGTGGGGGCATACCACAGGTTGGCAAACTCGGGACACTTGCCATCGTCTTCAGCGCCAGTGATGACATAATTGCTGCCAACTTGAATACCGACCGCTTGCAAGTGTTCCGGCAGAAGTTGCGCTGAACGAGCAGCTATGATGCCAACAACCTTCTCCGGGCCGATGAGCTGCTGCGCGAAAGGCACCTGGAGCAAACTGGACATGAAGACGGGGATATCGACATATCCGGCAACATCTTTCTGGAAGTAGGCAAAGTAGCCGCACTCGGCAGCGACCGCCCGGCAGCCCATGCTTTCAAGGTTCTTGGCTGCTCTCAGTATTGGCTCACGGCAAGGGGATTTGTCCTCTTCATGAACTAGCGCCCAGATATCCACGCCTTCCACAATCTCGTATTGAATTGGGAATGGGAAGGCGCTGGCGTTACGCACATCTCCTGGAAATCCAGGGTAGACATCATCCAGGATGATGATGCCCAAGCCCATACCATAGCAGCGATGATCCTTGCGGGCTTTGATATGATTGATACCAAAATCTCTGTTGCGGTACATCGATCTCTCCTTTCAATAGCATTAACAATAAGTTTAGTATAACTGCGAAATGATTAATTGCGCCTGCAAGTTTTCCTGATTTCGCATTTCATATATCACCATTCTATCTGGCTCTCTAAGAATCACTGGGGTAACTCCCAGATTTTGGGGTATGCAGCGTGCTCCGCACGCTGCATACCCCAAAATCTGGACATTACCACGAGAATCATCAGAGACCCAATTGATAATTCTTTGCGTACTTGGCGTCTTGGCGGTAATATTAGGATAACTTTATTTATGGAGAGGACAATGACCATCACCCAGAGCAATTTTCAATCCATCAATGCACCTCGCTTTCAAAAACTCTCGCAAGATCAGTTAGAGCGCATCCATTTCGCCAGCCTGGAAATTCTCGAACGTACTGGAGTCCGTCTGCTCGTTCCCGAAGCAGTAGAACTGCTCAAGGCCGCCGGCGCGGATGTGGTCGACGAGAGCCATGTGCGCATCCCCTCGCATCTGGTGGATTGGGCACTCAAGGTTGCGCCCAAACGCATTACCATCGCAAACCGAAACGGTGAACGCGTGATGCCATTGGAACGGCGCAACGTATTCTATGGGCCTGGCTCGGACTGTCCCAATGTGATCGATGTCAACACGGGAGAGCGGCGGCCAGGAGTAATCCAGGATATCGTCGAGGGCATCCCAGCAATTCCCGGAATAGGGGCAGTTGAGCTAAGGTGGAGCAGGAGAAAAGG
>CAZUSV010000111.1:0-17633 GCA_964622645.1 uncultured Anaerolineales bacterium
AGGGGTGCGGAGCACCCCTGTACCCCCCTATTTTCGGAAGTTCTCGCGAAGTTGATATTGTCGAAGTAGTCACCTCTCAGGCTTGGTTTCAGTATAGAAAAGCCTTTGAGAGGAGTCAATACTCTTTTTTGGCAGTCAACCCAAAAGGAGGCTGATATTCCCCTGCCTAATCCTGGTATAATCATGCCGTGGCTCGTAGAAAATCCCCTAAAGATCTGTCCGTCGAAGAATTACGTCGCTTGCTAGTGGAGAAGCAGCGCGCAGCCCGCCAGGAGCGTCTGGAGCGTTTCCGCAAGACTGGACGTGTGGTCACCTTAGCCTCCGATCTGGAGGCACCTTCTCTGGATGATCTGCGTTCAGGACCCATGGCTGATGTGGATGACCAAGGGGCTCCTTCGCCACGCCGGAGGGTGTTGGATTATTTCTTGCTGGCAATAGAAATCCTGGCAGTCTTGGGACTGGTGTTTGTACTCTTCAATGGTTTGGAAGTCATTCAGGAGTTGAACCAGGAAGTAGCCCGGGCCTTGGAACAACCGACACTGACCCCCACACCCTTGATCCGGGCAGTGGTTTTGCCCTCAGGCCATACCCCTCCCATTGAGGGCGTGGCGCAGCCCAATGAGGCCGAAATCCCTGAGCACTTGCGTCCCTTGGTGCAGTCGCTAGCCAATGTACCCATCCCCACCCCAGGACCCGCTCAGGCGCACCGCATTCAGATTCCATCGATTGGCGTCGATGCATCGATTGTGCAGGGGGATGGTTGGGAGCAGTTGAAGAAGGGCGTTGGCCAATATGTCGGCTCCGTTAATCCAGGAGAAAACGGCAATATCGTGTTATCAGCCCATAATGATATCTTTGGCGAGATCTTCCGTTACTTGGAAGAACTCGAGCCTGGAGATGAGATCATCCTTCACACCCAGCAACGCGTGTACACCTATGTGATTTTCAATAAAGAAATCGTCGAACCGACCCAGGTAGAATTCTTGGATCAGACTGCCAAACCGATTACTACGTTGATCTCTTGCTATCCTTATCTTGTAGATGATCAGCGCATTGTAGTCCAGGGTCAACTCAAGAGTGGCGGAGGTTAGAGATCGTCCTTCTAGTGGGGATACGATGACACTTTTTTTGATAGGAAACGTAAATAGGAGCAGAAGGGAACGAGAAAATGACTGATACTCGCCGTCCTTGGCTACCACGTACCAAGCTAACAGTTAGTTTACTGATACTGGTACTCTTTATCTATTTACTCTCTAGATTTAGTGTCGCCATTCCTCCATTTATCTTAGCGCTGATTCTGGCATTTGTGCTTACTCCTGCTGTCAACAAACTAGAAGAACGCCTACCAATTTCACGCGGCGCGATAACCGGATTGGTGTTCCTGGTAGTTTTGACGCTTTTAAGCTTAATTCCTGTAGTATTTTTACCCCCTCTGGGAGAGCAAATTGCTGACCTGAATCTGGATTTTCAGCTCCTGCTCCAACAATTAGAAGAAATGTTGGGCCATCAATATGTGATTGCTGGCCAAACCATCGATGGGGCAGCCATCTTCAATCAGATCGTCAGCGTTGTTCAAGACGTCGTTCAGCCGCTTTTTGGGGAAACCCTGGGCATCGCATTCGATTTGATCTCTTCATTAGTTTGGGTGGTATTCATTTTCGTGGTTTCGTTTTATCTTGTAAAAGATAATACTGCCTTGATCGAATGGTTGGACCGTCTTCCCCCTGTGGATTTACGCAGCGACTTCAGACGTTTGCGTCAGGAGATCAACCAGATTTGGACGGCATTTTTCCGGGGACAGTTGATCCTGGGAACCGTAGTGGCGACTCTATTCACGGTAATTGGTTTCGCAATTGGCTTGCCTTTTGCTTTTGCCATGGGGGTCCTGGCTGGATTGCTGGAATTTATACCCAGCATCGGACATGGCATATGGCTATCGATTGCTACCATACTGGCGCTGTTCGCCGGTTCTACCTGGATGAACTTGCCAAATTGGGTATTTGCACTGATCATCATTGGGTTGCACATTGTCTTTCAGCAATTTGATTTGAATTATCTCATCCCGCGCATTATCGGGCGCCAGGTGCATTTACCTCCCTTGGTAGTGATCTTAGGGATTGTCGCAGGAGCCGCTATGGCTGGAGTTTTGGGTGTTTTGCTGGCCGCCCCAACGGTTGCCTCGGCACGAGTTATTGGTCGTTATATCTTTGCCAATCTAAGCGATGTAGACCCTTTTCCCGATTTGGCCACATCCCCCTTACCTCCTCCTGATCCGCGCTGGTGGGTGATCGGCGGAAAATCCTCTGGGGAAGTTCAAAATGGAGATGAAGCATGACAACGCCTGAATCAATTCAACAATCCCCACCCTGGGGTGGCAACGTCAAGCTGGTGGTCGGACTGACCATTGTTGCCATTGTAGCCGCATTTCTAGTCCGATTTCAAAGTATCATCGCCCCGTTGCTGCTGACCTTTATTCTGACATATTTGTTGCATCCTCTGATTAGCAAATTGAGTAGTGCTACGCGCCTTTCATGGCGTATGTCAGTGAACATCGTGTATTTGGTGTTCGTGATCCTATTGGGAATCTCATTCACTATGACAGGTTTGGCGTTGGTGCAACAGTTGCAGAGCCTTATCAGTGTTGTCGAAGGTTTTGTCAACTCGTTGCCAGAATTGGTCACGAGATGGTCTACGACCGTTTATCAGATCGGGCCTTTCCAGATCGATATGTCGCAATATCTCTCTGTTACCAATTTGGAGGCCTGGATTCAGCAAGTTATCTCTATCGTCAGACCTGTATTAGGTCAGGCTGGGGGGGTGTTGGGGACCGTCGCCACTGAAACCGCAACATCCGTGATGTGGGGTTTCTTCATAATCTTGTTATCGTATTTTATCTTGGCCGATATGGGGCAGGTACCTGATAAGCTGGTTGATATTGATCTGCCCCCAGGCTATGATGCCGATCTACGCAGAATGGCTCGCGAGCTTGGAAGGATTTGGAACGCTTTCCTGCGTGGTCAGGTGATCTTGTTTACGCTAACAATCCTGGTGTATACGGTTTTGATGGGGGTTTTGGGGGTGCGTAATGTGTTGGCAATCGCCGTCTTGGCAGGATTCGCTCGCTTTGTCCCTTATATCGGCCAATGGGTAACCTGGATTGTCATCATTTTGGTGACCTTGTTTCAGAAGAGCAATTACTTTGGTCTTGAGCCGCTCCAGCATATGCTGCTGGTCTTTGTGATCGCTATCATTGTTGATCAGATCTTTGACGGTTTCCTGGCACCACGCATCTTGGGACAAACCTTAGGTGTTCACCCGGCAGCTGTACTGGTGGCAGCTATCGTAGCGGCCAGCTTGCTGGGGCTGTTAGGGGTTGTACTGGCAGCACCCGTGCTGGCAACGCTCACATTTGTCGGCCGCTATGTGGCACGTAAGATGCTCAGTCTCGAGCCATGGCCCGAGCCTGAAAGAGAAGCTGAACCTGTGCAGTATCCCTGGAATAAACTCCTGAACAGGCTTGTAGATTGGGTACGCTCACTGCCAAAACGACTGAAAAGCAAATAGATTCCCTTGGTTAAAAACTCGACCCTAAAGACATTTGTCTTTAGGGTCGAGTTTATGCCTCACCAAAACAAACCTAAATCAGTTATAAAGCCTCTCTTTGATTTCAATTACCTGGCGCCTGACTTTATCATCGCGTTCCAGTAGATCGCATATTTTTCCGTGACCATACATCACCGTGGTGTGATCGCGCCCGCCTAGCTCTTCCCCGATTTGAGGCAGGGAGAAATCGGTTTCCTCGCGCATTAAGTACATGGCGATCTGACGGGGTCGAGCGACGGTTTGGGTGCGTTCACGTCCAAGAATGCGATTTACTGCGACGCCATATACTTCTGCTACAGTATCGATGATCTGCGCAGGTCGAAGCTGTGTCCGCTGGGGGAGCAGGTCTGCCAGGGCTGAATCGATCAGTTCGGAATCGATAGGGATGCCACGCAAATCGGCAAAGGCAACGATGCGGGTGAGCGCTCCCTCGAGTTCGCGGATGTTAGACTGGAATTTGCGAGCGATGATGGCGATGATCTCATCCGAAATCACGTATCCTGCGCGCTCTGCCTTCGAGTGCAAAATGGCCACGCGCGTCTCGAAGTCTGGAGGCTGGATGTCGGCGGTTAGACCCCACTCGAAGCGTGAGCGCAGCCGCTCTTCTAAAGTGACCATGGCCTTCGGAGGACGGTCAGAAGTCATGACGATCTGTTTATTCTGACCGTGGAGGGTGTTAAAGGTGTGGAAGAATTCTTCCTGGGTAGATTCTTTGCCAGCGATGAATTGGATATCGTCAATCAACAAAACATCGATGCGGCGATATTTTTCACGAAAAGCTTGCGTGGTATGAGAGCGGATTGCGCTGATCAGATCGTTGGTAAACTCTTCAGAAGAAACATAAAGCACATTTAGCTCTGTCTGTGAACATTCGTTGCCAATTGCATGCAGCAGATGAGTTTTCCCCAATCCTACGCCCCCATACAGGAACAAGGGATTGTAAGCCAGGGCAGGTCTTTCGGCCACTGCTAATGAAGCCGCATTTGCTAATCGGTTGCTTGGCCCTACCACAAAGCTTGAAAAGCTATAGCGAGAGTTCAGAGTGGGATTATTGAATAGAGTTGGGGTCCTGGTTTCAGAGAGGATCTCGCTGTGCTCAACTTGGTCGGGAATATGCCAAACCGTAAATCGAACATTTACAGTCCGGTTCATGATTCCAGATAGAAGTTTAGAGATTGTGCTCGAAAGACGATCTTCCAACCAGTCCCGAGCATATGCATTTTTGACCCCAACTGTGAAGGCACCATCTTCATAGGTGATCAATTCGGTGTCGCGAACCCAGGTATCAAATGCGGCCTTCGGCATTTCCATTTGTAGTTGGCCAAGTGCAGCTTGCCAGGCTTGGGCGGCTTTCATCGTTGGCGTTCCTCCTCCGCAAAGATGGAATTGACGTACTCGAACCCTAGCTCATCTATGCCCTTATAGATGAGATTTTTCTAGTAACATATATTCAACTGGCAATCAAAATGTGAGGGATTGCACCCCACTAGCAAAGCAATACATCCATGTTCGTGGCATGATCTTACCAGAGGGGGGGCAAGTATTGCAAGACGTTAACCCTACGCCAAGCTAAAAGAATTTAAGATTTTAAGATTTAGAACCTTAAAGAAAAAACTGTGATACTTGAGTATTCGCTCTAGAATTCTTAAGCAGGTATTGCATTGACATTCCACTAAGTATGGGAGTGCAAATAAAACAACCCCCATATGTGGGTGAATATGAGATCTGAGGTCTTGTAGCTCCAGGGTTGGGGGAGGCCCAACCTTAATAAATTCACTGACTGGCGGAACTGATACTTTAGGATCGAAGTACGAAAATGTGAATCAGAATTTGCGAATGTCCCATGAAAATCGTAGGTTTTTCGATTGTGTTAGAATCTTAACAGATTTAAGTGACAACTTCGATGAATCCATATACTTCTCCTCCGGTTAAGAGTTTCTTGTTCACTGCGTTTACCCTCGCCTTGATGGGTTGGGTCGGATTGATCGCGGTTGTGTTCCAAACTCTGCCGACATTGGGCCCGCGTTGGTTGTTTTTATTCCTACTAGTTGTGGCCATTTCTGGATCGATGCTACCGGTAACAGCCTTTTTGAATCGCCGTTTTCCTACCAAGCCACCCGCCAGGCGGGCAACGGTACTCAGGGAAGCAATCTTGGTTGGGTTTTTTATCTCCACATTGGCCTGGCTGCAACTCTTTCGAGTGCTTACGCCTGCTCTGGTCATTTTCCTGGCTTTGGGGATTGGATTCGTGGAATGGATGATCAGGTTGTGGGAAGGCAGCCGCTGGGAACCTTGAACGGTTACAGGGTTCATGGTTGCATGTTGCAGGTTAGCAAGTTACAAGTTGAAATCCTATGTCTGAGTTGCGCAATCTTCCATCTGTTGACAAGTTCGTAAATACTTCCCAGGGCAATGAGTGGATTTCCCAATATGGCCGCCCGCTGACTATCGAGGCAATTCGCGCCGCGCTGGATGATGCACGCACTGTTTATCAATCCGGGGACCCCTTGCCTTCTCAAGCTGAGTTGTTTGATAGCGTTGCAGACAAACTTGGGATTTGGGTTGCGCCTACACTCCGCCCCGTGATCAATGCTTCTGGTGTGGTCATCCATACGAATTTGGGTCGTTCACCATTGAGTCAGGCAGCCATCCAGGCTGCGCACCAGGTATCCATAGGCTACTCCAACCTGGAATATGACTTAAAGAAAGGGCAGCGTGGCTCCCGTTTGCTGCATGCCGAAACCCTGCTGACTAGATTGACGGGCGCCGAAGCTGCCCTGGTGGTCAACAATAACGCTGCCGCAGTCTTGCTGGCTCTCTCTGCGCTTGCCAATCGCAGGCGCGTGGTCATCGCGCGTTCCCAGTTAGTAGAGATTGGGGGAGGTTTCCGAATTCCTGATGTGATGAAGCAGTCTGGCGCTAAATTGGTCGAAATTGGCACCACGAACCGCGTTCACCTGCGCGATTACCAGCAAGTATTTGAAGAAGAACCCATAAAGCTGGTGATGCGCGCCCATCGTTCTAACTTCGCCATTATTGGTTTCACCACCGAACCGTCTCTAGACGAGATCGCCTCGGCCGCTCACGCCGCAGGCATCCCAGTGTTGGATGACCTCGGCTCGGGCACCTTGTTGGATACGGCTCAATATGGTTTGGCCCATGAGCCGATGATCGCCGAATCCCTGGCTGCGGGAGCTGATCTGGTCTGCTTCTCAGGGGATAAATTGTTAGGTGGACCTCAAGCTGGGATCATTGTTGGTAATCGTGATTTGGTTGCGAAATTGAAGCGACATCCTCTGGCCCGCGCCGTGCGCGCAGATAAGCTCGCCCTGGCGTCACTCTCAGCGACTTTGCTGCATTACTTAAAAGATGAAGCCGTTAAAGAGATCCCTGTTTGGCAGATGATTTCAACGGATCAGGCTGAAATCCAAGCCCGCGCTCAGGGCTGGGCGACCACCCTCAAATCTGGGAAAGTGATACCCGGCCAGTCGACCGTGGGAGGGGGCAGCCTGCCTGGTGAATCCTTGCCAACTTTCTTGTTGGCTCTCGATGCCCAACACCCGGATCGATTCTTGAAACGACTACGGGAAAATGATCCCCCTATCATTGGCCGTATCCAAGATGGCCTGGCGGTGTTCGATCCCAGGACTGTCCCTCCGGAACAAGATGGAATTTTACTTAATGGAATTCTGTCAAATATCGACCAGTAATACTTGGAATTGATTAAGCCGAGAAATAGGGTGTGTGCTGTGCAGCGCACAGCACACACCCTATTTCTCGGTTGCTTCCCTATTTGGCTTGCAGATTCCTATCGTAAGAAAATAGACAATCTTGGTATTCGCGTTAGAATATGATTACGATGACTTCTCTGAGGTGAACAATAATGAAATCTGATCTTGATCGATTGATGAAAAAACACAACCTGGATGCCATCCTGATAACAGGACCTGCCAAGCACAACCCTGCCATGTACTACATGACCGGCGGTGGGCATATGACTAGCGCTGAATTGATCAAGCCTCGAGGCGAAGATCCGATCTTATACTACAACCCTATGGAGCGTGATGAAGCCGCCGCCACAGGATTGCAAACCAAGAACCTGGCTGAATATGGCTTCAAGGAATTGGTCAAACAGGCCAGGGGGGACTCGGTCAAGGCAACCGCATTGCGCTACCAGAAGATGCTCGCTGAGCAGGGGGTAACTTCCGGTCGTATGGCAATCTACGGGAAGATAGAAGTCGGAGCTGGATATGCTGTCTTTTCAGTTCTACAGGATTTGCTTCCCGATTTGGAAGTTGTTGGAGAAGAAGCGCGTAATTCCATGCTCCTGGAAGCCATGGCTACGAAAGACGCATCTGAGATCGAGCATATGCGCCGCATGGGGAAGATTACCACCAAAGTTGTGGGAAACGTTGCAGATTTTTTGACGTCTCATCAGGCTAAAAATGGTGTCTTGGTTGATCGGGGCGGGGAAGCGCTCACCATTGGGGATATCAAACGGCGTATCAATTTGTGGCTGGCGATGGAAGGTGCTGAGAATCCTGAAGGCACGATTTTTGCCATTGGGCGTGATGCGGGTGTTCCGCACAGTTCGGGAAATTCAGATGATGTGCTGCGCCTTGGCCAGACGATTATATTCGATATCTTCCCCTGCGAAGCTGGAGGCGGCTATTTCTACGATTTTACTCGCACCTGGTGTTTGGGCTATGCACCTGATGAAGTGCAGGCTTTGTATGAGGATGTCTACCATGTTTATCGAACGATCATGGCAGAGATCAAAGGCAGTGCATTCTTCCCTGACTATCAGAAACGTACCTGTGAACTCTTTGAAGCTCAAGGGCATCCAACCATCAAGCAGGATCCTACTCTGCAGGAAGGTTATGTCCACAGCCTGGGGCATGGCCTGGGACTGCATGTTCATGAGCGCCCTTGGTCTGGGAGTACCGCTACCAAAGATGATTACTTGGATCCTGGCGTAGTTGTCAGTATCGAGCCTGGCCTCTATTATCCGGAGAAGGGTATGGGCTGCCGACTCGAAGACACCATTTGGGTGACCCTGGATGGCGATATAGAGATCCTCTCTGAGTATCCCCTGGATTTAGTATTGCCAATAAAAAACATATAACGTTCAACGTGCCAACGTGAAACTGTGACTATGCAAAACATTCGGGTATTGGGTATTGAAACCTCGTGTGACGAGACGGCCGCTGCGGTTGTGCAGGACGGTCGGAAAATCTTGTCAAGTGTTGTCGCCTCGCAAGTCGACTTGCACGCTCAGTTCGGTGGAGTTTTCCCGGAAGTCGCTTCCCGCCAACATATTCTCAATATCTATCCTATCATCGAAAAAGCGCTGCGTGAAGCGCATATGGATTTGAGAGAGGTGGACGCCATCGCAGTTACGCGCGGACCAGGTTTACCTGGGTCACTGGTCGTAGGGATCAACGCTGCTAAAGGCTTGTCTTTGGGAAGTGGCTTGCCCCTTTTGGGGATCAACCACCTCGAGGGCCATTTGTATTCAGCCTGGCTGCACGAGTTTAGCGGGGATCTGCCCCCTGAGCCCCGCTTCCCCTTGTTGGCCCTGATCGTTTCGGGCGGCCATACCGAGTTGGCGCTCATGGAAGAGCACCGCGCTTACCGAAGATTGGGCGGCACGTTGGATGACGCCGCAGGAGAGGCCTTCGATAAGGTCGCCCGTCTGATTGGGTTATCATACCCTGGAGGGCCAGCGATACAAGACGCTGCCGAGAAGGGCAATCCCCAGGCTGTGAAGTTCCCGCGCGCCTGGTTGCCAGGGACCTGGGATTTCTCCTTCAGCGGATTGAAAACCGCGGTCTTACGGACTGTGCGTGAGATGGAAGCTGATGCAGCACAACTCCCCGTAGCTGATTTAGCAGCAAGTTTTCAAGACTCAGTGGTCGATGTGCTGGTTGGGAAAACGCTGGAAGCTGCCAAAGAATTCAAAGCCAAAGAAATCCTCGTGGCTGGTGGAGTATCGGCGAATAAGGTTTTGCGGGAACGGTTTCAGGCGCAATCCAAATTGCAGGTTCATATTCCCCCATTAAGTTTATGTACTGACAATGCGGCAATGATTGCGGGTGCAGGCTGTTTTCGGTTCGCTGCCGGTCAGCGTGATGGGCTAGACTTGGACGCGCTGCCTACCTGGCCGCTTTCTGAATTATCATCATAGGACAAAATCGTGAATATTGATATTTCAACTCAAGCCCTGTTAGGGGCATTTTTGATCTTTGGGTTGCGTGTTGCGGATATGACTTTCGATACGTTGCGGGTTTTATTCGTCATGCGTGGGCGCAAACCGATTGCCTGGTTTCTGGGTTTTTGCCAATCGGCTATATTCGTCATCGCCATAACGTCTGTACTGAGTAATTTGGACAATCCTCTCAATATTATTGGCTACGCGGCTGGATTTGCGACTGGAAATGTCGTGGGGATATTTATTGAGGAGAGACTGGCAATTGGCTTTATCCATCTACAGATTATTAGTCCCCACTTTGGGAGCGCGCTCGGAGAACGCTTGCGTGCACAAGGTTATGCGGTTACCGAAGTCCCTGCCCGGGGAAAAGACGGCATGGTGGCCATACTCAATTGCAATGTACGCCGCAAGCAAGTCGCTGAAGTCGAGAAACTGATCTACGAAGTGGATGGAGAGGCCTTCATCACCGCTTCAGAGATCCGCTCCGTCCGTCGCGGCTTCTGGCGGTCGTAAAGGAAATCGTCTTTGGCGTGCCTGGAAAAATAAAAGCGTGGAGCGAAAAATTTGCTCCACGCTCCACTCCTCACGCTCCCCGCAATTAGATCACAAAATCCCCATTCTCATAAACCAACTCCCCATCGACCATAATCAGCGAGTCCTGGCGCAGATCGCAGATCATATCCCAGTGAATGATGCTCTTGTTCAAACTGCCAGTCTCCGGGTATCCCGCGCCTAGCGCCATATGAAAGGTGCCGCCAATTTTCTCGTCAAAGAGGATATGGCCGATGAAGCGGTCGATATTGAAATTGGTGCCAATAGCAAATTCGCCGACGTAGCGGGCACCTTTGTCGGTGTCTAACATTTCAAGGAGAAAATCTTGATTCTTCTTGGCTTTGGCATCGACCACTCGACCGTTTTTGAAGTTTAGCTCGACCCCCTCTACCACGCGCCCACCTGTAATAGCAGGGTATGTGAAACGCACCCAGCCGTTGACAGATTTCTCTACCGGACCAGTGTAGATCTCTCCATCGGGCATATTGTGCTCGCCGAAGGAATTCTTGAAGACGCGTCCTTTGATGGAAAGCGTCAGGTCGACATTGGGGCCACGCACTTCGACTTTGTCTCCACCCTCGATATGATTGATGATCTCTTGCTGCTTGGTTTCGAAGGTTTTCCATTCTGCCACAGGGTCATTGGTTTCATTATCGGCATAGCAGGCTCGGAAGACAAAATCTTTATATTCCTTGAAATCCATCCCAGCTTCCTTAGCGTAAGCCTCGGTGGGGTAGAGGGTGGTCACCCACTTGAACGTCTTCTCAGCCCCACGCCGCATCTGCGTGTGCAGGATGGGGGCCAGCGCTTTTTGCCGGCGTGCCTGTTTGGCGGGATCGACTTCTGTCAGCGCCCGGGGATTGGTTTCTGAGTGAATGCGAATTCGAGACTCGAATTCATCGTAGGCTAGTTTTCGGAAAGTAGGGATGAAATCCAACTGCTCACCATTGGCATGTTTGAAGAAAATTGCATCCTGATCGGGGAAGGCCAACTGTAGATGGGGGTGCCCTCCTTGCTCGAGTATCTCGGCATACAGTTCTCTGACGAGAGGTTCAGCAGCAGTCGTGGCCTCGATCAAGACACGATCTCCAGGCTGGATATTGGCTGAGTGGCCGACAAGTATTTTGGCAAATTTGTTGAAGCGTTTGTCTGTCAAGTCAATCTCCTGGTTCTGCAAAGCGTGGAAATTATATCATGCACAAAGTGTTTGTGATCCGTGTTGCAACCGGGCCTCTAGGAGTTCCCCCGGAGATTCCTAGAAAGCCAGCAATCGTAAGTACCGTGATAATTCAAGTCGCGGTATACTCAGCCCGATATTCAGTGAAAAGTATCCAGTGGCCAGTCGCTAAGTCTTGGATCGACTTATTGATATTGATCTGACCACTTGTGATCCAACTACCCAACCACCTAACCACCCAACTATTAAACCGCCGCATGAAACAACTATTACAAAATCTCCGCACGGGGGAGACATCCATCGCTGAAGTACCCACTCCCACACCTAAACCTGGCACAGCCTTGGTCCGCACGGCTGTATCACTGGTATCTGCTGGAACTGAGCGCATGCTGGTGGAGTTTGCCGAAAAAAGCCTGGTCGGTAAGGCTCGCTCTCGCCCAGATCTGGTTCGTCAGGTAATGGATAAGGCTCGTCGAGAGGGCGTTTTGACAACGGTCGAGGCGGCCTTCAATCGTCTCGATCAGCCCATGCCTCTGGGATATTCTTCTGCTGGGACGATCGTGGCGGTCGGTGAGGGGCTACAGGGTTTCAAAGTCGGGGATCGCGTCGCCTGTGCTGGTGGGGGATACGCGGTGCATGCGGAATACGCGGTTGTGCCCAAGAATTTGCTGGCACATCTGCCAGCCAATGTCGATTTTGAGTCTGCCGCATTTGCCACCCTGGGTGCGATTGCTTTGCACGGCTTCCGTTTGGCTCAACCGCAAGTCGGTGAACGCCTTGCGGTCATCGGTTTGGGGTTGTTGGGATTGTTGACAGTGAGGATCGCTCACTCGGCGGGATGCTATGTTTTTGGTGTGGATCTTGATCCTGAGCGCGTCGAACTGGCCCAGCGCGCGGGGGCCGAGGCTGTTACACGTGACCAGGCTGAGGAGGCGTCCCTGGCATTTTCGCGTGGTCGCGGTGTCGATACTGTATTGATTTGCGCCGATACCCCTTCCGATGACCCCGTTAATCTGGCTGGGAGCATTGCCCGGGATCGAGCCAATATCGTTGCTGTCGGTGCAGTTGGATTGAATATCCCTCGTCGCGAATACTTCCAAAAAGAGCTCAATTTCATCAACTCGCGCTCTTACGGTCCCGGCCGATACGATCCTTCATACGAGGAGTTCGGGCACGACTACCCCATCGGTTACGTGCGTTGGACCGAAGGCCGCAACATCGAGTCCATCGTCGATCTGATGGGTTTAGGCCGATTGGATGTTTCATCTTTGATCACCCATCGATACCCCATTGAAGACGCGCCTGAAGCCTACGAACTCATCACTGGAAAAAAAGATGAGCCATTTTTGGGTGTCTTGCTGACTTACTCCGAGAGTGCGGAGTACGATGTGCGTAGTGTGAAAATTCCCATCTCAGACTCATCTACTGCACACCCTACATCGCACATCGCACTCGGAGTTCTCGGTGCAGGGAATTTTGCAACAGCTGTGATGCTGCCTGCGGTTGGAAAGATTCCTGAAATTGATTTGATAGCTATCGTCTCTGGTTCAGGTTTGAGCGCTCAGCACGCTGCGAAAAAGTTCGGCTTTCGATACACGACCAGTGATGCATCCCAGATCATCGCTGACCCTGATATCAATACACTGGCAATACTGACCCGACACAATTTGCACGCCGATCAGGCTGTAGCGGCACTGAAAGCAGGTAAGCATGTCTTTGTCGAAAAACCGTTAGCTGTAAATAATGAACAGTTGTCCGCTATCAGTGAGCAGTTACTGAATACTGATAGCTGTCTACTGACCACTGGGTTCAACCGCCGCTTTGCCCCTTTAGCAAAAGAAATGGATGCGTTCCTAGCCATGCGAAAAGAACCCCTGATCGCCCATTACCGGGTTAATGCCGGGTATATCCCTCTTACCCACTGGTTGCATGATCCTGAAGAAGGTGGGGGGCGTATCATCGGCGAAGGCTGTCACTTCGTTGATTTCTTGACATTTCTGGTAGGCGAGTCTCCGATTTCTGTAACCGCTAACTCTCTTCCTGATGGGGGAACTTACCAGGAAGACAATGTCATTATGACTTTTGCTTTCCCAGATGGCTCGATTGGAACTGTGTCTTATCTGGCCAATGGTGACAAGTCATTCCCCAAGGAACGCGTAGAGGTCTTCGTTGGTGGGCGAGTGGCCGTGCTGGACGATTTCCGTACTCTGGAGACGGTTCAAAATGGGCGCAGAAAACTCGAACGTTCTCGACTGCGCCAGGACAAAGGTCACCGCGCCATATGGCAGGCTTTCGCAAATGCCATCCTCGATGGCGGGCCTCCGCCGATCCCTTATGATCGACTTTTGGGAGTCACCGAAGCCACATTCGCCGCGGTCGAGGCGCTACGCAGTGGCGAGAGCATCTCGATTGACGTCGCACGTTATGGGTGATAGAATGGTGCAAAGATATAGTGCAAAAGGAATGCACCATGAAAAAATCCCGTAAGCTCGCTGAACTATCTGCTACCTATAGCGTTGAAAAGGAACGCCTGAATCTATATCTTCCTAAATCCCTGGTAGATGATTTACGACGCTACATCCCGGAACGTCAACGTACACAATTTGTCACCGATGTTCTCAATCAAGAACTTTATCGTATACGAGTTAGAAATGCTCTAAGATCGTCCGCAGGAGCCTGGAGTGATGAAGCTCATCCTGAAATGGCAACTGGCAAAGATATTGATCGTTGGATCGAAGAAGGGCGCAAAACACTGACGCGCATATGGGATGATGATGCCAGCTAAAGCACTACTAGATTCAGGCATATTAATTAGGCATTTACGAGATTATTCAGGTTATACGAAGATCACAGAACAACTTTCGGAACAATGGTTGTTGTATATTTCGTCCTTCAGTCGCTTCGAAGTTTTGCGTGGTATGCGTGATTATGAGCAAGATCGTACAATGCACCTACTTGAATCGATTATCAGTTTGCCAATTGATTCAGAAGTAGCTGATCTTGCAGGAGAGCTTGTGCGCACCTATCGTGAGCAGGGGACAACTCTTGGCGAAGGTGATGTCCTGATTGCATCCACTGCCATTACTTACGAACTCGATCTAATTACTACCAACCCTCGCCATTTTCCCATGCAGGAATTGACCGTTTGGCATGCAGATGAATTTGGCCAACTAATTCGATGGAATCGCGAGTAAAAAGCTTACAACAAAATTCCCGATTTGCCTTAGCTCTCAAAGCCCTACGCGAACTTGGCCCCAGACAACTGGGGCTTTACGCGTGGTACAAGCTTCTGCTGCATTCAGGATATTTTCGAAAGCGTGCTTCGCAAGCCGGTAGACGTCGGACGATGGACGCTCGACGAGATATCGCTATTCTGCATCTACCCTCACGAGATGAAGTGCTCTCTTGCATAGATGATGAAGGACTCTCTCGACTACTGTCTGAAGCAGACGAGATTGTGGACGGACAGGTGCGCCTATTTGGGGGTGATCCTGTTCCCTTGGTCTTATCTCCTCCCGGCGAGCTATACCATTGGACGGATTATGAGCTGAGGAGAGAGGGGGTGTGGGGGAAGGAGGGTACAGGGGATCTTAAGTTCATCTGGGAGCCAGCCAGATTTGGGTGGGCTTTCACTTTAGGACGCGCCTACTTTCTGACAGGGGACCAACGCTATCCAGAATCATTCTGGCGATACTTCGAGATATTCCAGGAAGACAATCCTGTAAATATGGGACCAAACTGGATCTCTGCTCAAGAAGTAGCCCTGAGGTTGATCGCCTTTGTCTTCGCTGCGCAGATTTTCTCAGATTCGTCGCACTCTACCGCACACCGCACCACGCACCTCGCCACCGCCATTGCTCGACACGCAGCTCGAATCCCTCCGACCCTGATCTACGCTCGTGCCCAAAACAACAACCACCTGCTCAGCGAAGCCGCCGGACTGATCACGGCCTCCCTGGCGATGCCCGATCACCCTGATGCCTCTCGCTGGTCGCGGCTGGGCTGGAAATGGTTCAACCGCGGCCTGGAAACCCAGATCGCCGCAGATGGAACCTACATGCAGCACAGCACCAACTATCATCGGCTGATGCTGCAACTCGCACTTTGGATATGCGCGATTCAGCAAAGCATTGGCTCACAGTTTGGGAATCTTGGGGAACCTGCAACGCGCAACCTGCAACGTGCAACCCATTGGTTACTCTCATTGATTGATTCCAAATCCGGCCGCGTCCCCAACCTGGGCCCCAATGATGGTGCCTACATCTTGCCATTGAGTGTATTGCCGTTTCATGATTATCGTCCTGTTCTCCAGGCTGCCTCACAAGCCTTCCTAGGTGAGCTGGCCTTCGATCCAGGACCATGGGATGAAATGGCGATATGGTTGTGTTGCGATGGAACGTTTCAAGTTTCAGGTGGAAAAGCAAACAGCTTGCATCCTGAAAATTGGAAAATGACACAGGCCCCTCTGCGCTCCACACTCCACGCTCGACAATCCTGGGCTTATCTGCGTGCTGCGAAATTTCATGACCGCCCCGGCCATGCCGATCAGCTTCATCTCGATCTGTGGTGGGGCGGACTTAACGTGGCTCTAGATGCAGGAACTTACCTTTATAACGCTGAGCCCCCTTGGGATAATGCCCTCACCCACACTGCAGTACACAACACAGTTATGATTGATAATTGTGAGCAAATGTCTCGTGCAGGGCGGTTCTTGTACCTCGACTGGGCACAGGCTGAGTGGGTACGCGAATCGGACGATCAAATTACGGCCTGGCATAACGGGTATGATGGCCTTGGTTTGACCCACCAGCGCACGGTGATCCAAAACTCTTCTCACAGCTGGGAAGTGAGGGATTCGATCACGACCCAAACCTGGGCTAAATTATTGCGCTCACAAAATAGAAGCCAGAAAAGTTCAAGACAGGAAAACAAATTTTGGTCTGCGCATTCTGTTGAGAGTTTTTTCACACGGATTCACTGGTTATTCCCTGATTGGCCATGGGAAATTGATTTCAATGATGAATTAGATCCGCTTAACTATGTTTTAAGTTTGCATTCCCCCCATGGGTCGATAATGGTTACTTTGAGTTTTGATGGTTCTGATTTATCCCATCTTGGACAGATTGAAGTTGGGGTGGTACGGGCTGGGGAATTACTCTATGGGAATACGAAACCTTCTCCAATCGAAGGTTGGTTTTCGCCTACATATGCAACGAAGCGCCCTGCATTGTCTTTTTCACTGATGCTTCCAAGTCTAAATGAACGGATGTTTTTGACAAAGTTTGAGTTCCCCGAAATATAGTAGTTGTATAGGATTCAAGATAAACTTATTGAGATGAATGTTAGACAGCAAGTCCTAGAACAATTAGTAGATTTAATCACCGCAGTTGAGAAAAGGCATCCCACCCGGGTGGCCATCGATGGCGTTGATGCAGCTGGGAAAACCTTTCTAGCAGATGAACTGGTACCACTCGTCGAAGGCCGAGGCCGATCTGTCATTCGCGCTTCGATAGATGGCTTCCACAATCGCCGGGAGATACGCTATCGTCAGGGTGCTGACTCCCCCCAGGGCTATTACCAGGATTCCTTCAACTATGCAGCCCTTCTCCATGAGTTGCTGCTCCCTTTGGGACCAGCAGGGAACAGGAAATTTCGTCCAAAAGTTTTCGACTATCGCATTGAGCAACCTATCACCAAACCCCAGCGTGCCGCGCCCCTGGATGCGATCTTGTTGTTCGACGGAGTTTTTCTGCTTCGACCAGAGTTGTTTGAACACTGGGATATGCGCATCTTTGTCGAGGTTGGTTTTGATGTTTCTGTGCCCCGGGCCGCTGAGCGTGATCTTCGAAATGGGCTGGGGGACTCAATGGAAGCAATTATTACTAGGTATCAGCAACGCTATGTGCCTGGTCAGCGGCTATACTTTGATGAAGCCCAACCAAAACAACATGCTGATGTGATCCTCGACAACAACAAGATCCAATCCCCAACCATAATCTCGCCAAGTCATGTCAGACAAGAAGCCCGAAAATAGGGGGGTTGGGGGGGGGGGGGGGGGGGGCCGCCCCCCCCCCCCCACAAACAAAAAAA
>CAZUSV010000111.1:17643-21382 GCA_964622645.1 uncultured Anaerolineales bacterium
ATTGGGGGGTTGGGGGGGGGGCCCCCCCCCCCCGTACCCCCCTATTTTCGGAAGTTCTCGCCAAGTTGACATTGTCGAACCAACCAACTAACCAACTAAGTACTCATGCATATCTTGTTAATTCACCAGGCTTTCGCCGCCCTCGATGAACCAGGCGGAACCCGCCACCATGAGATCGCTCGGAATCTGGTAGAGTACGGCCACTGCGTTACGGTGATTGCCAGCCCGGTTAGTTATCTAACAGGGAACGCGTCTGCACTCGAAAGCAAGCAGGTTCAGGATGGCGTCACCATTCACCGGGCATACACTTACTCCGCCTTGCACCGCTCCTTTGTTCATCGTGTTTTCAGTTTCTTTAGTTTTATGGCCTCTTCTTTTATCATCGGGTTGCGCGTGAAAGACGTGGATCTGGTTTGGGGCACCTCGCCTCCCCTCTTCCAGGGAGTGACCGCCTGGATGCTGGCACGTATCAAAGGGGTTCCGTTCTTGTTTGAAGTGCGCGATCTCTGGCCGGCATTCGCCATCGCAGTGGGTGTGTTAAAAAATAGAATAATCATTAGAGCTTCCCAATGGTTGGAAAAATTCCTTTATCGACATGCCGATCAACTGCTGGTAAACTCGCCAGGTTTCATCAAGCACATCGAAGATCGCGGCGGAGTGGATATTGCCCTGGTGCCCAATGGTGCTGATCCAGGGATGTTCGATCCTGAGGCAAATGGGGCAGAGTTTCGGCAATCCTATCTGCTTGAAGGGAAGTTTGTGGCTTTGTACGCTGGGGCACATGGCATGTCCAATGATCTGGATGTATTGCTCGATGTGGCCTCAGAACTTCAAGTGCACCCGGAAATATCGATCGTGTTAATTGGTGACGGAAAAGAGAAGCCCGCCCTGGTAGAACGTGCTACGGTAATGGGGTTGAAAAATATTCACTTCATCCACCCGGTGCCGAAAACAGAGATGCGAACTGCCCTGGCAGCTGCAGATGCTTGCATTGCCATTCTCAAACCTATCGAGATGTACAAAACCGTTTACCCTAATAAGGTGTTTGATTATATGGCTGCTGGCCGGCCAGTGATCCTGGCTATCGATGGCGTGATTCGAGATGTTGTAGAAGATGCTGAGGCGGGGGTCTTTGTCCCTCCAGGAGATGCAGCCTCCCTCGTAGCTGCTATAAAGACCCTAGCATTTGACCGTCGAGAGGTAAGAAGGCTGGGCCAGAATGGTCGCAAGCACGTTGAAGAGTATTTCGACCGCCGCCAGCTCTCTGAGAAACTGGCTCATATCATGGAAAATATGGCAAGGACTGAACCCTCGTGACTACTCAAATTGCGATCACACTTACCATTCTAGGCGTAGCGCTTGTTCTATTCATCAGTGAGCGATTGCGCGTTGATTTGATTGCCCTGTTGGTTTTGAGCGCACTGGCCCTGACCGGTTTGATAACACCTACTGAGGCTCTGTCTGGTTTCAGTAACCCGGCAGTGATCACGGTTTGGGCGGTATTCATTATTGGGGGTGGGCTTTCGAGGACCGGAGTTGGCAATATCATTGGGGGTCAGTTGATGCGCCTGGCGGGTTCAGGTGAAATGCGCCTGATCGTGTTGATCATGTTTACAACCGCACTGTTATCTGCATTCATGAATAATATTGGTGTGGCAGCCCTGTTATTACCCGTTGTCATGGACATTGCTCGCCAGACGGATCGACCTCCCTCGAAGTTGTTGATGCCCCTGGCCTTTGGCTCCCTTTTGGGGGGCTTGATGACCCAAATTGGAACCCCACCAAATATCCTCATCAGCAACGCATTGGCAGAGAAAGGTTTATATTCATTTGGCATGTTCGATTACTCGCCTGTTGGATCGATAGTTACGTTGACCGGCATACTCTTTATGGCTTTGATCGGACGACACATACTGCCGAAACGTGATCCAGCCAAGTCGCTGCGAGGCGCAACGGCCGCTGAATTGGGATCGATGTATGACCTCCAAGAGAACCTTTTCGTTTTACGATTGCCAGTAGGATCTCCTCTAGATGGCCAGACTCTGGCGGAATGCCGACTTGGGGCGGTGCTGGGCTTGAATGTCACCGCTATTATTCGCAACGAGCAACCAAATTTGGCACCTCAGCCAGAAGATATTCTCAGGGAAGGCGATCAGCTTTTAGTGACTGGCATGGCGGACCAACTGGTTGGATTGCGGAATCATGCCCATTTGCAGCTAGAGAGCCAGGAACTGCATCTCGATCAGGTGGTTACTCCTGAGGTCATATTTGCAGAAATCACGTTGACCGATGAATTCGATTCTCTGGGTCAAACACTCCAGCAACTGGCCTTCCGCCAGAAGTATGATTTATTTGTAATGGCCATCTGGCGACGTGATGAGGTATTGTCAACCGAGCTTGAAAACATGCCTGTGCATGAAGGTGATATCTTGCTCGTTCAAGGGACGCAAGATCGTATTTCAGCAATGCAAACAGTCAAGGGACTTGAAATTTCAAAGGCGGAAAAAGATCGTGTAACCTGGTTGAATAATCACCTGATGAGCATACGCATACCGGGCGAGTCAACACTGGTGGGCAAATCGTTAGCCGAGAGTCGCCTGGCGGAAGCCTTTGGCCTGGCCGTCCTATGCATTTTGCGAGAGGGTGATAACCTGTTGATGCCAACCCCCAATGAAACATTCCAAGCCGACGACATTATCTTTGCGCGCGGTGAAACCGAAAATTTGTTGACTCTCTATGATTTGCAAGAACTGCAGATATCCCAGGAGGAAACTCTAGAGCCCTCTCAGTTAGAGTCTCCCCAAGTTGGCCTGGTGGAAGCCGTGCTTTCTCCACATACAACATTAGTTGGAAAAACCCTGCACCAACTGCACTTCCGCGATAAATATGGCCTGAACGTGCTGTCCATCTGGCGGGGTGGGGTACCTTATCGGTTGGGATTGCGCGATATGAAACTGCGTCTTGGGGATGCGCTCTTATTGCATGGACCTCGCAGCAAGTTAAGCATGTTGGCAGCTGATGATGACTTCCTAGTGCTGGCTGAAGAAATCCAGAAAGAACCGATGCGCAATAAGATTCCTCTGGCATTATTGATCCTGGCTGGGGTCCTAGTTCCCACGATATTAGGATGGCTGCCGATCTATATTTCTGCCATCGTTGGGGCTGCATTGATGGTGTTGACGGGCTGTTTGAGCATGGATGAAGCCTATCGCTTTATCGAATGGAAAGCGGTCTTCTTGATTGCTGGTATGCTACCACTCGGCATTGCCATGGAACAGACGGGTTCAGCACTATTTCTCGCAGAGGGGGTTATCACTCTGATCGGATCGCTAGGGCCGATGGCGATCTTGGCGGCGATGTTCATACTGGCCAGTCTGGCTTCGCAAATTATGCCCAATGCTGCCGTTGCGGTACTTTTGGCTCCCATTGCCTTGAATACGGCGACTGATTTGGGAATCTCCCCTTATCCATTGATGATGGCTGTGGCTGTCTCAGCCTCAGCGGCTTTCCTCAGCCCGGTGGCGCATCCTTCGAATGTGCTTGTTTTGGGCCCTGGCGGATACCGTCTGCGAGATTATCTGAAGGTGGGGATCCCTTTGACGATTTTGGTGATGATCGTTACTCTACTGGTGCTGCCGATATTCTGGCCTCTATAGTTCGACAATGTCAACTTCGCGAGAACTTCCGAAAATAGGGGGTACGGGGGTAAGATCAAACCTCAGGGGGTAGTCGAAGCAAT
>CAZUSV010000112.1:0-21320 GCA_964622645.1 uncultured Anaerolineales bacterium
CCGCTATGATACTATCATTCGTAAGTTGTTCAAGATGTCGCTGCCCAATACAAAAATTCCGAAATTGTTTGAATTGCCCCTTCTATAAACTCGTCGAAAGGGAAGAAGATAGATTCTTTGTGTTGTTAGATTCCCAAATAAAATAGCAATAACATATTCCTAATGTATTTACATGCGCTGCAATTGAGCAGCGCATGTTTTATTTTTGGAGATCTTGCTATAATTGCTTCAATGAATAATCTAAAGAGCAAAAATAAGCAGGTAAGTCTGAAGACTCTGTCATTATTTCTAATTGGGTTGGGTGTAATAATCATCCTTGGAGTCTTTGGTTTTGGCTACTACAACCACCTCATTACAAATCCCAAACCCGCTCCGCTACCTGAAAAAATATCTGAATTTCCATTGCGAAGACATATCTTTGGGATGCAAGCCGTAGACGAAATCAACCAACTGCACAGCCTTGAGTTCCCTTTATCTTCGGGCGCTGTGGGCATCTACGGCAATCAGGGAGAGATCACCCTATGGGTCAGCGGCGCACCAACAAATTCGATGGCAGCGCGCCTGACCAGCGATATGGAGATGCGTATCGCCGAAGGCAATTCCCCCTTCACACCTCTGGGTGAAAGAGATGACGGAGATCGCTTGATCTATGAGCTAGATGGGCTTGGACAAAAGCATTTCTATTTCCAATCGGGCAAATTGCTTATTTGGTTGGCGGCAGACTTCGATATCGCCGAAAAAGTTTTAGATGCAGCGCTGGTATTCTATCCCTAATGCATTATTCCAACCTCGAGGGCAGAATGCCAACCCCAAGGCTGACGAAGGTATCAACAATGAACGCATCCAGCATAAGAATCATGATTGCATTATTTGCCTTGATGCTCTTCACGAACGCTTGTATTCCGCCTGCAGAGACCACGCTCGAACCCGTACCCACCATTACTCCTACAAGCGAGACCATCTCATCATCAGACTGGATTACGGTCTATTTCACCGATCCCGACGGTCCCACAGCTAGAAACTATCGCGGAGGCCCCGATGACGCCCTGGCTGCCGCTATCGACGAGGCGCGCTTCAGTGTAGATGCAGCCATCTACCATCTTAATCTGTGGAGCATGCGCGACGCGCTCATCGCTGCCCACCAGCGCGGTGTCACTGTCAGGGTGGTCACTGAGAGTGACAACATGGACGAGGCAGAAATCCAGGAGTTGATCGAAGCCGGTATCCCGGTGGTCAGCGACCGCCGCGAGGGCCTGATGCACAATAAATTTGTGGTCATTGACAGTCACGAAATTTGGACAGGCTCGATGAACTTCACCGTCAATGGGGCTTATAAGAACGATAATAATTTGATCAATTTACGTTCTTCCCGTCTCGCAGAAAACTATCTTGCAGAATTTGAGGAGATGTTCGAAGATGATTTCTTCGGCGACTATATCATTGACAATACCCCTCACCCATCTATGGAAATCCAGGGAATCCGTGTTGACACTTATTTCTCGCCCGATGATGGCACCGCAGACGAGATTATCGATCTCATTCAGCAAGCGCAAGAGAGCGTATACTTCATGGCATTTTCATTCACTTCAGATCCTATCGCCGGAGCCCTGATCGAGAAAGCCGATCAGGGAGTTACGATTTCTGGCATCTTCGAGGAGAGTCAATCTCACTCAAATCGTGGTGGGGAGTACGAAAATCTGCGGGAAGCTGGGTTGGATGTCCGCCTGGACGGCAATCCGAAGAACATGCACCACAAGGTTATCATCATTGACGAGCAGATCGTCATCACTGGTTCTTACAATTTCAGCCGCAGCGCCGAAGAGCGCAATGATGAAAATACCTTGATCATTTACAGTGCTGAGGTCGCCGAGCTTTTTCTGATCGAATTCGATAGAATACTTGAGAAAGCAATTCCATGAATAAAAGACTGGATATTGGATATTGGATATTGGATATTGGATATTGGGTATTAGGTATTGGGCACAAGGTACAATACCCAATACCTAATACCCAATACCTAATATCCAATACCTAATACCCAATACCTGAATCCCAATCCCTGATACCCTTCTAGAAAAACAGTGAGGTAATCATGACATTCTACGATCCCAACGAACGCCAGCCCAAAGAACTCGTCCCCGGCATCAATGCGCGCACATTTTGGGGCGAAAATATGCTCATCGCCGTCGTCGATCTTGATCCCAACGCACATCTACCTCTTCACAGCCATCCCCACGAACAACTGGGCACGGTCATTCAAGGGCAAATGAAGTTGATTATCGATGGAGAAGAACGCTTACTCCAACCAGGCGATGTCTATATCATCCCCGGCGATGTTGAGCACGAAGCCTATACCTTCGACGAACCTGTCAAAGTCATCGACGTTTTCAGCCCTGTGAGGGAGGAGTACAAATACTAAGAATCTATCCGAAAATTGCTAAGGCCGGTCTCCAGACCGAGCCGCGTAATGCGTGCCTGTGGCAACACGGTCACGCCAGAGGCGGGCCTCGCCACAGGCGCGCCTTCGGTGGGCCGACCGGTTCAAGCGAAATTTCGGATAGATTCTTAGTGGTATTCTCGCCAAATCGTTTGAACCTGCGGGAGGTTCCTGGAATTCATTTTTAGGTGAGGGCCCTCCGAGAAAACCCCCCGCAGGGTATTTACTACAGCGTAAACAAAGTAACTGAAAGTTATCCTATCGTGGCTTAGCCCGGTCTCCAGACCGTGCCGGAGTGACTCGGTCTGGAGACCGGTCAGAGCAAAAATTGTAATAAACTTTATTTACAGTGTATTTACGAACCTAGCGATAGTACCACTAAGAAATTGTACGTATAATCTTAGCAATTAGGGTTTGTAGTAACTACTTTTGCACTTTACAAATTATTCTGACAATAGCAATACTCCTTCCCGGCGACTGGAAGTCGCAGCGACACCTGCAAAGTCGCCCTACGGCGACTAGATTTCAACCTGCGCAGACAGGTTTCTCAACTGTTGTTGCGATTTTGCCGAAGGCACGCACACCAAAGGTGGACCTGCGGCCAGCGAATCGCCGGTTTATTGTCACAACAATTTGATAATCTTCAACAGCGGTTTGGACGACTGAAGTCGTTACTACAAACTTATTCTGAAACATTTGTTATCAATGGATAAAAAGTTCACTGAGACTTTTCAAAAACTGGTACATCATCCTTACAGTTTCTTCGTTATCTTGCTTTTTGTGTGCCTGCTGGCATATGGTCTCAATATCCCCTGGATGGGCTTTTATTGGGATGACTGGCCCTGGATCTGGTTTTCGCATGTTCTGGGTCCCGAGGGCATGCTCCAGATCGATGTGGAGCATCGACCGGTTTCTGGGGTGGTTCTGTGGGTAGGCGCGCTCCTGGCGGGAGAGAATCCCATTGCCTGGCAAATCTACAATTTCATCTTGCGCCTGATGGGAGCTTTGAGCCTGGGGTGGGCACTCAAGAAAATCTGGCCCAAACAGCGAGAACAAATCACCTGTGCCACTCTGCTCTTCCTGGTTTACCCTGGCTTTGGACAGCAATTTGTCGCCGTTAATAACAGTCGCCACCTTTTCCCATTGATCACATTCTTCCTATCGATAGGCTTGATGGTAGTAGCTGCGCGCAGCAGGAAAAGCTATTGGGGATACACTGCCCTGGCAGTGACACTTTCGCTGGTCACCATGTTTACGACTGAATATTATTATGGGTTGGAACTAATCCGGCCGGTGATCATATGGCTCTTGATCCGCAGAGACGAGAAACGCTTCTCACAAACGATCTTGCCAGCCTTCAAAAAATGGCTGCCATACCTGATTCCCCTTTTAGGTGTTTTTATCTGGCGATACACCATCTCTAAGGATGTCAATTACCAGATCACCTTATTCAATGAGATAGGCCCCTCAACAGACATAAGCGTTCTTCAATTACTCTGGTCAGGAATTCAAGATATTCTCGCATCCGGCATTGGAACATGGTTTACAGCCTTCCAACTACCTGATCCGGCATTGTTCGGCTTGCGGAGTCGCATGTACTATTTAGGGATTGTGTTGGTAAGTACTACCAGTGTTCTACTTTACGCCATTTTTCTGAGAGTTTCGCAAAATCAGAAAAAATCACCTAACATGCCCCCCCAACCCCCCAAAACTTGGGGGAGAGGCAAGATTCCCCCCAAGGTTGGGGGGCTAGGGGGGCCATGGCATGATTCAGATATCCGCAAAGAAGAGATTTCCCAGGACAAACGCTGGGGGCAGGAAGCACTCCTTCTAGGCGCAGCAGCCCTGGTCCTCAGCCCGATCCCCTTTTGGGTAACAGGACTCGACCCCAAGCTGACCTTCCCCGATGATCGCCTGAATCTGCCCATGATCTTGGGAGCCTGTCTGTTGTTGACGGCCATCATAGAACTGGCCTTCAAACGGCATTCGACCAAAGTGCTGCTGCTCTCTCTTATGATAGGCTTTTCTGTAGGTAGCCACAACCAGAACGCCATCAATTACCGCCGGGATTGGAAATACCAGATTGCCTTCTTCCAGCAACTGACCACGCGCATCCCCGATCTCAAAGCTGACACTGCCATCCTGGTCAATGAACTGCCCAATAACCGCTCCACGGATAACTCGCTGGCCGCCCCATTGAATTGGACGTATGCGCCAGACTACTCAAGCGGAAATATGCCCCTCAACATGTACTATATCGAGTTGCGTTTTGGCCGCGAGGATACTTCCCTGGATAACAACCCGCTCACTGGCGTGTACCGTTTCTTTCCCTATCAGAGTTCCCCAGACCAGATTCTGGTGATCTACCACCGACCACCCGCTTGTCTGCGTGTCATGGATAGCTTTCACCATCAATATTATCCAATGCTGCCAGCGTACATGAAGGATATGATGCCCTATTCACACCTTGGCCGCATCGTTGCTGATGCTGAATCTTCTGCGGTATTACCCGAAGTTCTGGCCAGGTATCCCTCGCCCAAGAATTGGTGTTATTACTTCGAGAAAGCCGATCTGGCCCGTCAACAAGAAAATTGGGCAGAAATAGCCCAACTTGGCGATATCGCCTTCGATTTGGAAGACTCCCCCAACCACGCCTCCGAACGCATACCCTTCATTGAAGGGTATGCGCATGTCGGCCGCTGGGATAGAGCTGAAGAATTGACCTTCGAAGCCCTGAAGATCAACAAATTCATGGAGCCCATGCTCTGCGAAGCCTGGGAACGCATCGAAGCAACCACATCGCCCTCGACAGAACGCGATACAATCTTAGAAAATATCAACACTCAATTTAGTTGTTCACTCTATTAATCTATGAGGAAACCAGGAAAACAGGAATTATAGATCAAGAATCTTGTGGCTAATTCAAGAAATGAAAAGGAATTTTCATGTTAGAGCATAAATTACTGACCGAGAAAATCATCGGTGCGGCTATTACAGTTCATAAGAAATTGGGACCAGGTTTCATCGAGTCGATTTATGAAAATGCCTTTGTTATAGAACTTCAAAAACTAGGCTTGAAAGTTCTACAACAAGTAGAAATCCCAGTAAAATATGATGGTGAAATAGTTGGCGTACACCGGCTTGATATCTTCATCGAAGATACAATCGTTGTAGAACTCAAAGCCATCAAGAATCTTGAAGACATCCATTTCGCGATAGTTCGATCTTATCTTCGAGCAGTTAATCAAAAACACGGCTTATTACTCAACTTTGCCAAACCAACACTAGAAATAAGGCGAGTCATTGCCAGATAACAAAATTTGAGGAAGCCAAGAATTCAGAAAAAAGCCATCAAAAAGGTTTTGACTTTTTTCCTGTCTTCCTGGTTTCCTAATCAATTATCTTTCAATATTGGTTTCGAGTTAGGAGATTGCTATGCTCAACACAAAAGGGAAATTCTACTTAGGCCGCATCCTCGACCAGGACAAGCCTTTACTCTACGACCCCAACGACCTGACCACCCATGCCGTCGTGGTAGGCATGACCGGCTCGGGCAAGACTGGCCTGTGTATCGACATCATGGAAGAAGCCGCCCTGCAAAATCTGCCCGCGCTGCTCATTGATCCCAAAGGCGATATCACCAATGCATTGCTGCACTTCCCCGATCTGTCCCCCACTGACTTCCAACCCTGGATCAATCCTGATGAAGCCCGCCGTGCCGGAAAGACCGTAGAGAATGCTGCTGCGGATGTAGCCACAACCTGGAAGAACGGCCTGGCCGAATGGGGTATCGGCGTAGAGCGCTTGCGAGCGCTGAAGAACGCCGCTCAATTTGCAGTTTTCACCCCTGGATCCGATGCAGGCCTTCCAGTTAGCATCCTGGCATCACTCAAAGCCCCTCCAATCCCTTGGGAGAGCAACGCTGAACTTTTACGAGAGAAAATCTCCGGGACGGTCACAGCTATTCTCGGACTGGTCGGCATGAGCGACATCGATCCCGTGCGTAGCCGCGAACACATCCTGCTCAGCAATATCTTCGAGAACGCCTGGAGCCAGGGAACAGACCTCGACCTCGGCGAACTGATCTTGCAAACCCAGAATCCACCCTTCGAGAAATTAGGCGTCTTCGATGTCAGCACCTTCTTTCCCGACAAAGACCGCTTTGCGCTGGCCATGCTGCTCAACAACATCCTGGCTGCCCCTAGCTTCCAATCCTGGATCGAAGGCCAACCGCTAGATGTCAACACCCTGCTCTATATGCCAGACGGTCGCCCGCGCCACAGCGTCTTTTACATCGCCCACTTGAGCGATGAAGAGCGCATGTTCTTCGTCACCCTGCTCTATTCAGCCGTCGAAACCTGGATGCGCGCTCAATCTGGCACTACAGGATTGCGCGCCATCCTGTATTTCGATGAGATCTTCGGCTACATGCCGCCTATCAGCAATCCTCCCTCCAAGCAGTTGATGCTGCGTATGCTCAAGCAGGGCCGCGCCTTCGGCGTTGGCCAGGTGCTGGTCACCCAGAATCCCGCCGACCTGGATTATAAGGCTCTCTCCAATGCCGGGAGTTGGTTCGTCGGCAAGCTACAAACCGAAAATGACAAGAACCGCCTGCTCGACGGGCTAGAAGGAGCCGCGCCCGGCCTCGACCGGCGCCATTATGACAACCTGATCTCCACGCTCGATCAGCGCGTCTTCCTGCTGCACAACATTCACGAGCAAGAACCCAGACTTTTCACGACGCGCTGGGCGATGAATTATCTGGCTGGACCCTTGACCCGTAACCAGATCCCAGCGCTGAACGCCCTGGCCGGAGTCCAACCAGTTCCCAAACAGGAAATTCAAACTGCCGTTTCAGGTGATCCTGTACCCCAAGAATCACCCACCGCTCCACGCTCCACGCTCCCCGGTTCCTCCTCGCCCCCAGCCATTCCCACCGGTATCGATGAGTTCTTCTTGCCCAACAACCTGACCCTCTCCCAGACTGCCAAAGCCGAGAGCATCACCCTGCCCAGCGACGCAACTTCCCAGGGTCTGATCTACCAACCTGCCCTGTTGGCCCAGGCTGAGATTCGCATCATGCAACGCAAGTACAATCTTGACCTGGAGACTCAACGCACCGCCCTGATCACCGATCCCGACCGCCGCGGCACCGCCCGTTGGGAAGAGTGGCTGACCAACCCTATCGATCCCCGCTCTCTTGACCGTGAACCCGCCCCTCAGGCGCGCTATGCCACCCTGGAAGCCCCTCTCTCCGACGGCAAGACCCTGCGGGGCCTCAAGACCGACTTCATCGATTGGATCTACCGCAAGATGGAAGTTCAAGTGCGCGCCAACGAAGCCCTGGGGGTCTTTGCCAGTCCGGAGAGCTCGCAAGCCGAGTTCCGCCGCCTGTGCGCTGATGCCGCCAGAGAAAAACGTGATGCTGAGATCAAGAAAGTGGAAGCATCTTATGACAAGAAACTCGATACCATCGAGAACCGTTTGATGCGTGAAGAGCGCGAATTGCGCGCTGACGAGGCTGAATTGCGCGAGCGCCGTATGGAAGAATACGGCACCCATGCTGAAAATGTGCTCGGCCTGCTCAGCCGCCGGCGCCGGCGTCTTTCCACCTCGCTGACCAAGCGCCGCCTGACCGAGCAAGCCAAAGCTGATGTCGAAGAATCGCTCCAAGCCATCGAGGAGTACGAACGCCAGATCAACGAACTTGAAATCGAACAAGCCCAAGCCCTTCAAGAGGTCAATGACAAATGGGCCGACATCGCCGACGATATGACTGAAATCCCCGTGCGCCCCTACAAGAAAGACATCCTGGTCGATCTCTTCGGTGTAGCCTGGATGCCTCATCACATCGTTCAGGCTGGTGACCGTATATTAGAGTTAGCTGGTTATGGAACCGACTAAAACAATCCACGAAGGGGCACCAAGCAACACTAATCACTCCTATTTACTTCGTGCATCTTCGTGATCTTCGTGGATTCTAATGACTGACAAAAAATACACCCTCGAAGACAAAGACGGCAAGAAGATCACCGTCCTCGTACGGCGCGACAAACGCCTGAAGAAATCATCGCGTTGGCAGTGGGAGCCAGACGGTACCATTTTGATGCGTGTACCCCACCGCATACCCAAGCGTGCCATCGGCAACCTGCTCGACCAGATCGCTACCCAACTCGAGAAGCAGAACAAGCTGGCCGAGCGCCGCACGGATGCCGAACTTCAGCAGCGCGCTGAATTCATCAACAAGAAATACTTTGGGAGCAGGATCGAGTGGAAAGCCATCCGCTGGGTCGGTAACATGACCACCCAATTAGGCAGTTGCACCAACGGCGGCACCACCGATGGCCACATCCGCATCAGTGACAAGATCAAACGCTGGCCGGGATGGGTGGTCGACTACGTCATCGCCCATGAGATGGTGCATCGCTTACATGACGATCACAGCAAGGCATTCTGGCGCACGCTGACAGAGGGTTATCCCCTCACCGAGCGGGCGCGCGGCTTTATCAAGGGAGTGGGTTTCGCCGAGGGGAGAAAATATGAGGATGGCTAAAAAAACAGGTGCCTGCTGGCGCGAAGCGCCGCACGCACCTATTTTTTCCCCATTTCGATTATCGTCTCGACCTCTGACAGCAACGTTTCAGCATCTCTGGCCAAGGCAACTTCTTCAGGAAATCGTCGCGCTTGCATCTTCTTGAAAGCCAGTTCAGTACATAATTGATGTAATCGGCGGGTTCTGCGCCACCCCCGATAACCTTGCAAAAACAATGCCCGCCATTGCGCCCGCGCCCTGGACATCGAACTGATTACCGTGTTGTATAGCTGCCTGGGAATGTGACCTTCCAGTTCTTTGCGCATCCAATTTTTCTGGCGCTGCAATGACCAAAGGATGATGACCACAATAACGCTGAAGCCCCCCAGGGTCAGGATCATTGTCAAGAAATTCAGGCCAGTAGCAGTATGGACGGTCAAGTTATGCAAGATATGACTAGTTACAGCCAAAACGAAAGCAACCAGGGGTACTAATCGCCGAATCCAGCGCTGTCGGTGCAGACGGGCGTATCCTAAACCAGCGCCGAATATCGCGCTATAGGTTGCCTGGTTCAATCCATATATCGCACTGGTTAGCAACGCTTCTGTACCCAGACCCGAAAAGCCATGGATTAGAAAGGAACCCAGAAAGCTTACCATATTTCTCGACATGGCAAATCCAAAACCCACCATCGAGCCGTAGACGATGCCATCGAGCGTATTATCAAACTCACGACGGTAACGCAGCAGGATAAGGATTACAATCAGCCCCTTGAGTAACTCTTCGATTACAGGGATTACGACGCCCGTTCTTAGCGCAGTTACAGCTGCGGGAGAGAATATACTAGCTGGCAACTGAATAAAAAATCTTGCGAGCAAAGAGAAAATCAAGGTAGGGATAGCTCCCCATAAGAAGACAATTGCTAATAACCGCTTGGGCTCTTTTTCGTAGCGATCAACCCAATAGATCATCCCCACAAACAAGAATGCTGGTATCAAACCTGCCAATAAGCTGAAGGTTACTCCCTTGGCAATATCTCTCGCTGGGAGCAGATTTACCATCCAGACAAAATCAGGCGCGTCCCACGAGGCTGGCAGGACTTCACTCTGCACGGGAGAGATTGCTTCGTCTATGCCATCAACAAGCAATTCAGGCAAATAGTCTGCTGACAAGATCAAGGTTGCCTGTCCCGAATCATCAACAGGTACTTGTTTAAAAGAATATATCCAAACTTGAGCATTCTCCGGGTCTGGCCAGGTAACAATTACCTGATCCAATAAGCCTGCCGCTAGGGAGATGGTGACCCGAATGACCTCTCCCGGCTTTGGATCGCGGTGCAAGATCGCCAGATTGGCGCTGTATTCGGCATCACTGATTGAATATCCATCGGCAGAAGTTAAACGGAGTTGGACTTGATCAGCGGAATCGCCCTGCACCTCAACCCGCAACCGATTGGCGTACCAGGTTTCCATATCCAGTGGTTGGGCGATTCCCCAAGCATAGGGTTGCTGCCATTGCCCCCCTTTTTGAGTGGGTCCTGAGGGGCCCCCGAAATCGCCTATGGGAGCAGTCTCCCCCCAATTACCGCCGAAGAGTATCCACTCGCTGCCCTGCCATGAGTCAGGATCTGAAATAAGCTGCCTGGCATCCGGCATTGTAATAACCTCTGGGATGACACGCCCAAAACTCCCTGTTCGGTCCATGATCTCTACGCGACTGTTGCCGACATCCTTCCCGTTGGGATACAACTCATCTCCCCAGAAGTAATTGGCATGGGAACCCAGGGCCACATAGGCTACGGGGTGAGTGCCCTCTTCAACTTGAGTATCCTGCCAGAGCCTGCGCGTGCCGCCATGATGCTGGCTGAACACAACTTCCAGTGGCTCTCCTTGGGGATCAAGCATTACCTGCACTAGTTCCCAATCACCCTCATGCTTGTTGAACCAATCGTTGTAATAGTAAAAAAGCCAGTATTGCAGGATCATATTCCCCGTGCTTACATCATTCACGATCCGGCCGTAGGTGACGATGGGTAAACGGCTGACTTCGGGTCGTAGCACAGTCTCATAGTAGAAGCGATGAAAAGAATAATTCCGGCTATCCGATAGCTCCTCATCGCCATACCAGGCATCTAGGAAGTAACTGTCATCCTGATAAGCGAAGAGATCGGAAATTGCCACATTGGAGAGAATGTTGGTATCAAACCAGAAAGCGCGGATTTGTCGCAGGCGGGCATTATTCACTAAAACATCCACCGGCTGCGGGCGGAATAATTCGGTGGGGTGGAAATAGAGTGCCGGAGCGTATTTTTCAAGTAGGGCTTGGGTTTCGTTGGTATCGTTTTGGGCAAAGACCAAACTGGTGGGCAAGAGGAAAATCATTCCTATAACAAGCACCAGCAAGAAGATCAGAGGGAGACATATCCTTTTCATTCGACACCTCATAGGAGAGGGGCCTCTAAGAATTCACGTGGTAATGTTCAGATTTGGAGGTATGCGGCGTGCGGAGCACGTCGCATACCTCCAAATCTGGGAGCTACCCCGGCGATTCCTAGAGAGCCTGGGAGGAGAGATATTGTAACTGACAAATTCAGATAAGTGGATGATGGCTAATGTATAATTTAACCGTCCTTAAAAGCATCATGGAGAACATTATGACCTTCAGTTATCCATCCACCCCCAAATCCGAGACAGTCGATGATTTCCATGGCACTCCCGTCCCCGACCCCTACCGCTGGCTCGAAGAGGCCGACGACCCCCTGGTCAAGGCCTGGACTGAGGCTCAGAACAGGCTCACTCGCGAATACCTGGACAAAATCCCTGCCCTAGAAAAAATCAAAACCCGCTTGACCGAACTGTGGAATTTCCCCAAGTACGAGACGCTCAGTAAAGCTGGCGGAAAATACTTTTTCACCAAAAACGACGGCCTTCAAAACCAGGCCATACTCTATGTGCAAGACTCCCTCGATAGTAACCCGCGCCCTTTGCTAGACCCCAACACGCTCAGCGACAATGGCACCGTCGCCCTGATAGAGCAGTTTTACAGCAAAGACGGCTCAATATTGGCCTGCATGTTAGCCGCCAGCGGCTCCGACTGGCAGGAAATCCATTTGCTGGACACGACCAGTGGAAAGAAGCTTGACGATGTGTTGCAATGGTGCAAGTTTCCCACCATTGCCTGGAAGCCTGATAAAAGTGGCTTTTACTACAATCGCCTTCCGGAACCGGGGACTGTCTCTCCCGAGGACCAGAACCACCATGTCAAAGTATATTTTCACGCGCTGGGCACTCCCCAAACCAGCGATACCCTGATCTTTGAAAACCCCGCCGACAAGACCTTGCGCTATTACCCCGAAATGACACAGGATGGGGTGTACCTTTGCCTGCTCACCAAGCGCGGCACGGATCGACGCAACGGGATCTACCTGCGCCCCATGGAGAGCGATGGCGACTTCCTGCACCTTGTCGAAGATGGCGAAGCGAAATATGACGATGTGGGCAACACCGGTTCGACGTTCTATTTCCTGACTGACCTGGACGCTCCGCGTGGGAGGGTCGTCGCTATCGATGTTGAGAATCCCAGGCGCGAGCATTGGGAAGAGATCATTCCCCAGGGAACAGATGCCCTCGATGAGATCAGGCTGATCAACCAGCATTTTGTATTGTTCAAGAAACATCACGCGCACTCGAAGATCAGCATCCATACAATAGATGGAACTCATCTTCGAGATATCCCCCTCCCTGGCATGGGAACAGCGACCTACCTTTCAGGTGGTCAAACTGATAGGGAGTTCTTCTTCACTTTTGAGTCTTTCCTACATCCCGTAACTATCTACCGCTACGATTTCGAGTCCCATAAAGTAACCCCCTTTCACGATATTCCTCTTGATTTCGATGTCGATAGTTACCAAACCACCCAGGTTTTCTACCCTTCGAAAGACGGAACACAGGTGCCGCTTTTCCTGACTCATCGCAAAGGAATAGAACTGAATAGTGACAACCCCACCAGCTTATATGCCTACGGTGGTTTCAACATCAGCCTGATGCCTTTCTTCACCGTCTGGAATCTGGTCTGGCTGGAAATGGGCGGAGTCTTCGCCCTGGCTAATATCCGCGGTGGGGACGAATACGGCGAAGACTGGCACCAGGGTGGCATGCTGGAGAACAAGCAGAACTGCTTCGACGATTTCATCGCTGCGGCGGAATGGCTCATCGAGAATGATTACACCCGCACAGAGAAACTGGCCATCGAAGGCCGCAGCAACGGCGGTCTATTGACCTCGGCCTGCATGGTGCAGCGTCCCGACCTATTCGGCGCGGTGCTGTGCTGGGTGCCGGTGACGGATATGTTGCGCTACCACAAGTTCACCTTGGGACACTTCTGGACGTTTGAGTGGGGCAATGCCGAAGAAAATGCGAATGAATTTGATTACCTTTATGCCTACTCCCCTTTACACAATGTCAAAGAAGTGGCCTATCCTCCGATCATCATCCCCACCGCTGACACCGATGATCGTGTCGTGCCCGCGCATTCGAAGAAATTCATTGCAACATTGCAAGAGAAAAACACTGGCCTCAATCCAATACTCCTGCGTGTGGATACCAAAGCCGGGCACAAACTCGGTAAACCCACGTACAAGCTCATCGACGAGCACGCTGATGTGCTAGCCTTTGCTGTTCAAGCACTATATATCACACCAAATCTATAAGGAAACCAGGAATGCAGGAATTATTTTTCCTGCCCTTTCCTGGCTTCCTGCATTCCTAATAGATAAAAAAATGGCAGAACACATCATCGTCATCTTCGCAATTTTCCTGGCAGTCTTCACCCAAAGCCTTTCAGGGTTTGGGTCAGCGTTGGTCGCCATGGCGCTGCTGCCGCCAGTATTGGGTATCCAGATTGCCACACCACTAGTTGCCATTGTTATGCTGCCCCTTGAGATATTTCTATTGATGCATTACCGCCATGCCCTCAATGTCTCTGTCATATGGCGGGTTATCGTTGCTGCAATCGTCGGAATTCCTTTTGGCATTATCTTTCTTACCCAACTCGATGAAGAGCTCGTCTTGGCTGTACTGGGTATGGTAATCACTGGCTATTCGCTATTCGCCCTGTTGAATCTCAAACTACCCACAATGGCTCATCCTGCCTGGGGCTATGGGTTCGGTTTCATAGCCGGTTTACTAGGTGGAGCGTATAATACCTCGGGGCCACCCGTGATCGTCTATGGGAACTGCTTGCGCTGGGATCCAGATGAATTTAAGAGCAATTTGCAGGGCTTCTTTCTGGTGGCCAGTTTCTTTATCGCCATCGGTCATGCCTGGGATCGGAATCTAACTCCCGAAGTCTGGCGCTTATTCCTGATATCCCTGCCAGCGATTGTCGTGGGAATTTGGGCTGGCACCAGCCTGGATAAATACCTCAACCCAGAGAGCTTCCGCAAGATCGTCCTAGTCTTGCTGGTCGTGATGGGATTGCGCTTGATCTTTGCCTAGAATATGAGCCCAAAACACCAACGAATAATCCACAGTCTGGCTCCTATCCGCATCTGTGATAATGGCGGCTGGACGGATACCTGGTTCGCCGAATTCGGCCGCATCTTCAACATCGCAGTCTCTCCATATGTCCAGGCGCAGATCAACGTTTACTGGCGTGAAGAACGTGATCATCAAGTCAGCCTGTTTGCCGAGAATTTTGGGGATCGTTACTGTTTCGAGCCCAACGAAATCACAGACTGGCTGAAACATCCTTTACTAGAAGCTTCCATCAGGCGCATGGGAGTGCCAGAGCAGCTTGCCATCGAAATAACGCTCTATTCTGATGCCCCGGCGGGGGGCGCGACCGGCACATCGGCGGCAGTGACCGTTGCTCTCATCGGGGCGTTGGATGCACTCAGCGAGGATCGCATGTCACCCCACGAGGTCGCTATTACTGCCCAGGCCGTCGAAACACAGGATTTGGGATTGCAGTGCGGTATCCAGGACCAAATCTGCGCGGCTTATGGGGGCATCAACGATATCGAGATGGTCGCTTACCCCCAAGCACATGTATCGCAGATCAAACTACCTCAGGATACCCTATGGGAATTAGAAGATCGTCTGGCACTTATCTACCTGGGTCGAGCACATAGCTCATCCAGAATCCATGAAAAGGTGATTGCTGAACTGGAAGCTGCCGGCCCAGACTGTCCGCGACTTGAAGACCTGCGCCTCACTGCGCCCAAGTCACACCAGGCTCTGGTCGAGGGCGATTTCACCGCATTAGGTCAGGCCATGATCGAGAACACCGAAGCACAAAGACGCCTGCATCCTGATCTGGTCAGCGCCGACGCGAACAAGGTGATTAATATCGCCCGCGAGCACCAGGCCCTGGGATGGAAAGTCAACGGCGCAGGGGGTGACGGGGGCTCCCTAACGCTGCTGTGTGGTCCCAACCGCGCTGCCAGGCGATTGATGCTGCAAGAGATAAAGCAGGAGAATGAAGCTATTGAGCTAATCCCCATAAAGTTGGACCACTATGGTCTGCGTGTCTGGGAGAGCAAATGACCCAACCCCTGGAAGACTGGTTTGAAGTCACTTTCGACGATTCGACAATCTACCTGGATGTCCATCCGCCTGAGAAAGAGAGCTGGAGCACTCAGATACCATGGGTGGAAATCACGCGCATTTGTTTCAAACCCGGAGATTTTCTATTCACGGACGAAATCTACATCTTTACGGACCATCGCCCAGAAAGCTATTTGATCCCCACCGAAGCCTCAGGTGGATTCGAATTATGGATGGAGGTCATTCGCAGAGGCTTCTTTGATGCCGATCTGGCCATCAAAGCGGCCAGCGCAGATGAGGGAATTTTTTGCTGGCCGGAAGAAGGATAAATTGGCAATCCAGAAATTGCCGGAGTAGCGCCCAGGGACCTGCGTCTATATTATCGAACCTCAATTAGAGAGAATAGCGCAAAAGTGTCGGTGGCCTTAGCAAATACCTTCCGAGATTTGTCATTCCGATGAGCCCGGCGTTCTTTGCAGGGTGAAGAGGAATCCCTGATAAGTTACGCCTGGGGGATTCCTTGGTCGCAAAAAGACGCTCCCGCGGAATGACAACAATGCTGTGGAGAAGCGCACAGAGCGGTGTTTTTTCTATACCTTAGCGTCATTTTTGCGGTACACTCTCAATTAGAATTAGAAAAGCAAAGATCGAATTTGGAATGTATAATGCAGTTGATTTATCGGTAAAGGAGATTCATGATGAGAACCAAAAAAACATTGTGTGATCTTGAAAGCAATGGCTTCATCAAATCCAACTTCAAGGAATACAAAGAACTCGTGCGCAATGGTCGGGTTGTCTGCAAAGGTTGCGGTCGTGTGGCACGCATGAAGGCAAATCTGTGCGAGCCAAAACGACTTTACCCGAAGAGTTCATAACCCATTTAAAATATCATATAATCCACACAGCATATCTTTATCGGTTTCATTTATTGGTACGAACCAAAGGAGACAAGCGATGAATTCAACAGTCAAATATCTATTGCAAAAAAAGAGTACTGATATTTGGAGTACCCATCCAGATACGACAGTATTCGAAGCCTTACAACTCATGGCCGAGAAGGATGTCGGCGCATTATTGGTTATCGAAGATGATCAGCTTGTAGGCATCTTCTCTGAGCGAGATTATGCTCGGCGAGTGATCTTACATGGCAAATCGTCGCATGAAACCCTCACTCGTGAAATCATGACCAATGATGTATTTACGATCGAGGCTTCACAAACGGTTGCGGATTGCATGGCACTGATGACAGAAAAACATATCCGCCACCTTCCCGTCTTTGAAGGGAATGATCTGATTGGTGTGATCTCGATTGGAGATGTCGTCAAGGAGATTATCTCCGAACAAGGCTTCGTCATCGAGCAGTTAGAAAACTATATAACTGGAAACAGGTAAACTTACAAAAAGGTCTCAAGGAATCACTGGAAGTAGTTCGACAAAGTCAAGGTAGTTAGCTTTGGGGGTGTGGGTTGTGTGAAGCAACAACCCACACCCCCAAAGCTAGAGATCATCACGAGAATTATCAGAGACCCTTATAAATATCGGGGGGAAACCCAATCATCGTGATAAAGGAGCTTACCTTGGAAACGAGCGCGCATATTCGCTGCCCCTGGCCCGGGGATGACCCACAAATGATCAAATACCACGACGAGGAATGGGGCCTCCCAATTTATGATGATCAACTGCTATTCGCTAAACTGATCCTGGATGGTGCACAGGCTGGCCTGAGTTGGAGCACTATCTTGCACAAACGTGATAACTACTGGCAGGCCTTCGATAATTTCGACGCCGAAAAGATCGCCCGTTACGACGAAAAGAAATTCGCCGAATTGATGAACAACCCTGGCATTGTACGCAACCGCTTGAAGATCAAAGCTACGATCCAAAATGCACAGGCTTTTCTCAAACTTCGGGATGAGCTTGGGGGGTTTAGCGAATACCTGTGGGATTTTGTAGGTGGAACCCCCATTGTGAACAATTGGACCTCCCTCGCACAGCTCCCCGCCCAGACCTCCGAGTCGCAGGCCATGAGTAAGCATCTCAAAAAGCGCGGCTTCAATTTCGTTGGTCCTACGATCTGCTATGCTTTTATGCAGGCTGTCGGCATGGTCAATGACCACCTGGTGGACTGCTTCCGGTATAATGAAGTCAGGCAAACTTAGATAACAATAATGTTCCACTAAGAAGAACAAGCAGGTAAGCAATGAACCAACCTACTCACAATCCCCAGGAATGGCGCAGATTCGTTGACGAATTCCAGCACACCAGCGATCGTACTGTGGTCATCATGGGGACAACGTATTTGAAAAATCACCTGGGGCGCTTGATCAGGTGCTTCCTGGTCAACGAAAAGGAAACCGTCGATCAGTTGTTAGGCCCAGAAGCCCCCTTAGAGACCTTTGGGGCGCGCATTCGGACGGCTTATGCTTTAGGTTTGATCAGCCCACATGAGTATCACGATCTCATCCAAATCCTGCATATCCGCAATGCCTTTCTGAATGGGTTGGATAGCTCAAATCTGACCGACGACGAGATCAGAGGGAAATGCTATGCCCTGAAAACCCCCCGCGAAGTGCTCCTGGCCGAAGAGACCCCAACACCCCGCCGGCTCTTAGAATTTGCCACAGCACTGCTTTCAAGCCAATTGATTGTACGCGCCCGTCAAGCTGAAAGGGAACGACGCACATCGCCGGGAAACTTTATGCTGGTTGATGTAGAGAGATAGATGTCCTCCGAGCGACATACCCAAACCTCGTCCTTTGGCTCCCAGGGAAGGATCAGCCACGACTCAAGCCATTTTTACGCCAGCCGGATGTACAACCAGCAGCCTACTGAGGATATATCTGATCCTTATCTCGAGAACCCCATCCCTAGGGATGTTTTAGATCAGATCTTGCTAGCCAGCAGCGAGGAGATGCATCATCTGCCAGACTCCTGTGTCCATTTGATGGTGACCTCACCCCCTTACAATGCCCGCAAAGAATATGATGATGATCTGACCTTAGGGGAGTATCTGACTCAGTTGGAAGCTGTTTTCCGCGAGACATACCGGGTACTCGTCCCAGGGGGTCGCGCCTGCATCAACGTTGCCAACCTGGGGCGTAAACCGTATATCCCTTTGAATGCCTTCATCGCCCAGATGATGATCGAAATCGGCTTCTTGATGCGCGGAGAAATCATCTGGGATAAAGGTTCTAGCGCAGGCTCATCGACTGCCTGGGGTAGTTGGATGTCGGCCAGCAACCCTACGTTAAGAGATGTCCACGAATACATCCTGACATTTTCCAAAGGGCGTTTCAAGCGTGAGCATAATGGACGAAAACCCACTATCGAACGAGACGATTTCCTCGAACTCACGCGCAGCATCTGGCAGTTCCCCACCGAATCTGCCAAACGGGTAGGACATCCAGCGCCCTTCCCAGTGGAGCTTCCCCGGCGGCTGATTGAACTTTACACCTTCCAAGAAGACGTCATCCTGGATCCTTTCATGGGCAGTGGGAGTACTGCCATCGCTGCACTGGAGACCTGTCGGCATTATGTTGGCTACGAAATCGAAAAAAACTACCTGGAGATCGCTCAAACGCGCATCGATGGTTATCACAAGAGCAAGCTATGAACGAGAATCAAGGCCCAATAAAGCAAGTACCCGACTACTCATCCAATCAGCCCAAAACTTGGCAATGGATTTTGATCGCCGGGATTGGACTCCTGGCCCTTTTGGGCATAGTCACGTTTATAAGCGGGGGATATTTTGCAGCGACAACATTTCTAGAGGAACGCAATTCACAGGCCAAAGAGACAGCAACTGCAGCCACCGCTGTCGTTGCTGCCAAAGAGCAGGCCATTCGGTCTGCTGCCCAATGGTCTCTTGTGCTTCTCGATGCATTCAACAACAATGATAACGAGTGGGTAGATGGGGATATTGATGATGAGTATGCTGAGATCAACGTTACTATCAACGGGGTGTATAGATGGGTGGCCGAGGCCAAACAGGGCTTCGTCTGGTGGGCCTGGCCGACATCTGACACGGTAAGCGATTTTTACCTGGCTGTGGAAGCACATAATCAGAGCGACAACCGCGATGCCCAGTATGGTCTCTTCTTCCATTACGATGAAAACACCGCGGCGTACAAATACTTTGAAATCCGAGATTCCGGTTATTTCAGTGTGTGGCACTATTCTGAAGAGGGCTGGATAGAACTGTTTCCTTCCACCTATTCAGCAGCGATAATCTCTGGAGAGAAAAACGGCCTGGAAGTCATCGCCCTAGACGATCGCTACTCGTTCTTGATCAATGGCCAGATCGTCGCGGAAGCTGCTATCAATTCCCTCGCTGAGGGATATTCAGGGGTAGCAATCGGGCTATCTTCTGCAGGAGAAGAAAGTACGATCGTCTTCGACAACTTCGAATTGCGCGCCCCTTGAGAGCAGTACCTGGGGTATTCCTATGTCGATAAAGAAATCCTATCCCTGGGCGATACTCGCCCTCACCAGCGCCTTTCTCATCCCTGTCCTGGCCTGCAACTTGCCCACAACACAGGAGCCTGACACGCGTACAACGATGTACGCAGCCCTCACCGATGTATATGCAACCCAATCTATCACCAGTACCAGCGCACCGATCAGCCAACCACTTGAAGGTAAACCAACGGATACACTACAACCAGGTGAAACCGCAACGGTTACGCCAGAGAATACACAATCAACAGAATCCACGCCACTTCCTACTGCCGCCTCAATCGAGCAGGATGTCTTTGCCTCAGACCTACAACGAAGAGGCTATGAATTAACTGCCTCGTCTTCAATAATCGGGCCGAAAGACTACCTCTACTCTGCCTATCTTTTCAACAACACCAAGATCGACCCAATTGTAGACGAAACTAACGCCGAGATCTGCCGGCTGGCAGTATATCGCTTGGACGAAGATCAGAATTCTCTGCTGCGCTCCTTTACTGCTCCTCAATACCCTAAAGACACCCACTACACCTTTCCGGTCTCCTGTGAAGCGGTCAATTGGGATGGCCCCTCACCTGATATCACCTGGGGAGGGGAGATCACCCCTGAAATTCGGGAATTGCTGGGATTGAAAGGCAATTGGAGCGACATCAACCAAAATGGGCTTTTAGAGTTTGCCATCTATTATCAATACTGCAACCAGGGCTGCGTGGATTACGGCGTTGTTGCCGTTCATTTCTACGAGATCACAAACACGTACCAGCCTGTAGACATCACCGCTGATCTGCCCGGTGTGATCCACCCTTGGAACATAATCCATCATGGAGATCCGCTGGATATTTGGTTATACGGCCTGATTGAGTACGAACCCAACATATTTATTGAGTCATCCTGGATTTACGCCTGGGGGGACTCAAGATACACTGACGTCACATCCCAACACGCCGCGGAATACAAGGCAAAAATCGACCAGAATATCCTCGAGATTCAAGGTCAATATGGCATAGCCATCACGAGTTCTCGCATAGATTTCTTGGAAATATTAGTTTTGGCTAACAAGGCGAAACTCCCTCGTGAGCAGACACTAGGGACTTTCCTAGAAATAACCAATCCCGTACATTGGCCAGGGACCGATAAAACCATGAGTTGCTGGCTGCAATTAGCGCGTGTTTACGCTCAAAGGGATGTCGATGCCAATCGTCCTTTCTCTCTGCCACCCAGCCCGACCAGGATCAACAGCCCTGGCTTCTCTGATCTCTTAGAAACCATCGATCAAGACAGGTATGATGTCAGTGTCTGTAAATAGCATACTCTATGACCTCTTCGTTAATCATTATATTTGCCACAATTCTCT
>CAZUSV010000113.1:0-20736 GCA_964622645.1 uncultured Anaerolineales bacterium
CCCCCTGCGCACACCCTTTTTTCGGGTAAATCCGTTCCAAGGCTGAGCTGTTACTCACTAAATTATAAATATTGGTATAAAAATTAGAGGTACAGAAAATGAATATCACAACAAGGAATCGTGCTGATTTGAAATCGTTTTTCGTGAAGAACGCCATCCCCACCGAGGGTAATTTTGCCGAACTGATTGACGGGATGCTCAACCAGAGCGCTGATGGCGTGGTCAAACTGCCCGGCGACCCGCTGAGTATCGAGGCGGTAGGCGATGAGGACAGCCCCAAGAAGGTGCTCAACCTCTACCGGGACATCAGCAACACAAATCCGGATTGGTCCATCAGCCTGAACCCGGGCTTCAATATCAGCGACGGCGAGAATAACAGCCGTTTGTTCATCGACCGGGATACCGGTAATATCGGAATTGGTATGACTGATCCCGAGGCAAAACTCCAAGTCATTGGGGCTCATGATAAGGTTTCACTCCGTGTAATGCTAGACAAGAATGGTAATGAGTTCACCATGGATGTCGCTGCCGGTCAGGGATTGGCCAGCCTGGTTGGAGGTGCCAGCATCAAGCCTGATGGAAATGGCTACAAATATTCGGGAACCAGGGGGGCTTCCAGAATCAATTTGCACGATGGGTCAATTAAGTTTTTCACCTCAGATGAGGATAAAGGCAAACCAGGGCAAGATGTGCCTGGATTGACCTTTGGCCAAGAAAAAATGGTCCTTACCAAAGATGGCAACGTCGGCATTGGCACTGCTTCTCCAGATAACCGCCTCGAAGTCAATGGTGCCATTGAAATCCAGGTTGAAGATGCTGATTGCAAACTGCGCTTCCATGACCCCGGCCAATACTGGTATTCGATGGGTCTCGATCGCTCTGATGGAGGCAAATTCAAGATCAACAGAGGCGGCAACATTGGTGATGACCCCCAATTCACCATTTCCATGGATTACCACAGCGGCAATGTCGGTATTGGGACCTCCAACACCACCAATAAATTGACGGTCGTCCAGGGGGCTGATGTCGCCAGCAAAATGCAGGGGGCAGGCCAAATTGCGATAAAAAGCAGTGCGCCCCAAATCGACTTCATCGATACCGAACACAACGACTGGTCGATCCATGTCAATTCCAACAAGATGTATTTCATTCGCCAACCCTGGGAGTATAAGGACTTAGTTTTGGATGGTGCTGGGAGAGTAGGCATCGGCACAGATATTCCACAATCAAAATTAGATGTCGCCGGTCCGATCTTCGAAAGATTAGAAGTTATCGGCTGCGGCGGTCGCGGAGATTGGACCGCCCATAACCACCCCATAATGCAGTATTTTAGAAACAAATTAAGGGGCAAGCCGGTCGGCACTATGACGCGCGCCATACAAGACCACCCGGCTTGGCGAGGGCATTATTGGAAAGGCTGGGTCGATGTCGATGGAAATATTCGTGTTATCCATAATCATCACAATACAGGACACCATATACGATAAGCATATGCCACTGAGTAACCACAATTAATTATCCAATAATAAGGATTACCAATGCGTCCTCCCTACACACTCACAACCACGCCTCGGGAGCATCCGGCTATGAATTACGAATTCCTGCGGCAGGGAGGCATCAATACGATGAAGATCGAACTCGATTTTATGGTCATTAATAGAGACTAGCCAACATGAAGAAAGAATACAAAAGAAAAGATGCTATGTATTTACCGAAAAGTACTTGAACGCCTTGGCGGTGTCACTGCGATACCCGTAGGGTAAACGAAGCAGTCTCCTACTAAGTGGGAGATTGCTTCACCCCTTCGGGTTTCGAAACGCCACGCCGTGCGGCCATTTGGGCAGGCGCGCAAAGCGATGACATTTTAAAGTTTTTTTGGAGTCCAATTAGGAGGCCACCAAATGAATATAACCACAAGGAATCGCGCTGAATTGAAATCGTATTTCGTGAAGAATGCCATCCCTACCGAAAATAATTTTGCCGAGCTGATCGAGGGTATGCTCAATCAGAGCGCCGATGGCGTGGTCAAACTGCCCGGCGATCCGCTGAGCATCGAGGCGGTTGGCGATGAGGACAGCCCCATGAAGGCGCTCAACCTCTACAGGAACCTCAGCGACCCCAATCCAGATTGGTCGATCAGCCTCAACCCGGGCTTCAATCTCTGCGATGGCGAAAACAACAGCCGTTTGTTCATCGACAGGAATAACGGCAACATTGGCATTGGCACAGCCGCGCCAGATAACCGTTTGGAGGTCAATGGTGCCATCGAGATCCAGGTCGAAGATGCCGACTGCAGACTGCGCTTCCATAACCCCGGCAAAAACTGGTATTCGATGGGTATTGACCATTCTGATGAGGGAAAATTCAAGATCAATTCTGGTCCCGACCTTGGATACAATGAGTTTTTCACGATGGACTATAGCGGCAATGTCGGCATCGGCACGGCTACGCCAGGGGCGAAATTAGAAATTGCCGGAAATCTTAGGATAACCGGCGCGGATAATCAACTTTGGTTCCCAACCAGCGATGTCAGGGAATTCATCCGCTTTGGATCTTGGGATCGCTATGCCATTGGGGTCCAAGGTGCCACCCATTACTTCCGTACGGGCAAGAACTTCGCCTGGTATCAAGGGGGAACCCATCATGATGGGCAATTGAATCCGGGAGGCGGTACCGTTCAGATGGTAATTAATGATGGCAACGTCGGCATCGGTACAGCCTCCATCCACAATCCCCAGGGCTGGAATAAGACGGTAGATGTATTAGGTCAGAATCATGCCCGTTTTAATGTTAGGTCTAGTGATGTTATCACCAGCGTTTTCAGCCATAATAATTGGGGGGGGGCTCGTGGGGTGATTGGGACAGAATCCAACCACCCGTTGACATTTGCCACGAACTATACTCATCGCATGACAATCCTGCCGGATGGCAAGGTCGGCATCGGTACGCCATCGCCGGCTGGGACATTGGAGGTCAAAGGCCTTGGGGCTATCAATGATGGCAATGGTTATGCCGTTAAGAATAACTTTATGTCCAGCGGGTCGCTGACCATAGGCAGTATCACCCAAAACTATGGCGGCGGTTCGGGGTGGACAAAAAGTACGGCCGGTTTATTATTGGAAACCAAGAAAAATACAGAAATTGCTGTACATGATTCTATGAACCGTGTGGCCAGCCTGATGTATTATCAAGGAGATGGCACAAATAGCATTACCATCGGACGTGATATGGGGTGGGGGGCGATTAGCAGCATCAATCTCAACGGCACTGTTCACGCACGTGGTTTCAATACCCATCTGTATACCGCGCGCGGTGACCACTCTATCAACATCTCGTCTGCAAACCGTTGGGCGGATTTCCCAGACCTGAGCCAAAGTATAAGCATCAATGCAAAAACAAATGTGTTGGTTTTTTACCAGATCAGCATGCCTGGCTCTGACAGCCATATATGTACACGGTTAATTGTAGATGGAAAAGAGATGAAAGGCGGAAGATCAATATGCGGTAATGTAACATACTGGACAGCATCAGGCTTTTGGATCGGGAATTTGAGCGCCGGATCTCACACAATAAAAGTGCAATACCGCACACCGAAAGGTGGAAACAATAATCCAGGGCATGATTGGCAAAACAGAGTCCTAAAGGTTCTTGTTCTAGGTAGTTAAAAAATTTGCAAATGATACTAATGAATTCAAGTATGGCTTCTTCTGACACCATCTCAACTGCTCCTTTCGAGCACCCCGCCATGGATTACGAATTCCTGCGCCAGGAGGGCATCCGCCACCTGGAGCGCCTGGCCGGGGGATTGTGGACGGATTTCAACACCCACGATCCCGGCATTACCATCCTGGAGGGGCTGTGCTACGCCCTCACCGACCTGGCCCACAGGGTCAACTACGATATCCCCGATCTGTTCAGCAGCAATGGGCAAGGTCTCTCCGAAAGCCTTTTCAGCCCGGCCCAGATCCTGACCTGCTCTCCCGTGAACACCGAGGACTTACGTAAGCTGGCCATCGACGTGGGTGGAGTCAAGAACGCCTGGGTCGAGAAGGTCGCTGAGCAGGCCCCGGCCCTGTTCTTCTACCCCAACAAAAGAATCCACAGCCTGAAAGGGGACCCCCTGACCGCAGAACCGGTCCACCTGAAAGGTCTATACCGCCTCTTGATCGAGCTATCCGATGAGGTCTACCACAGCGGTGTCGCCGGAGAGAAAGGCGCCCAAGCGCTCGAGCAAGTCACCCAACGCCTGCACGCCCAGCGGGGATTATGCGAAGACATTGAAGATATCGCCATCCTGGAACCGCAATATGTCCAGGTCAGGACCAGCATCGAGATCGCAAGGGTCGATGACGCCGAAGAGGTTTTGCTGCAGATCTACCAGCGCATCGCTGACTATATTTCCCCACCGGTCCGGTTCCACACTTTGAACGACTTGCTCGCTGCCGGTCAGAGTATGGATGAGATCTTCGATGGGCCCCGCTTAGCGAAGGGCTTTATCGACAGCCAGGCCCTCAAAGCAGCCCAACGCCGCAGCGAGCTGCGCATCTCGGATCTGATCGGCGAGATCATGGCCGTGCCGCATGTGCGCGCTGTGCGCACGATCGCCATCTCGAAGGGAGAATCCAATTGGGAAGATTGGTTCCTGCATTTAGACCCCGGCAAAGCTCCCAAGCTGAATATCGGGGGCTCAGCGATCACCTTGGAAAGGAACCAACTTCCCGTCACGCTCAACATAGAGAAAGTCAGGCAAGCTTATTACGCGGACATCCGCCGGGCTTCTCAGGCCACACCGCGACCGTACGAAAACGATCTTCCCCTTCCCAAAGGGCAGGACCGGCACATCGCCAATTACACCTCTATCCAACACCAATTTCCCGCCACCTATGGCGTCGGGTCACTGGGTCTGCCACGATCTGCCGCCCCACAGCGAGTGGCGGGTGCCAAACAGCTCAAAGCATACCTGATGTTCTTCGACCAGCTCCTGGCCAACTATTTTGCCCAACTGGCCCATGTCCGAGATTTGTTTTCATTCGATGAATCCCATCAAGCGGGAGAAAGCCTGCCGACCTATTTTTCGCAGGTCATCCAAGACCCCAGCCTGAAGCTGGACGAGATTCGCCGATCCGAGGAGAGCATCCACGAAGGTAAGTTGCGCCAGATCACCGAAAACCCCCATCTACCTGACCAAGCCCAAGCGGATGCTGATGCTGCCCGGCGCAACCGCTTCTTGAACCACCTGTTAGCCAGATTCGCCGAACAGTTCACCGACTATTCCTTGGTCATCTTCGGCGCCATGCAAAAAGATGTTGCTTCGTCGTCGAGCAAATTAGTGCGCGATAAGAGCGCTTTCTTACGCGAATACCCCCAAATCAGTGGCGCCAGAGGCACGGGCATCAATTATCTGCAACCCCTCAGTGAAGGCAACACATCCGGCCTGGAAAAACGGCTGCGGCGCTTGTTAGGCATCGCCGTCGAAGACCCTGAAGAGACCTTCCACCTGGTAGAGCACATCCTGTTGCGTCCCATGGCCGCTGACCAAGGCCAGGAAGTGCCCATCCTGGCCGACAGCCAGCGCAAAGACCCCTATTCCTTACAGATCAGTTACGTATTCCCTAACTGGCCGGCACGCTTCACCGATCCTGGTTTCAGGACTTTCGTAGAGCGGACGGTGCGTGAGGAGACACCAGCGCATCTATCGTTGACCATCCACTGGCTCGACCAGACTGCCATGCAGGCTTTCGAAGAGGCCTATCAAAACTGGTTGGGTAAACGCCGCCATACCTGGCTGAAGGACTCCGGAGAATAAGCATGCCTGACACCAGCCACATCAAGCTGCGCGACGCTCGTGACCGACTGATCGACCTGCTGGCCATCGGCCAGACCTACCCACTCCAGGATCTGGCCGTACCGGACGACCAGTTGACCGTCGCCTACAATACCGCAGCCCAGGTCCCCATCGAGGACAGCCAAAAGGGAGTCTTGTACCAACTGCATGACGACGAACAGGTCGTTGAACGAGCCTCGAAAAAACCTGAGGGCGGCATGATCCCTATTCGGGCGCTCGGCAATGGGAGCAGAATCAACCTCGAGACCGCGGAGATCCAGGAAGATATCACGTTCGAAATCTTTGCCCGCAAAATCCCCTGGTACTTGTTTGGCATCGATCTATCTGGACTGACATCACAACAACGCGCCGGCATCACCAGGCAATTGAACAATAATAAATTGCCAGACATATTGAGGGGATTCTTCTTTTCTGAGCGCAGCATCCTGATCCCGGAGGAGATCATTGTAGACCATTCGAAGGTTCAGGATTCATGGGTGATCAGGAAAACAGGATTCGAATTCACCTACCGCATAACCAAGAAGGGCCAGATTCTCGAGATTTACCAGACCTCCGGCATGAAAGCCTATCTGCACGAAAGTGCCACGGTCAAAGTTGGGCTGGATATTTCCCTGGAGGCACACATCTTAGATGCCGCTCGCCTTGTAGCTGAGAATCAAACCCCTACTGATAGCTCCCCCTACCTGATCGACTATGCTGACACCGTCAAAGTCGAAGTCAAGAACAGCCAGGAAGGCGTGGATTACTACCTGGTCTATTTCAAGGAAAATGACCCGGAGCAGCCCCCCGAAGAGATCAGCCTGTCTGAAGGGGAGATACGCGGAGACCTGAGCAATATCGTGCTATCATCCAATCCGGTCTACGAAGATGTGGATATCCGCATTCGGGCCACCAAGACCTTCGACCCCTCTGAAAATCGACCCGATGAGAGCGCATTACTCGATGCTATGCTCCCCCTGAGGGTGCGCGCCAACTCAGGGCTGGAAATTTCGACCACTTCCCCGGTCTGCGATTACAACGCCTCTGTGACCATCAAGATCGCCAATACCCAATCAAGCGCCAGCTATCAGGCATATATCAGACAAATCAAAGACCGGGACTATATCCATCCGGTCGAGATCGACGATCAGATTTATCGGGTCAGCGTTGAAGGGCAGCCGGAAGTACAGGTGCTCAAACCACTTCCAGCGCTGATCGAGGTGGCGGTAAGTGACGCAGATCGCGTACGAGTCTCGCAACCAGCCCGAGAACATCCCTGGGAGACTCCAGCGGGATTCAGCGCCTGGGACAAAGCACAACCTGGAAATGGCGGCGATCTCGAGATCAGCATCGATAACCTGGTTGACGACAGCCTGGTCATCGTGCGGGCTGAAAAAATCCACCAGGCCGACCCTGATGCGCCCATCCCCACCGCCGTTCAATTGGAACAAGCGCTGGCCATCCTGGTACGGCCCAACCCGGGGGTCGAGTTAAAGGTGGAGATGGATTCAGCCAATGAGCTGCAGGTGTCAAACGGCCAGCCAGGCGTCTTCTACACGTTCTACCTGCAGCCCGATGATAATACGGCCCTTGGCTCCCCGGCTTATTTCCACAAAGTCGATGACTTCGACGAGACGCTCAACCTGGGCATCGGGCAGCTCAACCTGGAGGTGGATTTCGCCATCGCTCGCTCCGTGCCAGCAGAGCAGGCCAGCGAAGACCCGGGGAGAACCGCGCCGTTAACGCCGATCGTGGAAATCGATCCCATCCCTGCCGATGCCACCAGCTTATCCGTGCGCGCCACCAAGGCACAGACCCGGCTGGAGGCCTGGCTCGACAACCCGGTGGAAATCCCGCCCGAACAGACCTAATATGAGTACAGCGTAAACAAAGTAACTGAAAGTTATCCTATCGTGGCTTAGGCCGGTCTCCCGACCGTGCCGGAGTGACTCGGTCAGGAGACCGGTCAGAGCTAATATTGCATTAAACTTTATTTAAAGTGTAATGAGCGCCCAAAGACATATCGTCAGACGCCAGTTGATCGAACTGCAAGTCCACGGTACCCTTGAGCAAGCCCACCGATTGCAGACTGAAGTGGGCCGGGTATACCGGCAACGCGTCTTGCCGCTGATCGACAAATACTGTTCGCAGCTCAGCGAGCCAGATCGCCTGCACCGCATCGAGACCTTGGAAATCGATCTCGGCCAGATCGATCCCAACCAGCTCGAAAACGATCTGTTGAGGGCGCTTGACACCGAGCTGCACACCGCCCTGGCTGAACAAATCAGCTCTCAGGAGCACGATCCAAAGCGGGGTACCCCCAAAGGGACCTCCCAACTGGAATTGCTGGCCTTTTACGCCCGTACGGGCAGCTTGCCCTGGTGGGCGGATAGCACCCAACCCCAGGGCCTGGAGGATTGCCTTGCGTACGTGATCCAGCATCATCCCCAGCAATTGCGCCAGTTGATGAAGGAACTCATCCTGGAGGTGACCCCGCTGGAACGCCTGGTGCGCTATTACTCAGCCGACCAATTAGCCCAACTGGCGGCTTCACTCGCCCCCGGGTTGAAGACTTCCCTCTTGCGCGATCCCAAAGACCTGATCGCCCTGCTGGGCAAAACTCGCCTGGCGGCCAGCCGAGGAGCAAGGCAGATTTATTATCACACCTGGAGGCATACCATCCAGGTCGCCGGTCTAAGCATAGAGCCACACCAGTCGGCGGCATCCTTCTACAAGGGGGTATTGAGCCGGGTGGCTGCTGATCTTGGCCTGAGTTACACGGCCCTGCTCGACGAGATCCAGCAGGTCGCAGCATCAGGCCGGGAAACCCCCCATGCCGAATTCAAAGCCACGCTTGCAGCAATGCGCCAGAAGACGCCCCTGGATGCGGATGGAGGCCCCCAGCCTCAGGCCTCATCCCAGCCGGCCGAGGGTAGTTACGCTCATCTGATAGATGCCCTGGGGCGCCTGGCCCGGCACCTCCCCGCGGCGCTCCAGCAGTCATTGCGATCTGTGATCAGAGATTTGGAAACCGCTCAGGAGAGCGGCGAAGGCTTATCCCGCCATACAGCCGAACGCATTATGGGGATTTTGCGATCCGCGCTAACCTCGCCCAGTGGCGTTGGGTCTCTGCCGCCAGACCTGGCGAGTCCTGTCCTGGGCGGAACCAAAGGGAGCGCGGGGTATCCAACCCAGGTTGATGACGAAACTCTGGGCGCTGTTGAGGACCTCACCCGGGATAAGGAAGATCTGCGATTTGCCGAGCAGCTACGAGAGGATTTAGCAACCATATTCTCTCAATTGATAATCGCCGCGGGTATGTCCCGCGCTGATGTCGCCGAACTGACACAATCTCTGATGAGTGCTGCAGGCGCTGACGGCGAGTTATTCGCTGAAGCCCTCAGACAGGTGCTCCCACGTCCCAGGGAGACCTTCGAGGATAGAGCAAGCGCAGACCGAGAGCTGGCTAAAACCGCCAGGATCGAGCGAGCAGATTTACTCCCACCAGCCGACGTGGCTACCGATGAGCAAGGCCAGCCAACGGCCCAGCAAAAAGCCCTTGACCTCAGTTTCAGCGACGGCGAAGCCATCTATATCGGTAACGCCGGCCTGGTGATCCTGTGGCCGTTTTTGAGCCACCTCTTCCAGCACCTGGAACTGGTAGAAGAGCACCAATTCAAACACCCCGCCGCCAGGCAGCGGGCCGTGGGCCTGTTGCAGCACCTGGCGAGCGGCGAAAGTGACTTCCCGGAGTATTTGCTGCCGCTCGACAAGATCTTGTGCGGGATGGGGGTCAGCGAGGTTTTCGATTTTGGGCCGCCCCTGAGCGAACCCGAAATGGATGAGTGTGAAAACCTGCTCCAGGCTGCCATCGCCCAGGCGGCCATCCTGCGGGAGATGAGCGTGGCTGGATTGCGAAGCACCTTCCTGCTGCGGGAAGGGAAATTGAGCAGGCGCGACGGCGCCTGGCTGCTGCAGGTCGCCGCCGAGACCTACGATATCGTCCTGGAGCGCTTCCCCTGGAGTTGGGAATGGGTCAAGCTGCCCTGGATGGAGACCCCCCTGCGCGTCGAGTGGTAAATGAACGTCAATAGAACACTAACCGCGGAGCACGCAAAGAACGCAGAGTTTTTTTAATATTTCTCCGCGTTCTCGGCGCTCTCTGCGGTAAAACAGTCTTTTGTCGTATGTAATGGATACAACCAACGAAACTACTCTGATCCAATTGAACGCCCACGACCTGGAACTGGAGCTGGCCTGGTTCTCTCAGGTGCTGGATGCGCGCATCAAGGGCTATTTCGCCCAGGAAGAGGATCTGCCCGAGGTCTCAGAGATCCAGCCACCTGATTTGGCTAAATCCAGCTCCCCCTACGCCAGTTTCCTGCGCCACTACCAGCTCTCCACTCCTGAACGCATCGCCATCCTGTTGAGCCTGGTGCCCTCCGTGCGGCCGCGCCTGCTGGACATCTTCTTCGTCAAGAACAAGAACTTCGACCGCAAGTTCACCGAGTTTGGCGGGGTGCTGTACGGCCCGGACGGGGACTTTGTGCCCACCGGGGAGACGCTGGCCTTCATCCTGGGCGGCGATGACCTGACGGTGCGCTTCGCCGTACAGACCCTCTTCGACGGCGAGCATTTCTTCGCCCGTCACAACATCCTGCGGCTGGCCCGCAGCGGGGATGAAGTTTTCATGAAGGCCCCCCTGCGCCTCTCGGACGAGTACCTGAGCTTCTTCACCACTGGCCAGCCACGGCGACCCGATTTTGGCGCCGATTTCCCGGCCCGTTATATCGAGACCCAGCTGGATTGGGGTGACCTGGTGCTGCACCCCGGCACGCGCAAGCAGATCGAGGAGATCGAGACCTGGCTGCACCACGGCGAGACCCTGATGAACGAATGGGGCATGGCCCCCAAGCTGCGCCCCGGCTACCGCTGCCTGTTCTACGGCCCGCCGGGCACCGGCAAGACGATGACCGCCTGCCTGCTGGGCAAATCCACCGGCCGGGATGTCTACAAGATCGACCTCTCCCTGGTGATCTCTAAATACATCGGCGAGACGGAGAAGAACCTAGCCAAGGTCTTCGACCAGGCCCAGCACAAGGGCTGGATCCTGTTCTTCGACGAGGCCGATGCCCTCTTCGGCAAACGCACCGAGACCAAGGACTCTCACGACCGCTACGCCAACCAGGAAATCTCCTTCTTGCTGCAGCGCATCGAGACCTTCGACGGCATCGGCATCCTGGCCTCCAACCGCCGCGAGGATCTGGACGAGGCCTTTGCGCGGCGCTTCGAATCGATCATCTACTTCCCCATGCCGCGCCCCGAGGAGCGCCTGATCCTATGGCAGCAGGGTTTCTCACCGCAGGCCCGACTGGACGATTCCCTTGACCTGGAGAAGATCGCCCGCGAACACACCCTTTCCGGCGGCTCGATCATGAACGTCATCCGCTACGCCTCGCTGCAAGCGCTCAAAGAACAAAGCACGCTGATCGACAATGAAGCCGTGCTGCAGGGCATCCGCCAGGAGTACGCCAAGGAGGGCAAAGCGCGCTGAACAACAAAACGACTTTAGAGTACTCCCATCTTTAAGCTCTTTGGGATTTCCCGTGGTTTTGCTCAAAGGGGATTGCCAAATCCCCGATATGTGGGAAATTGCGGTGCTTTTGTGTCACATATGGGTCTGGATTTGTCACGCCTAGGGCGAGACCGAGCACCCCAGACATTCCCAAAGAGTCCATCTTTATTGGTATCGATTTATAGGTATAGAAAAGTGAAAACGAACATCGGAAAGCCCGTACAAGCGCGGCCAGCCAAGACGGCCGCCAGACAGCCATCGCAGGTGAGGCATGATCACCGCGATGGGCCAGGTCTTGTGGATCAACGTGATGGATCAGATACTCAGCGATTAATAGCCACCATGAACAACAGCACCCAAATCGCCGTCCAGCGGCTGCAAATCGAGAGCGCCTTTGGCGACGGCAAAACCGTACAGCGACAAATCGCTGAAAAAGAGGGAGAAGAATCCCTACGAGGCAAGTTTGATCCGCTGGCTAGAGATACCGTGCAAACACAACCAGCCCCCCCACCCAACAACGCCGGCCTGCCGGATAACTTGAAATCTGGCATCGAATTGCTCTCGGGAATCGACATCGGCGATGTGCGCGTCCAGCGCAACTCGTCCAAGCCGGCGCAGTTGAACGCCCTGGCCTACACCCAGGGCAATGAAATCCATCTGGGACCGGGCCAGGAGAGGCACCTGCCGCATGAGGCCTGGCACGCCGTGCAGCAGAAACAGGGGCGGGTCAAGCCGACAAACCATGCCAACGGAGCAGCGATAAATGATGATCCTGGCCTGGAAAGAGAGGCCACCGTGATGGGGGCAAAGTCGCTCCAACGCAGGCATAAGGAAGAAGCAGACAGATTAGCACAACACCCCTTGCAGCAGCAGATAGTACAACGCAAGGTGGGGCTGGAATTCCAGGCCTATGACAGCGCCTATTTCCATAACGGGCTTGGCAGACCAGGGAGTGCCAACGCGAATAAAAAAGAAGTTGGCAGAGGTGGTGGATTTACTGTGGAAGGAGATGGTGGCAAAGTCGCTGACGAATTAGAAATTCAAACCAACGCCGTCGATGAAACCGATGCAGGCCGCGAGCAAATGGTTACCATCATGAATAATATCCGTACCTTCTTGGCCGAAACGGAAGGGCATCTGAACGAAGATGGAAACGTGGACGTAAGCACCCTTTCTGAAGGCGGATTCGGAAAAACGAAGCCAGGTGCAATATATTTGCATATAAAACCAGACCGAGGCCTTGTCTTTCACCCCCAGGCCACGGTTGGCGTCCGGCTGGAGAGCCTGGGTTCGCTGATGGCGGCTTTGGCAAGTGCTCCCTTTCGGGAGCCCGAAGCGCTCGAACCGGAAGCGCTGGTAGATGAGCGACTATTGACCCCAGAGATGAGGCAGCAAGCGCGCACAATTGGCTGGAGCCAGGAAGCATCGCAGAAGCCTTTCCGAGACATGACGCGGCGAGCATATCATTCGGCCCAGGAGGCGCTAAACCCGATTCCAGGTGAGGCGGCCCCATCGCATAAACTGCAAAGTTTTGTATTCCTCGTGAGCACTTTTATCGAAGCCAACCGACAAGAGATGCTCCCAGGGATAGATTTATCTTACGCCAAATACCTGATGCCCTTCATGAGTCGCTCCGATTTGTCGCAAATTTACAACAATGTGCTCAATGAAATCGAGCGCGAACAGTTTCATTGGATTCTGGAAGCATGGGATCTTCAAGGCATTGATAATCCCCCATTTCATCAGTCAGAGGAAACTGTGGGTATGCAAGACATCAGCACAAAAATGTGGTTGGAACAACTTGGACGATCCGATCTTGTGGCAATGGCCGTTGCACAATATGGCGCCATAAGCGGACCAAAACTGGAATATGATGTGCTAAGTGCATATGATATCGGCATCGATGATCAAACTGAGGAGAGGCGACGGCGGGGGATCCTCATCGAACTCAGGAAACTCGGCGCAGATGTAGGTGTTGATGACTTACCGGATTTCGCTCTGGCAGTGTTTAACCTAGTGCGGCTTTCGCATCAGGCCGTACCGTCAGAGGGATCACAGTTAATTGACGAAGTTGGACCTGCAGGGGGCGCAGAACCTGCAGGAGTCGCAGCGCAAAATGAGGGTGGCTGTTGCAGCGGCTGTTTCATCACCACCGCCTGCACACGGGCCAGGGACCTGCCTGACGATTGTGAGGAACTCGAGACGCTAAGAGCCTTTCGGGATGATTACATCATCCCCATGGAGATGGGTCCGGAATTGATCCAGGTCTACTACCGCCACTCCCCCAAGATCGTGGCGGCGATCGAAGCGCGTCAGGATGCCGCCGAGGTCTACGCCCGGCTGTACGCCGTCATCCAGCAGTGTGTCCGGCAGATCCAGCGCGGCGATCACAATGCTGCCTTCCAGACCTATGTCAACATGGTCATCCAGTTGCGGGACCGCTTCACCCCTGAGGTCGAGATGCCTCAATTCTTCTATGATCATTTCAAACCCGAAGTCCAGCCCGGCTTCATGCTGCCATAAGACTGAAAGAGGCATTTGAGTAGGAGATCTGGAAGATGACTCATTTGTGACGGCAGAGATGAGAGCGCGACAGGGACAATCGGCTAGAGTCTTGAAGACGCTCAAAGGTCTTTCCAAGACATGACGAGGCGAACTTATCAATCAACCCAGGAGACGCTGGGCGGCTAACACTGCTTGAAAGTACTCCCATCTTTATTGGTATCGATTTATAGGTATAGAAAAGTGAAGACGAACAACAGAAACCCCGTACAAGCGCGGCCAGCTCAACCGGCTGCCAGACAGCCATCGCAGGTGAGGCATGATCACCCCGATGGGCTCGGTCTTGCGGACCAGCGTAATGGATCAGCTACGCAACGGTTACTCGCCAGCATGAATAACAGCCCCCAAATCGCCGCCCAGCGGCTGCAAATCGAGAGCGCCTTTGGGGAAGCCGTGCAGCGGCAAATCCCTGAAGGTGAGGGAGAAGAACCCCTGCAAGGCATGTTTGATCTGCAGGCTAGCGCTAGCGTGCAAGCCCAACCAGCCCCCCCACCCAACAACACCGGCTTGCCGGATAACTTGAAATCTGGGATCGAATCGCTCTCGGGGATCAATATGGGCGATGTGCGCGTGCAGCGCAACTCGTCCAAACCGGCTCAACTAAATGCGCTTGCCTATACGCAGGGAGCCCAGATCCACCTGGGGCCGGGGCAGGAACGCCACCTGCCGCACGAGGCCTGGCATGCTGTGCAGCAGAAACAGGGGCGGGTGAAGCCCACAGGCAATATCTCTGGAATGCCGTTAAATGATAGTAAGGTCTTGGAAGGCGAGGCGGATAGGATGGGCGCAAAAGCACTACAGATGAACTCGATGGCTGATCCCAAAAAACCCGCCCAATTTAAAAAAAGCGGGGCAGACGCAATTATCCAAATGGCCCGATACAGAAGCATAGCGAATGCAGGATTGACCGTCAATGTGGACGCTAGAAACGATGGCGTTCGAGCGCAAGCCACAAAAACTGACGAGGACTACGAAGAATCATCCTTAGAATATGCCTTGAACAGCTACATGGACGCCAGCGCCGAGGGGGGTACAAAAGCAACGGGCGTGGCCATGGCCACACAGACCAACACGATGCACGCCTATCCACAAAGGGCCGGTATTGGAACCTTAATGGTTTCTGAAGCCATGGATTTCATGAACGCTAGGGGGATGGCCTATTTTCAGCCTGATATCATGATAAGCGAGGGAGGGCGGATCATGAAAGCATTAATATCAGGAACTAACCGAAATGCTGCCTACATGGAGCAATTGATCGCTCAAACAGATCAAAGGGAGGCGGCAGAAACCAGTTGTTGTAGTTGCTGGGATTTCTTTACAAGCTTATTTAGTTGTGGATCTCCCCAAACTGGCGAAGGCACCAGCTTACTGGATGCGGAGGCACAGGCTCCCCGGGTAAGGACCTATGCTGCAATAGAGGTCGATTTTGCGACAACCCAGCGGAATTTGCAGGCCAGAGTTCGCAGGAAATTCGCGCGCATCTAACCAGGAATGGCCATGACAGGCTTAAACTATGTAGTATATTAGCAAAAATTCACTTCTTGGCGCAAATAGTGGTTTAGCCATGCAGTGGGGTAGATCCTCGACAAAGACAGCGTGAAAAGTTAATCGTCCCGCTTTTATCGGTAATAGTTCTGGGACAGGAGTCAAATTATGAAATCTATTGCCGATAAATCAACTCATCAGCCGCAACGCAAAGCAGCTATTACCCACACATCGCTGCGGAAAAGGTTGGGGAAAGATATAGCAGATCTTCCAGCTCGACGTGAAGATTCACTATTTCAATCTAACATCGATAACAGCCCCACCGTCGTAGCCCAGCGGGTGCATCTTGATCATGCCTATGGGGATGCCATTCAACGGCAGATACCCGAGGAAGAGGAAGAAGAATTACTGCAGGGCAAGTTCCCCCTTCTTCAACGCCAGGGCATACTGGAAGAAGACGAAGAAGAGTTAGCCCTGCTTCAACGCCAGCCAATCCCGGAGGAAGATGAAGAGGAACTTTTGCAGGGCAAGTTCGCCACCTTTCAGCGCCAACCCATCCCGGAGGAAGATGAAGAGGAACTCCTGCAAGGTAAGTTCCCCCCTCTCCAACGCCAGGGCAATCTGGAAGATGACGAAGAAGAACTGCTGCAGGGCAAGTTCTCTCCCCTTCAACGCCAAGGCATACTGGAAGAAGACGAAGAAGAGTTATTGCAGGGAAAATCCGCCACACTTCAACGGCAGCCCTTCCCGGAGGAAGACGAAGAAGAGCCCCTGCAAGGTAAGTTTTTTCAAAGAGCCGACGCCTCCTTACAAGTAAAAACAAGCTCCGTTGCCAACAAAACCGGCCTGCCGGACAATTTGAAAACGGGCATCGAGTCCCTTTCAGGGATCGACATGAGTGACGTACGCGTGCAGCGCAACTCATCCAAACCGGCGCGGTTGAACGCCCTGGCCTACACTCAGGGGGAACAGATCCACCTGGGTCCTGGGCAGGAGAGGCACCTGCCGCATGAGGCCTGGCACGCCGTGCAGCAGAAGCAGGGACGGGTGCGGCCTACCGGTACGATTTCTGGCATGCCGTTGAACGATAATCAGAAGTTGGAGCGGGAGGCGGATCGAATGGGGAATCAAGCGTTTCAAATGTGTTCAGAAGTAGCTATATCAAAAGAGAATAAAAGTAGGACTGTAGCTAATTCTGTAACTAGTCCGATACAACGTCTGGTAGGTTTTGAGATAGAGATGGATGTCCCGACGTGGGAGAAGTCAAGCCAAATTGATATCAGGCCAGAAAATTGCGGTGAAGGAAGATATAAGGCTGATGATAAACTCGACGGATTCTTAAAAGGTGGCTTGGGTTATGGAACTGATCTTAAACCCAAGCAAGATGGCTATGAGATCACAACTGATCATTCCTCTGATATATCCACTCCTCATAAATGGATACGCGGGAGAATGGGAAATGTCGAATTACCTTGGGGATTGGATGGGACAAATAAGGCCATTGACCTTCCGGATATGGAAGATAGAATGACTAATCTTGAATATGCAACCGATGCTTATGATGAATTGGAGCAGGGAGCTGATACCCGATTCAAAACATTGTTCGACAATATTGAGGATCATGCAAAAAACACTTATGATCTCGCGGAAAGCAATAAGGAAGAAAGAATTCCCGATACAGAAGAAGGATACTATACCGGTACCCCGGTTGATAGTTTTAAGAATTATCTGGGAGACCACTACAGAGGTAGATTGAAGAGAGGGATTGAAAACTACAAAAATCGTTTTAGCAATAAAGTTTACCTTCAGGCAACAGTTGGCATCATACCTTCTGCCATAAAAGAATTGCATCAAACAATGATGCCAAGATCTCTTGCGATAGAAAAAACATACGAAGAACATGGCTATAAATACGATTACACATCAATCGAAGCAGCGATGATGGATATTGTTACAAAAAAAATAGACGAAATCATGATCTCACGATTTTTCCGAAGGAATAGGATCGGCAAACTGTTATTGAAGGATGAACACGAGGTTCATAAAGATGCTTTTGAAGGTCTATTATATGTAATTTTTCAATACATTCTTTCGGATGTGATCTTTCAGACGTCTGCTCTAGGCGGTCAAGTCAAGAACGCGGTTCCATTTTTGGTAAAAATGGAGCATATGGGGCAACTTCTATGGAAAGCGGGTCCTGATTTTCTGATAGATTTGGCGGAGATTGCTGAAAAAGAAGAAGAGGATGTCGCTGTTGATCAGCAAGCGAACAGAGCAGCGTACCTGGAATTGGTTGATTGGGTAAGCGATGAGCTTGCAGATAATGAATATATCGAAGAAGAATTTTGGACTAAATATGTTCGAATCCGTGGGAGAAAAATAAAATCAAGAGAACGTGACAAAGAGTTGGTTGGAGAAGAAAAATATTGGAAATTTGTTGAAAATGCTTTATTAGGTAATGAGGCAAATATTGAGGGGCCAGGAGAACAGTCTAAATTCAGTGAAGGTGATGTTTTCCCTATTCCAAAAATAGCGGAAACAACCGACGATCAACGCGGTGTCCAATTCGAGTATCGATATATATCAGAATACCCCGAGATCAAGAAAAAGGTGGATGAACGTAACGATACAACGGTATTATCAAAAACACTAATGGATATTGTGCATGATGTCCAGGAGTGGAATACCAAGTATATCGATGATGATGACAAAAGAGATATCTTAAAACAAGCTAGAGAATAAATATTCAAAAAAAGTAAAAAAACAAGTACTGAATCATGAAAAATGCAGCGAAGGAATCAAATCCTCACCAAAGGGAAAAAGCCACAGTCAAAGGTATTTCACCTCAGAATCACACAGTGGGGGGTAGAGTGGGTCTTCTCAATCATCGTAGAGACACACTTTCTCAAGCCAGCATCGACAACAGCCCCACCGTCGGAGCCCAGCGGGTGCATCTTGATCATGCCTATGGGGAAGCCATTCAGCGGCAGCTACCCGAGGAAGAGGAAGAAGAATTACTGCAGGGCAAGTTCGCCGCGCTTCAGCGCCAGGGCACACTGGAAGAAGACGAGGAAGAGTTAGCCCAGCTTCAGCGCCAGCCCATCATGGAGGAAGACGAAGAAGAACTACTGCAGGGTAAGTTCTCTCCACTTCAATGCCAGCCCATCCCGGAAGAAGAGGAAGAGGAACTGTTGCAGGGAAAGTTCGCCGCGCTTCAACGCCAGGGCATACTGGAAGAAGATGAAGAAGAGTTATTGCAGGGCAAGTTCCCCCAATGGGCAGACGCTCACTTACAGAGAAAAACAGACTCACCCCCCAACAAGACTGGTTTGCCAGATAATTTGAAAGCCGGTATCGAGTCCCTTTCGGGGATCGATATAGGCGATGTGCGCGTGCAGCGCAACTCATCCAAACCTGCGCAATTGAACGCTCTGGCCTATACCCAAGGAAGCCAGATCCACCTGGGGCCGGGGCAGGAGAGGCATCTACCCCACGAGGCCTGGCACGCTGTGCAGCAGAAGCAGGGACGGGTGAAGCCTAATTTCCAAGTGGGGAATGTGCGCATCAATAACGATGTCGGGCTAGAAAACCAGGCCGATATCATGGGCGCAAAGGCATTACAGATACATTCCACAGCCCCTGCGGCAGACTCTGCCACCCAGGTACCGGTCAGGGCATTGTCGAAAGCAAGCTACCCCTCCTTTGTACAGCGTAAGTATGATTTTGTAGGTTTCAATATGAAGCCTCGCGACCCATTAGAAGAGTCGTTTCAGAAAGCTACAGACGTAGTTAATGCATTAACTGGCAGTAATAATAAATACCTTCAATTTTTCAAAACAGAATGGGGACTGGCACAAATCAAGCTTGATCCTTCCGACGACAAGAACCCGGGTGATGTATCCCTATTTTATAGTAGCGAGAAAGGGAATTGGGATTCGTTAACAAGATGCGACGACCTCACCGAATTGCGTGGGGAACCAGATAAAATGATCTATGGAATTGCCATACTTGTCAGGATCCGCAAGTGGTTTTTTGACCAATATCCTATCGGAAAGAGCCTGGGGATAATTGCGCATGAGATTGGTGTCCATATCGTGCCCTATATGGACGAGTTAATGGCTAGATTACCACCAGAGGCAGGAATCAAGGTCGATGAAAGAAACATCGATCCTGCCAAACAATCAGGCCCCGAAGGAAGGATAGACCACCAACGGGTTGCTACTATTGGGCATGTAGATTTCGATCTCTACAGGGGAGTAGTCAAAGATATGATGGCTTACATGCTCGAAAAATACCAGTCTGAAACCGGAAGACAAATAGCCAGTGATCTCGCCGACGCCTACTTATTGGATCTCTCGACCTTTTGGCTAGGCGGTAGGAGGATACCACTACCACTTGATCTCCGTAGCATCGCCGAAAAATACAACGAGTACCAGAAAGCAGCAAATATGGAGGATGATGTCGATCCAAAAACGCCCGAGGGGGTTAAGGGGGATTATCGGAGATTGTATAAAGCGGTGTACCCTACCCTAAAAAGGCAGCATCCCTACGCTATGGTCATACTCCCTGTTCTGATAATGATTTTTCTATTTTTGATTCCAGCGCTTTTGTTTATCTTTTTACCCCCACTCTAACCCGGCCTCATGTTCTAATGATAGCTGAATTCCTAACCCAAAGACGATGATATGGTGATGAAAACTTTAGCGAAGAAATCAAAGCGTCCCAATGAAAGCAAAACGGTCGCTGGCAACACTTCACATCCGAAACGAGTAGGTGAAAATGCAGTGGGTCTTCTCTATGGTGATAGTGACTCACTATCTCAATCCGGCATTGATAACAGCCTCGCAGTAGTCGCCCAACGAAAGAAGATTGAAAGCATCTTTGATGAACGATTGCAACGGCAGTCAGTGGGGGAAGATGAGATGACCAGCAATGGAAACCCAGTGCAGCTCAAAAAAGATGAAAAACCAAAGAGGGATAAAGAAAAAGATGCACTTATTAAAGCACTAGAGGGTCTTGTGCCCAAAAATGTACTCAAGGGGAAAAACACAAAAGATAAAAAAACCGATGCGATTTGGAAAAAAGCCATTGAAGTTTACAAAACAAACGAAAAGAAAGGCCAGGAGAAGTACAAAGAACTTGAAACTAAGATCAGCAAATACCAAGATGAAGAAACTAAACAAAAAGTAATCACCGAGACCAAGATGAAGCGTAAGGATTATGATAAGTGGTTTAAAGATTGGACTTTAGACAAAGATTGACAAAAAGATAGGAACTGTGGCATTCATTG
>CAZUSV010000114.1:0-20546 GCA_964622645.1 uncultured Anaerolineales bacterium
GTAGGGGCGGGGTTCGCCCTTTTTTTGGGGGGGTGGGGGGGGGGGCCCCCCCCCCCATCCCCCCAAATCTGGACATTGCCACGGGAATTCCTAGAGACCCAATGTTTTTTCTCGGCGTTCTCAGCGAACTCTGCGGTAAAATAGCCAAATGATTTTCCATGTCAACACTTTGGCGGGAGACTATCAACCTTTTATAAGAATGTTTGTCGTCTGAGATGATTCTCAGGGTAGATTTGGAAGCTGCTTATCTTCCGGCCAATCCATGCATTTTAATTGGCCAGATTCATCCTTGCGATACCGCCAACCTCTTGCTGGACAAGTCAGATAGCCACTCTCATCGCCTTCAACCAGGCGATACCCATGACGGCTCATCCATCCTTTCTGACGAGCTGGAACACCTAACATCAGGGCATAGTCCGGAACATCACCGCGCACAACAGCACCAGCACCAATAAAGGCATAGCGCCCAATTGTGATGCCGCAGACAATGGTGGAGTTGGCGCCAATCGTGGCGCCGCAGCGCACTAGCGTACGCAGATACTGATCTTGTCTCACAATTTGTGAGCGTGGGTTTATCACGTTAGTAAACACGCAAGATGGGCCACAGAAGACATCATCTTCCAGTTCTACCCCAGTGTATACCGAGACATTGTTCTGAATTTTTACGTTGTTGCCAATATTAACATCGCTAGCCACGAATACATTTTGGCCCAAAACACAATTTTCACCAATTTGGGCATTTGCCATCACGTGACAAAAATGCCAGATTTTCGTCCCTGCACCAATGTGAGAGGGCTGATCGATATAAGCACTAGTATGAACAAAGTGATCTATTTCACTCATTTCTGAAGTCCCAACAAGATAGGATGAGCGAGATCATCGACAGGGATAATAGGGGCATTGCGGATCTTAGATACCAAATCGATCGAGGGACGAGCATCATCGATACCAAAGCCATTCCCTGCCAGGGTTTGCTCGTAAACCCGTGTGTGTAAATCGGTAAAACCACCCGAGAATTCGATATCCTCTCCATCGACGGTGATCGAACGGAAGGTGCTGAGCTTGCCTGGCTCGACAGGAAATGGTAAGTCACGATGGTCAGTAGAAAGGTACCATTTGACCGATGCCTGCTCCAACTCCAAATAACCACTCATCCGCTCTCGATCAGAGGCATAGATACGTACCTCCCTCACTTCCCCAAACAACCACATCAGAAGGTCAAAAAAATGGATGCCGATATTGGTCGCAACTCCGCCAGATTTTGCAGTATCACCCTTCCAGGAAAAATGATACCAGATGCCTCTCGAAGTGATATAGGTCAATTCCACTTCATGCTGCTGGTTACCAGCACTCCGGAGACGCTGTCGCAGATCGATCAATTTGGGATGGGTGCGCAGTTGCAAAACTGTGTAAATTCGCTTACCATACTCAGCTTCCAAATTTTGCAAGGCATCCAGGTTCCAGGGGTTCATCACCAGGGGTTTCTCACATATCACATCTGCTCCCACGCGCAGCGCCAGGCGGCAGTGCGCGTCATGCAAGAAATTCGGCGCGCAGATACTGAGGAAGTGAACACGATTCTCATCGGGACCGCGTCGCAGTTTCTCCAGGTGGCGGTCGAAGCGCTCGAATTCCTTGAAAAAACTGATGTCGTAGCCGTATTGATCCAGCAAGCCAACGGAATCATGCGGATCCACAGCTGCCACCAGGCAGTTCCCGGTGTCATGGATGGCTTTCAAGTGGCGGGGTGCGATATAACCGGCAACGCCGGTTAGCGCGAAATTGAGAGGTTTTGTAGACATATTTCTTGATTGTGTGGTGGCCCCATAGAACTGGACACAGTTTACGAAATCAAATGAAGGGATAATTGGAGCTGCTTCTCTTCTCTGGTCAATCGCACCTCACCTCCGACCAGATTTCGCCCCAGCGGACTTCAAGGTGCTTGATCACCAAACCTGCCTCTGCAATCTCCTGCGAATAACTCTCAAGCGTATATTCGGTTTCGTGCGTGCGATCCAATCGCCACTCCACACCTAATTCTTTCTTGAGCGGCACACGCCAGTCCCGCTCGAACAGCGGCACTCGAATGAGCATGCGTTCAGGTCCCAAGGTTTCTTGAACACGACGCAGGAAGCCTGATCGTCCTGGCAGATGTTCAAGCACATTAGAAAGGATCACCACACTAAATTCCTCATTGGGCAGCGCATCGAGAGCATCACCTACACGGAATTCGAGATGTGGATGTTGGTATTGTTGGCGAGCAATGGCAATGCTCTCTTCATTGAAATCTACGCCCACTACTCGTCTGGCGACTTTGGCAACATCATAGGCAACAGCACCAATACCACACCCAATATCAATAACCTGGTCATCTCCATCAATGCGCTGGGTGAAGAAATCGTGGTATTTCGTATGCCGGTGTTTGGTATGAACCCCACCGTCATATTCAACCGCCAGTCGACCTTGCTCCCGATAAAGCGAGGCATCTAACGAAAAGAGCAATTTAAGAGCTTGTGGAGCTGACAACCCATCGATGCGTCGCGTGATATGCCGTATCATGAACTCGACGAATCCAGTATCCGATAATCGGTCTGTAAATCTGTCCACCAATTGATCGAAACGTTGATCGGATAGCCGATCTATGATTATAATAACTATTCGAACAATCAACCCAACGAGTTTTGATCTCATAATTTCCCATCTTTCGCAACATTCAATAATAATTGATATTCGCTTTCAGCAATTTCCTCTAGAGCATAATTTTCAAGGATATATCGACGTGCATTCTCGCCAAGCTTTGCTCGCAATACAGGTGCATCAAGCAATTGCCTGATCCCGGCTCTGATACTTTCCACATCCATGCCACACAACCACCCGGTTTCACTATGGTCAATCTCTTCTCGTATCCCAGGAGAATCCGCGCCCAAAACAGCAATGCCGCAAGACATAGCTTCGATTAAGGATTTGGGGTGCCCTTCGTGGGGAGACACCAATACAAAGATGCTGGATTGGCGCAATTTTTCAGGCAATTGATGATGAAGCAAGTTGCCCGGCATAATAATTTGAAGGTTCAGTTTTCTGGCCAGTTCCAAGAGTGGCGCGCGTAAGGAGCCTTCACCAATCAGCATCAACTCTACATCCAACCCTTCGCAAGCCTCAACCAGAGCAAAAAGGTTTTTTTCTTCCCCAAGCCTGCCGACATAACAGATCTGGTTCTTGACAACCTCACCATTGCCCGGCGAAAAATCATCTGTCAGTACATAGTTAGGGATAACTTTAACTCGTTCAGCGGGGACAGAATATCTTTCAGAAACATAGTTTTTCATGCGGGCAGTGGTTACGACTACCCTTTGAGCAGAGGAAAACAGCCTGCCTTCGAGCTGGCGCGCATGTTCAGCTTCATCTTGTTCCCCACGGGAGTTTGCCAAGTCAGACCACATATAGCCGCAGCGGGCAACAAGGGGCTTACGCCAGAGACGCGCCGCACGCAGAGCGATTTCGCCCCCGTTGGTCTGGTTTGTTTTCAGAACAGACGCCTGGCGAAGAGTTTTAGCATGCAGCCACGGGAGTAGTTTCTCGTACCGTCCTTGCGAGAGGTTCCCCCGATTGCATAATATCTCGATGCCTTGAAGTTGGTCAGTGTAGTTTAAATCCCTGGGTCCGCCGTAGGTGATAAAGGTTACTTTTACACCTCGATCTTGCAGCCATAAATAAATCGCGATTTCACGTTCGATGGACCCAATTGTCGCCCAGGTTTCCAGGGAAACACCACGAGTGAAGAAAAGCACTAAGTGCATGTCAATCTATAAACGCCATTTGAGTCGAGTCAGTGCTCCTTCTGAAGGACAAGTAGCGCACAATGACACGCGAATGGATTGAGAATCTTCATAAGATCAGACCGCCATCTCATACCATGTTTTCCATCATACACTTCCTGCAATAGCGATCTGAACAAGGTAACCTCGTCTTTGAATCCTTTCAAGCCGTCGTAAGTCAAGTTTTCTTTTAGCAAAAAAACCAAGGGCTTCGAAATCCGCCAGGATATTCTCATCAGAAAATGCAAACTAGTAAAACTGATCCACTTGATCATTCAACAAATTGCTATCTATGGAAGGGTAGCTGTTCAATGCTGCTTTCAGGCGGCGCAAGGGCGACATATAGGGAAAGGATATAAACAAAATACCCCCTACCTTCAATGTCCTGTGCATCTCCCTGGCAATCTCCATATGCCCTTCCCAAAAGTGTTCGATCACACCAGCTGAGATATATCCATCCAATGAACTGTCTGGCAACTCCAGGTTACGCACTTCTCCCAGGCGAATATCTAATTCCGGGACTACTTCCTTGACCATTCTCACCGTCTCAGGGGCGATATCCACACCTATGGCTTTGTAAGCGAGATTGTGTAAGGCCGAAACGATCTGCCCAATACCGCAGCCACCCTCTAGGATTGTGCTGCCTAATGGCAAGTGGCGTTCGACAATCGGGGCAAAAAAGCCGTCATTTGTGGAGCCTTGCAAAAGGCCCTGTAGATCGGCTTCGCTCCAGTGTCTATCCCAAAATTCTGGAGATGCCTTTTCGCGATAGTAGGCTAGAGCCTGTTTATCTGGAAGGTAAATCTGTTTAGATTTCATCTTTTGATTGAAGTAAATCCCGATAACTTCTCACCCAATTGACCCAGATCGGCTTGGAATTTGATAGTTTAGATAATTTCTTTTCTGCGTTCGCCAAGCGTGAGGAAGGAAATCTGGGCGTTGGTTTCAAGTTACCGATAAACTCGACCAATTTATAATTCAGGATTTGTGGTGATGCTTCAGCTTGGAAATCTTCAAACAATGATCGCCCCATCTTGCTGCGAAGTTCAACCGATTCTACCAATTTCTTCAATGCCCAATACCAACCTCCCGCACTGCGAGCTATATACCCATTCACCCCATGCCGAATAACTTGAGCTCCCGATGGAGTACAACCTGTCACAACAGGTATCCCCAATTGACTGAACACATAGATGCGACCTGGATTTGTTGTAGATTTATACCTCAATAGCACATCGGATTCGTGCGGCTGAAATGGATTTGACAATGAGGAAATCATCTTTTTGGCAAATAAGGGCTCCCGTACAGGAACAAGATTAGGGACAATTCCGATATCCGCTTGCGAAAGATTTCTTACATAAACGTCATCTGCCCATTGGATATAACGGATTTTTATCTTTGTTTCATCGAATACATCGAAGGGGAGAGGGCCTAAGCGTTTGATATCGTATATAGCCCATAATTCAAGATCGCATTCCTCCCCCAGCGCCTCTAAAGCCGTCGACAAATAAGGAAATGCGGCCATCAAGTGGACCTTATTTCCATGATAGCCAATGATCAGGGGGGAATGTTCTGTATGGATCTTGGGTGGCACTTCCAAGTGCGGGTAAATAGGGTAGATGAAAATGTTGGCGAAATAATCTGCGAGCCAATCATACATTTCTAGACCATTGGCAATAACAAAATCTGCACCCAGCGAAGCTTCTAGTGATGAAGGGCGAAGATCGATGACACCGATTTTTATTGATGGATTTGCAGCTCTGGCCTCTTCAACACGCGGGTCATAGCCCATAAAAAGCACAACATCATAGTTTGCATAATTATGGTTGTAGAAATCTATACTTACACCCTCGCACTCGTTAAGTTGAGCGAAATTGGGGGAATTGAGTACTGTAGATACATGATCGACTGCGTCAGTAGCAAATAATATGCGCATTAAATCAGCCGTTCCTGAATAACCTGCAAGATCGCTTTTGAAAATGTTCGAGTGAAAGTTGCTTGTGTATATTTTGCAGAATCATTTAAAGTTTCATAAACGCGCTTCCTATAGTTCTCCTCGGAAATTGTTGTCACAAAGCGCGCTACTTTCCGTATTTCATCAATGATATTTTCTTTGGGGCCATCGAGTTTAAACCCGAAAGTTCCCAGGTTAATGCCGGTTTCTTTGTTCAGAATCGGCACCAAGCCGCCTCTCATCACAGTAGCAACAGAGGTAGCACAGCCCTCCGAACTGGACGCGAAAATCACAAACGAACACTCGCTCATCAAGGTTTCGAATCTTTCTCCGCCAGTATTCACGAATCCTTCATAGTGAATATTTTCTGCCTCCTGGATTCGCTTTCCGAGCACTTCGAAGAAGCCGGGCTCTGTGTCAGGACCACAAATATGTAGTTGAAGTTCTGGCATTTCAACAAATGCTTCGACAAGTAAATCAACCCCCTTGCAAATAAAACCGTTTCCGGCAAAACAAAGGAATTTATTACGAGAGCGCGTTTCTATCCAAGTTTTCAAGAAACGGACATTTGGCGAAACCCCGGGTAGAAAATTGAGTACAGGTTTTCCCAGAGGCAGATAAGTGCCGACGCAAAACTGATCTTCTTCCCCAATTACCAGAAAGTAATCCGTGTGTTTCAAAAAGCTTGGGAAATCAATTCCGGCAGTAAGCCGCATAGCTGGCACATTGGTCGAATGCCTGGCATTGAAGCGATCATATTGCTCTTGTACCAGCCGGTTAGACAGAATTGGCTCAGGACCGGCTGCCAGCAATACTTTTATTGCATTGGGCAAAGCTTCTGCATATTTGGCAAAGTGCTTGCCTGAACGCCCTGCTCCCAGGCCAATAAATAGCTCGTATTTATCCTCGGGTATAAAATCATCTCTCCCCCGGTCAATAACATCGACCACAAAACCAAAACCATTGAGAATTCTTACGATTTCTGTAATTTCCCAATCATTGGTGTGAACATATTCGTTTATTCTTTCCGGGAAGGCGTAAGGTTCGGTTTTGAAATAAAGAAGAGCACGATAAGGTACATGGCGAAAACCTCCATCGAGATTCTGCACAAAAGAGAAGTCCTCTTCTGGTTTACTCGATCTTCGTAATAGGTTATTAATTCTGCTTAAACCGGGGAACCTCATGCTCTTCTCAATCCAAAAACAAGATAGGAAAGATATTCCTTATTGCGCTGCTGCTCGAACGAGAAACGCTCCTCAAACCCCAATTCATGGAATTTCCTGGTATAGAAGTCAAGCAAAAAGGAGCTATCCAGGACAGATGCATCGCGTCCGTAGTATTGCTCTCGCCGTATCTGCCATTCAGGGCTATCGGCGTAGTTGAACGGCTTACGGTTCACGTTGAAGATGACAATGCCGTGGTCTGACATCAAATTCCTGATCAGCGGCAGGGCTTCGAAATGCTCGCAATGTTTACCGAAGACATTTTGTGGATTATCGAAGACAAGAAACTCGAATGCTCTGCGATAACATTTCTCATGCGCAAGCTTGAAGGAATCCCCTATTCGAATTTCCGCATCAGGTAAGTTGCGCTGCAAATCTATTTCGAAGTTGGGATCAATCTCCCAGGCAAATAGGGTCTTTATTTTGCCAGCGTATGCAGTCGTTTGCCAATCGCCAGCGCGAGCGAAGAATTCCAGCGCCCGGTATTCGCCAAGAGGTTCGCTCATTTGCTCCAGGCGATTGCATAAAGATCTCATTGCTTCGCCGCGCATTGTTTAATTCAAGAAATTTGTAGAAGGCTCCTTAACTCTTCTTCACTGAATGCTGGAGCATTCAAAGTTGAGTACATTAAAGGCGGGTTGTGATTACGAACATCTGGCCGGACAACATAATAATCCCCGATATCATGACAATAATCAACTTCATTAGGGCTGACCAGTTCCTCATGGATCTTCTCTCCAGGGAATAGTCCGACAATGGGGAAATCAATACGACCTGTGATGATGTGCAAGATATCGCATATACGAGCCTGTTTCATCTTTCGAATGAGTAGTTCGCCATTCTTTGCGTTTTCGATGGCAGTTAAGACTGTCATTGCTCCATCATGAACAGTGAAGAAGAACCGCGCTACATCAGGATGGGTGAGATTGATTTCCTTCTGCGGATTCTTTATCCACTCAGTAATTAGGGAACCTTTTGAATCGATCATATTGCCAAATCGAACAGCGCTCATGGTGCAGTCAGAAAAACGTGATGCCTCTCGGAACATTTTCTCCATGATATATTTCGAGCACCCGTAGACTGATGATGGTGAAGCTGCCTTGTCTGTACTTACCCCACAGGCTTTTTTCAGGGATTTCGTACGTTTTACAGCCTGGAGAAAAGATTGTGAGCCAGCAATATTGTTGAGATAAGTCTGCACCGGCTGATCCTCACACATGATTAGATCCTTCATCGCAGCTGCATGGATGGCGATCGTGCAGCCACGCATGGCATCGGCAAGGGTATTCTCATCGCGCACATCGCCAATAATAAAGGAAATGTTGAAGTCAGGATCCATTTCCTGTTTCATTTCAAATTGACGTTCTTCATTGCGCGAATAGACAACCACTTCGTTGGAATCACACAGAATACGAGCCAATTCTCGTCCAAGTGATCCCGTACCACCTGTGATTATAATGCGTTCGTTTTTTAGCATACTTATCTCTCGATGTTCTTGAAATGGAGAAATTTATTCACAAGTTATGGAACGAGTAAATATGCCTCACTTCATGGTGTTTTTGAGTTTAGCAATAAAGTTTGCCCCCTCTTCGGGTGGCAATACATCTCCTCTGCCATCGCAAACACCTAGAACCCGCTGCCAATCATCTGGGTTATCCACGATAACATCCCCATATCCCCCCAATACTCCAGGCCCAATCATAACGACACTATTGGAAAGAACTCGACGTTTCATATTATCGATCTGTTTGCGAGTATGAACCAGCGCAGCAATCCAGCCAATAAAACCAGCTTCTGGGGAAAGGCAAAATACTCTTGCCCCACGCTGGTGAGCGGCTTTAATCGCCTCCGGGAATAGCGTGCCATTTCCCACATCGATAACTAGGGAATTTTCTGCAGCCGAATCGATCATTCCTTTCGTAACCGCGGGAATACCTGGTGTGCAACCAACTATGATATTCGTCCCTATAGCGGGATCATCTTCAGCAGCTAATATTAGATGTCCATGTCCACGTTTGATTTCATTAAGCCCTCGCATGATGCGTTCTAGTTTTTCCCTATCGCGATCATAAAGTCTCACTATGACACCTCGTTCAGCCAATACAAGAGCGATCTTGGCGCCAATATTTCCCGTCCCTACGATCAAGGCTGAAGATCCCCGCATATCGGGGAAAAGGTTAACCAACCACAAATCAAGCGCTAATACTGTCATATCATTGGGCTTGATGCGTACAATGGGTGTTTCTCGGATTAGTTTTTCCGCACGTTCTTCCATATCGTCGAGGGAGTTTTTGATCTCAGTATCAACAAGAAAGGCATCAATTCGACCATCAAATCTTGATATGACATCAGGCAATAAATCAGGAGCAGCAAATATGAAGTTTGCCGAAGTGACACCATTGCCCTGGCGCAAGCCCCCAACATAAAATGGAGGGTTATTTTGGTTAGCAGTAGTTGCTAGGGTAACGTAGCGTTTCCCCTTCGCAGACATTAACTTCATCTCGACCTGATCAATCAAATCTTGATTCATTGTGTAGCACCAATCCCCATGATGTAGGCTGAATCCTCACCATGATTCATAAGAAGATCCAAAGTAGATAAACCAGGTTCAAAGTTCTTTGCAGAATAAACAGGTGGTGAAAATTGATGAAATACAACATCAATCCCACATTCTCTGAACCTGGATAAATCCAGATAATCTCTACCCGAAGGACCGGAGATATAGGTTGATGCATTCAACTGCTTGCATATATCTAAATTTAATTCTGACTTGACGCCATGTGTCTTTAGCGAAGAAGACAATATCATTTCGACTTCAATCCCCAATTGCCTTCTAAACCAATGAATTAGATCAAGATTAAGATCGACTAGCCTGCGATGCTTTTTGGATATTATCGCTGCAATATCATCAAAATAGTGGTTAAAGTATTCACACTTGCGGTAGGAATCTGCTATTTTATTGAGGTACTTTTGATGCCATTTTCCTTCCACGATCTCTTTTTCATTGATCTTTTGTTCGTGCCCACCAGCCCTGAGAGGTACCGTACACCAATATACATTCCCGTTAACATCAATAAGCCGATTTCGGTTCTGATAGTTACTCTTTCGATACTGTACATGATCAAGTAAGACATAAAGGTTGGCCATTGACATTTTATGGAAGAAACCCGTCCAGGGCATGTGCTCGGGCTGATGGATAGTAACAATCACGTCAATCGCGCCTTTTGATCCTAAATCACTCGTAAATAAGTCTGGAACGCCTCAGCGTATTCGCAGCGAGCCTCGATACCTCGATAACGTGCCCAACTCCGAATACCTTCTTCTGAAAGATAGTTCTTACCTACCCGCATCTGTGAAGGAAAACATGTGCGAAAACATTCTAGTTTATCTGCTAGATCTTCCTCACTAAGGCTCACATAAGTATCCGGCTGAAAACGACTCATGGGATTTACCGCGTGGACATAGGTAGGATTTTCAAGGATAAATATATTATTAGGACAGAATCTGGCAGTTGGCCGAGTAGCAGCAATCATCGCTTCGTAAACTGCCGTATGATCATGGTGAAATGAGGGACCAGAGCACAACAACACGTCGGGCTTTACTTTCTCAATTGCGTCTTCTAACAGAGCGACCAGTTGACGGCGAGGGAGGACATCGAGGCGCGCATCTAAATCTAGAGGCAATTCAATATCTTTATCTGAGCCGGGCACCCATGAACCGCTAAAATGTCTAACATAAGCTTCAAACTCAGCAAGTCTTTGATCGCGCGTCAGATACTGGTTATGGTGCAATGGCAAATCCGATGCCACAACTAAAACAAAATGATAATCATAGTGATCTCGATATTTTTCGAGGAAACCTCCCGCGCTTATGATCCCATCATCGCTATGAGGTTCTATTATCAGAAGACGTTTTTTATTACTCATTTTTTGACCATCTCAAATAGTATGCGGTTTTTATCAGCATAACCCACCTTACGTTCGACGACAAATCCCGGGAATAATTCTTGCATACCTTCGACGAGTTCTGCCTCATCCTGATAATTCCACACAGAGGCGGTAACCCAATCTATCTGGCCAAACTGATCTCTGACTGGCTTCCGTCCGTGCTCAACCGGACGACATTCTATCAAGATACGCTTACATCTCTGAGCAATCTTCTCTCCATTTTCCTTCAAGTTGCGCGTATGATGGATCACAGAAAATAAGCAGATCGTATCGAATTCTCCTGGTAAATCCTTAGCATCGATATCAAGTTCGAGGAATGTAGCATCTACCCCTAGGATATTGGCAATCATTCTCGCGGAAACTACAATATGAGCATCCATATCGATTCCAGTTGGTCTACAACCGCGACCATCGAGGTAGTGACACAACAATCCTGCATTGCAACCGACATCAAGAACCCGTTCACCAAGCACAAAATCAACATCATCTAACAAGGCAGTCCGCTGCTTGATATCACGAATCCCATCGGCATAAACCAAATCAGAAGCTATGGTGTGGTAGACACCATCTTCTGTATTCGTCGTGATCTGACGTCGATAAGGCGTAATCAAAGCAAGGTTGAAGGCACCATCCCTCAACATTGGCTTTATATGACGTTGATGGTCAAGTCCCGCAAAATGCCTGCGCCAAGTATCGAACATTCCGGGATATTTGCGCTTCTCGCGAGCATCACACCATTGCAGGTAATCGGCCGTGTTCATTTTCATCACAACTTCTGGAAGCTCTTCAGACTGGTCGTAGTCGACCAGAATGCATATCCCCTTTTGCTCGTCAAAGCAGATATTGGCTGGCTTGACATCCCCCTGATAAACACCGAGACTCTTTTGTTCCAGCATGGCAAATATCAAGTCAGATATATGCGCTTTTTCACTCGATTCAACATATTCCTGTAGCATATAGGTGAAACTTTGACGATTTTTTGCTTTTGCCAGGTATTCATCCCCCACCACCTCACCCAAATCGTGCCGATCCAGTATCCCTAGCTCGATGGCAGTGGGGCAGCTCATCGCCCCTTTTACATTCAATCGGCGCAGCAATGCAAATTCATTTTCAATATCCAAATTCTTTCGAGGGTTTTTGCACAATTCAACTTTGATTAATTCCTTCGTCTCTCTGTTTATACCGATCAAAGTTTCACGTCTATTTGTTAGATAGATTTCTGAAAAGGCCCTTCCATCTGAGATCTCTAGTGGCTTTTTGGCGATATTGTCTGTCGCGAACGAATTCAACAAATCAATTTCGAAATCAAAAGATCGATTCTTAGCAGGGACTAATTTCTGCAAAAAGGACGGTAACATGATAATTGTGTCCAGTCGGGACCTACCTACCCTGATTTCCCAGGAGTATCCGTTTCATTGATACTTGAAGAACGAAAAATATGGTGTTAATTCTTGTTATGATCATCCCACCAGGTAAGTACCGGTGCAATGACTCCCCCTCGCTTCATCCAATCAGGTGATTCGTTCGCTACACTAGAAATCGAGAATGATACAACCACCTTGTTATCATTTTGATCGATAATAACAGTTTTTGAGCTTTGACCAGACCGCAATAAAATATACGGCTTTACGTAATACTTACCTACATTGAGGATATCCTTTGGAATTGTTGTGGTCAGGATGTTATGGCCTTTATTCAGTTTTGGCCACTCATCTTGTTGCCCGTCGTCATGCTGAGAAAGGTAAACTGGATAATTCGATTTATCTGAATAGCAGTAATAGCCTATCGTAATATTCCTGCTTTCTAATCTAACTTCTCCCCCAATCTTCAGGAATATCTGCTCATCATTCCTAACTGGACCCGTAATCACCTCACCATTTTGATTATTTAATGTAACCCGCATTGGCATAAACCATTTATTTTCATATTCGTCCCCACTGTTAACCCAAATACCCGACGCATCAGTCGTGCCCCGTGACAGGTAGCTATCGATCACCATTTTTACATCCGTGTCATCGATGGTCAAGTGACCATCTTCGAGAAGCATGACTCTGGAACACAATTTTTGAATTGCATCCATATTATGACTCACAAATAATACAGTCCTCCCTACTGAGGCCACATCATTCATCTTTCCCAAACATTTTTTTTGAAATTCTGCATCGCCCACAGCCAGAACTTCATCGACAATCAAAATTTCAGGGCTCAAATGCGCCGCGACCGCAAAAGCCAGGCGCACATACATACCGCTCGAATAGCGCTTGACTGGGGTATCAATATACAGTTCAATACCTGAGAAATCCACGATCTCATCGAACTTACTTGTTACCTCCGCGCGAGTCATTCCCAAGATGGCACCATTTAGATAAACATTCTCCCTACCGGTCAATTCCGGGTGAAAACCTGTGCCCACCTCTAACAAACTAGAGATCATTCCATTGGATTTCACCACTCCAGTTGTTGGAGCCGTGACTCTAGAAAGAATTTTTAGCAGCGTGCTCTTCCCTGCCCCATTTCGCCCTATGATGCCTAACGCTTCGCCTTTATTGACACTAAAATTGATGTCTTTTAATGCCCAAACCGAGTCGCCGATCAGATTCTTATGAGCACTATCGTTAATTTTTCGATATTGATCTACTTTTCCTAGACGCCTCGCCCACCAGCGATTAAGATCCTCATAAAAAGTTCCGGTATTTATTACGCCTAAACGATAACGTTTAGAGATATTCTCGACAGAAAGAATGGCTGAAGACATTTCTATACCGTATCCAAGAAAGTATTTTCTACGCGATTAAACATTACCAATCCCAGGAAAAAAACTACCACCATAAATGAAGCGCTATACACAAAATAGATTGGCTCAAGTGTGCTGGTTCCCAAGAATGCCAGCCGAAATATTTCAATAATCGGAGTCATAGGGTTTGCCAAGATGATCCATCGCCAGATCCCCGTAACTGCTGAGATAGGATAAATGATCGGGGTTGCATACATCAACAATTGAACGCCGAAGTTCACCAAATATTGAAAATCGCGATATTTAGTAGTGAGCGAGGAGACTATTATGCCGAAACCCAAACCCAAGCCAGCCATTACTAACAACATAACTGGAAGAAGTACTATCCAAAAATTTGGGCTGATGGCAGCTCCTGCAATTATGAAGTAAACAAGAAAGGCGATGAAAACACCCAGACGAATGCTAAAGGAGATCAAGTTGGAGATCACAACAGAAATTGGAACGGTGAGACGCGGAAAATATACTTTACCAAATAATGACGCATTACCAGTAAATGTGTTCGAGGTGCCCATTAAACAGGTATAGAAATAACCCCAGATTGTATTCCCCGCCATATAAAAAAGAAATGGGGGTAAACCATCTGTTGAAAGTTTTGCAATGTTGCCAAATATCACCGTGAACACTAGCGTGCTGGCAATAGGACTAATTACAAACCATACAGGGCCTAGAACTGTTTGCTTATATTGCGATACGAAATCGCGCCAGACAAATAGTCGAATCAAATCTCGGTATTGCCATATTTCGCCCAGGCGCAAATCCAACAAGCTCCGCTTTGGAAGAATGATCATCTTCCATTCTTTTTGAGTAGTCATTGATTTTTCTGTATACAATGTTAAAAATCCAAACTATTCTTTCCACAACACCATTTCAAAATCCATCCCCTCATCAAATACAACTCCAAATTGGATGTCAAAAGAATAATAAGCTCCCTGGCCAACCAACAACACATCGGCACCGTGGGGAAATGAGTCTACTGGCTCAGGTTGAGCTATGGTAGTCCAATGGTTCTCCGTGCCTACAAGGAAAAACTCCATCCGGGAGAATGGGCGTTTATAGATGCCACCCAACCCATCCATCCCATCCCCACCCTGAAAGAAGCGCGGGTACAAGGCGCGCCCATACCAGGTTTCGACCCCCTCTTCCGCCAATATAGTAATCAATTTTTCTTTATCGGTTTCAGACAAGTGACTACTCTGATCAGATAGCAGTCTATCCAGGCGAGCATCGATACCAGCTTGCGTATAGCGCTGGATAATAAACTGCTCACTCAGGGGTACGATCAACCCTATGATCAGGAGCAGCACTGCTACCAGGTATATTCTTCGAGGGCTTACCAAAACATCTACATTCAGCGTATTTTTGGGCAATTGAGAATTCTCCCCTGAAACCCAATTTGTAAAACCCTCGAAAATTCCTACACTCCCAACACTAAAAATAATTGCATTTACCCAATCCACCTCGAGGAGCCACCTTCCCCCAGAGCGTCCCAAAACTGACAAGAATATCAAGTAAGCTATTGCGAATAGGATCGGCAATAAACTCAAGAGTTTCTGGGTACGCCACAATGCCAGAACACCGGCTGCCAAGATCAGCATGACTACCCCCATGGAGAGGATCGATCCCGATTTTAACTTCCCATCCCAATCGTTCCACCAATACGGCAGATCGCGCACATAGGCCTCTGGAGAGCAGCATAAGTTGGCCAATTGGTCTGTCTGACGAGTCACTGCGGCAGTCGTAAACGATAAAAGCAGTCGCGGCGACAGCGGGAAATACATAAAGGCCTGTAATTGGTTGTTGAAATAGTGGTTGAGCCGTCTCTCGCCTGCAGACCATGATCCGTCATCATTGGTGAGAATCACATCGCCGCGCTCAGAGAATAGATTCTTCTCTGTACCAGCGCCGATTCCTATTCCAAGGGCAGAAGTACCTTGCAAAGGCTTGGTGCCAAAAATCTTGTCGATTATCTGCTGCTCATATTCCGGTGAAACCAGATAAAACATCTGGGTGTAACCCCAGTTACGGTATACCCATGGGGCCATGATCAAGCCGAATCCCAAGAAAAGAAACCCAATCCCTTGAAGCCAATTTTTTGTATACCGCGGCACAAAGTATATCGCCGAAATAACCGGCAAGGCTAGCAGTGCGGCTGCTTCCATGCGCACCATGAGAAAAAAACCGATCGCGCCTCCAGCCAGCAATGGCAGCCAGCGATGGCCAGGGTTTTGGATCCACCTGACAAACAGCAGTAGTACTAGAACGATCCCAAGGGTAACTGGCAGATCTGCCATGAGTAGCTTGGCGTGCGATACTGTGATCGTGTCGGCCAGTGAGATGGAATTGTATTCCCGAAAGATGATCAGCAAGGCAGCCAGCATCCCCGAGAGGCGGCGATGCAAAATCGTGGTCAGCCTGAAAACTAAGACAGGGAAGAAGGACAAGGCCGCAACCTGTAGCCAGATGATGTCCTCATACTCCAAGCCGCCAATCCAATGAAACAAAGCCAGAATACTGGAATACACGGGTCGCAACACCATATAGCCCCATTGCGGATGCTGAAATTCTGATCCAACCAGCAAACTGTGAGCGACCGACTCATACAGATAGGCATCCGAATTCGGAGAGAACGTGTAATTGGGTGCTCGCGGCCCATCCACAAACCAGCTTTCCTTCAATGGCGCAGCCATCCACACAGCAAAGGCAATCCCCCAAATCAGAATGCCCAGGCCTAGATTCAGCCACCCACTTTTGGAATTGATGAAGGACCCAACTTTTGTGCTAACGATCCTGGGCCAGAGCCATTTTCCCCCCCAAAAAACAAAAACCAGCGCCAGGACAATTTGAATTCCCAGTATCGGAGTTCCAGGTAGTCGAAAAACGCCGGTTTCGGTAGTCTCTTGCGTGAAGCCATATCCACTCAAGGTCTGAAATACGCCCACCAATATGAAAATTCCCCACAAGATCAGGATATATAGGAGTTCTCTATTCTGCCAGGGACTGACCTTATTTTCAATCCAGTGCCAGCTCAGGATGAGTAACAACAATTCCGCAGCGATCAACGCGCCGCCTATGAGAAGTGGCTGCAAACGCATCAGCACGGCCTGCATGACAGGTTCCTGAACAACACCCGCATAGATGGCCAATTCAGCAGCTGCCCAGGCAAAAAATCCTAGAAGGATTGTGGAAACCGCAGTGGTTTTAGGCTGGCTAAATCTCCCTCGAAGGGAAGCTTCCCAGATATCAAATGGCGATTTCCGCCAAAATGAATACAGAAGTAATCCCAACGCAGCCAGGGCAAACAATAACACGCCCCCCAACATCGCCAACCGTGATGTTGATAATCCAAGCAAGCGCACGTTGGCTGCTTCCGAGGGAGCGCTAAGGATGGCGCTGGCAACAATGCTGGCCTCAACTGCGATCAGGAAAAGTATTATTCTTGAGAGATATTGCTTCAAAACCCGCGCTCCGCCCATCCGACATCGGTTCAGGTCAGAGAATTATTGAGCACATTCTAAAGCGGCTAAACTGCCCCGCAGAACCAGAGCCTCATAGCCGCTTTGTTTTTTATTGCGCGTGTCATTCCTCAAAAAACTGGAATTCAAATGAGAGAAAATGACTGAAGACTCGTTCCACGCAACCTTACTATCAAAAGCTGAATATCACCCTCCAATCACGATCAGCTGAGTGGCGTTATTGTACTACCGGCGCATTGCGTTGACAACCCTACAATCCCATGCAATAATTGGAGCGCCTTCTAGCCGGTCTGGTTCGCATCTAGCTAGAAGGCAATTTTATAGCCGCTTACACAAAAGGGAGCTGCCATGTGCGGACGATTTACACTAACTGCTACAGCCGATGAGATTATCGATACATTTTCTGGGTTGACGATACCCTCTGGTTACGAATCACAAGCCCCACGCTACAATATCGCCCCCAGCCAACCGATCGCCGTTGTGCCCAATACTGGCGATTATCGTTTGGATCATTTCGTGTGGGGCATGATCACATTCTGGGCCAAAGACCCCAAGATTGGCAACCGCATGATCAACGCCCGGAGTGAGACACTGGCTGAAAAGCCTTCCTTCAAAGCCCCGTATAAATACCGGCGCTGCTTGATTTTGACTTCAGGTTTTTATGAGTGGCAAAAGCAGGCTGGCAGCAAATCCAAGCTGCCACATTTTATCCGTTTGAAACATGGCAAACCCTTCGCTTTTGCCGGTCTTTGGGATCGCTGGAATGCGCCCGACGGCTCGGAGATCCTCTCGACAACGATCATCACCACCCAACCCAACGATTTCATAAAACCGATCCACAATCGCATGCCAGTGATCTTGCCGCCATCTGCTTATGAACGCTGGCTCACTCCTGGAGAGGTTCCACCCGGCGAATTAGACGATCTATTCGTGCCGTATCCCGCTGAAGAGATGCAGGCCTATCCGGTTTCGACGTACGTGAACAGCCCCAAGAATGACAGCCCGCAGTGCATCCAGCCTCTTCACCAATAGGAATGCGGTTCCTGCCAGGAACCGCATTCCTTGATATCTCATTCAATGAATGCTGATCGCTTTACCACCAACTCCCTTCGATCTTCGCCCCATGGTGAAACAATAACGCGCATCCTGTCTGCTGCCATCAAGGCAGTCGATCCAGCTAACGCTGTTAACGATCACTTGAAACGCAACCAGAATCAACTCAACATCGCTGGGCAAAACTATGACCTGGATTCTATCCAGCGAGTCTTCTTGATCGCATTCGGCAAGGCCAGCCTGCCCATGGCTCAGGCCGCTGCTGAAATTCTCGGAGATAATCTCACCCAGGGCATCCTGATCACCAAAGCCCACAATTCACAATTCACCATTACCCATTCACCATCAACTATTAACAATTCATCCATTCGACGGGCTCAGGACAAGCCATTCACCATTATCAAGGCTTCTCATCCCGTTCCTGACCAGCGCGGCATAGAAGGCGCGCAACTCATCATCAAACTTCTAAAGACAACCTCCACCGATGATCTGGTGATCTTCCTAATCTCCGGCGGGGGATCTGCACTGCTCACCGCACCCGTTCCAGGAGTCTCCCTCGCTGATCTCCAAAACATCAACAAAATATTGCTCTCCTGTGGGGCGGACATCAACGAGATCAACACACTAAGGAAGCATCTCTCTCAGGTCAAGGGTGGCAACCTGGCGCGTCATGCTCATCCAGCCCAAGTAGTATCTCTGATCCTCTCCGATGTGATCGGCGACCCCATGGATGTGATTGCATCCGGGCCGACTGTACCCGATCCAACCACGTACGCTGATGCCGTCGCGATCATGGAAAGGTATCATATCCTCCAGGACGTACCGAAATCGATCCTGACTCATTTACGGAGCGGCGCAGCGGGAGAGGCACCAGAAACAGCCAAGGGAGATGACCCGGTCTTCGAGCGCACTCAGAATGTCATCATCGGCAACAATCTCAAAGCTGCTCGAGCGGCGCAGGAACAGGCCGAAATCGAAGGCTTCAACACCCTACTCTTAACAACGCGCTTGCAGGGCGAAGCGCGCCAGATCGGGCCGGTACTAGCGGCAATTGCTCAACAAATCGATACTACAGGTGATCCCATCCCGCGGCCGGCCTGCCTCATCGCCGGCGGGGAAACCACGGTCACATTGCTGGGGGATGGCCTCGGTGGACGCAATCAGGAATTAGCCCTCAGCGCAGTCGCAGATCTGGCTGATCTGGAGAATGTCTTCCTGGTCACGCTGGCTACGGACGGTGATGACGGTCCTACCGATGCTGCTGGGGCGGTAGTCACTGGGAACACCCTGGGCAAGGCAAACCACCGGGGATTGAACCACGCCGAATACCTGTCCCGCAACGACGCTTATGAATTCTTCGACCCTCTGGGGGATTTATTGAAACCAGGACCCACGCTGACCAATGTCAACGACCTGGTTTTCATCTTTGCTGTCTAGCTTGACAATAACGAGACCTTCCGAAAAAAGGGGCTTACGGGGGTGCTGCGCACCCCCGTAAGCCCCTTTTTTCGGAAGGTCTCGTGAAGTTGACATTGTCGGACTAGATTCCTTTGACTCCATCGCGGAGGTATTGTAAACTCAAGTATGGTATCTTTTCTTGTCAAACTAACAAGAAAGTAGAGGTTATCCGATGTCGAGAATCCAGGCACTCCCGCCAGAGGCGCTACATTATCCCTGCGACCCAGAATTCTTCGAATTTAAGACCACAGATGAATTACCCAGTCTCGACAAAGTTCTCGGGCAGCCAAGGGCTTTACGAGCCCTCGAACTAGGCAGCGAGGTCGCGGGGCCAGGTTTCAACATCTTCATTGCCGGTCTGCCAGATTCTGGGCGCACCACGCTGACCAGAGACTACCTGCAAAGGAAAGCTGCTAATGAACCCGTGCCCGATGATTGGTGCATCGTCAATAACTTCGACAATCCCCATAACCCTAAAGTGATAAACCTACCCCCGGGTCAGGGGTCCACCCTGAAAGAAGATATCAAGGGCCTGATCGAGCGCTGTCAGGTGGAAATCCAACAGTCATTCCAGAGCGAGGAATATACCAACGAGCAAGGTCGTCTCAGCAAATCAATGCAGGAAGCCCAGGAAAGCGAGTTCCAAAAGCTGCAAGAAGCCGCCAAGGAAATCAATTTTATGATCGCTCGAACATCATCAGGTTTCGCGCTGATACCCACTGTGGAAGGAAAGCCGATCCCTCCTGAAGAATTCGCAGAGCTTTCAGAAGAGCGCCAAAAGGAGCTGGGTGAATTGCAAAACAAACTTGAGGGCGAGACCCAACAAACC
>CAZUSV010000115.1:0-20409 GCA_964622645.1 uncultured Anaerolineales bacterium
ATTCGTGGTTAAATTCGTTGCTCATTGTATGTTCAACATGATCCTACCTACTACAGCCATTCGATTTTATTCGTGATTTAATCTGACGAGGGATAAATCCCTTTTGATCACCATTTTATGCGATAGGAGAATCCTATGCACACGATACGCCGTTTATACCTTTACCTGGTCGCGTTTATCAGCCTGGAAGTCGTGCTCTGGGGGTTGATCGAGTTAGCCAGATCGACATTTTCTGGTGAGATGATCGGCGGAGGCGCCAGCCAACTGGCTGGTGGTCTGTCTCTGCTCTTGGTGGGAGTGCCTGTTTTCCTGCTCCATTGGATCCCTGCTCAGCGCAGTGCGACCAGGGATGAAGAGGAGCGTTCCAGCCGCACCCGAGCGGTTTTCTTATACGCGGCACTCCTGGCTACGTTGATCCCCATCGCCCAGAACACGTTGGCATTGATCAATCGACTTTGGCTGCAACTCTTCCAAATCCCATTGCGAAACGCCATCTTAGGAGGCTCTCAAGATTGGATCGATAACCTCATCGCCATCGCCATGAACGGTCTGATCGCCGGCTATATCTTCTACGTGACCCGAGAAAACTGGGAAGATGCCCCAACAGGGGATTCTTTCTCTGAGACGCGCCGTCTTTTTCGCTATATCTGGGTGCTCTACGCCCTGGCAATGTTGGTCGGTGGGCTCTCGCAGGTGGTGCAATATATGCTCACGATAGGTGAAACCTTGGGTACTTCCCCCCAGACCAGGCTGGCGAATGGGTTGGCTTTGCTGATCATCGCTACGCCCTTATGGGTTTATTCCTGGCAGCGAGTGCAGACTTCCCTGGAACAGCCCGATAAACAGAGATCGATCCTGCGGCTGGTCGTCCTCTATCTCCTGAGTCTGATCGGTGTTGGGGGTGTGTTGATCCCGGCTGGCGTGGTGCTGGATACGATTTTCGGTGCACTTCTCGGCGCAGGTTTTACCTTAAGCGAATTTCTCAATGAAATCAGCATCCCGGTTTCAGCGCTGCTTCCGCTGGGTGGGGTTTGGTTCTACTATGGGCGGATGCTTTCGTCTGAGATCGAATTACTCCCCGAATCCCCGCGGCGTTTTGGCCTGCGACGGATCTATCTCTATATTCTAGGGTTCTTTGGCCTGGTGGCCTTCTTTTTGGGGCTGCAGATGTTATTAAGCTTCTTGATCGACATGCTGCTTGGCACCTCCACTGTTGGCGATGAGATGCTGCGCAATCGACTGTCGTCCGCCCTGGCCACCCTGATTGTTGGCCTGCCACTCTGGTTGCAGACCTGGCGCCCCATGGTCAAAGAAGCCTCTCAAGAAGGGGAGGCCGGAGACCATGCCCGGCGTTCTCTCGTCCGAAAGATCTACCTGTATCTGGTGCTTTTTGCCTGCGTCATCGGTGTGATGGTCGCTGCGGGGGGATTGATCTTCGAGTTGCTGAAAGCCTTGTTAGGGGATCCCGCCTCAGATCTGCTGCGCTTATCCCTGATGCTGTCGGAAATGCTGATCTTATTCGGGTTGGTTTTAGCTTACCATTGGAACGCTTTGCGCACAGACAACCGTATCGCAGAACGCTCTCTCACCCAATTGCATGAAGCTTTCCCGGTTTTGGTGCTGTCAACCGAGATCGGCGACTTCACTGAAAGTATCATCAATGCCCTGCAGCGAGAAGCCGCTTCTATGCCTGTTGCTGTCCATCTGGTTGAGAATGGCATCCCTGATGAGACCCTATCCGAAGCTAAGGCTATCATCCTGCCCAGTGAACTGAGCGTCTCTCCACCCGAGGCAATACGTTTGTGGCTCAAAGAATTCGACGGCGAGAGTGTGGTCGTTCCCACTCCCATGGATCACTGGCATTGGGTCTACGGCAGCGGCCGTGGACTCTCCAGGATCGCCCGCCAGACCGCAAAGATCATCCGACACCTGGCCGAGGGGGAGGATCTTCCAAAACCAAGTGATACATCCACCTGGCGGATTGTGCTTTACGTGCTGGCAGGGCTGCTGGGTCTCCCCATATTGTTTAGCTTGTTTGGGATGTTGATGTCATTCGTACTTGACTGAAGATTTTGAAAACGATTTGATCTGCGCCAACGGCGGGTCTGCGGCCAGACCGGTCACGGCAAGAATTTCTGGAATCAGCAATAACAAAACTGTTTTACACAGGAGAGAGACCAACCATGAAACGCAACACGCTAATATTCAGCATTGCATTGATCGTAATCGGCTTTATTGCCGCCCGGTTGGGGGACAGTTTGTCCACAGTAGTCCCGCTTGATGATGGACGTATGATGGTACAGGATAGCATTCTGATGCCGATTGGTGGCATATTATTTATCGTCGGGCTCCTTGCTTTGGTTGTCGCTATCCTCTGGTACCTAGTCAGCTTTATCAAAGGGCGGTTGAAGAAAGATAAGGCGTAGTGACACAGCATCATTGTGTCGTCTGCAAACAAGTCGAAGCCTAATGGTTTCGATAGTAAGGAATTACCGAAAACATTGATTGCGATAATTACGCTTACCTAAACCAAAACTGTAAACAAAAATCCCCACTAGCAATCGGGGATTTTTGCGCACAATTTTGGCTTTACTTGACCTGATCGTTTCAATCCTAATCATTCTCGGAAAACAACACTACTCACTCCACACCGTAGCCTGATCAAATATGCGGGATTGGGAAACATTTCTATCTAGAACTATTGACTTACCGCTACAATATATTCCGTAAAGACAGAACGCCTCTCTCTTGCTTTCTTTGCTGTGTCAACCAGTTCACGAACAGTGAGTATTAGCTCATCTACTGTTTCTGGAGTAAATGATGCTTCGCCATCACTTGGACAAATCCAAGCAGGAACATTCGGTACCCGAATGGTTATACCCTCATCTGTGTATTCGAAAGTTGTTGTTCCCCATTCCTTATCTTTCTGGTGCTCACCACAAGTAGGAACTGTTTCTGAATTCATAATCTTCTCACCTATTGCTCTTGCGTCTTTTGTATGGCGGGTTTTCCCAAATGCTCTCATTGGGAATGTAGGCCGTTACAAATTCAATATACACCGGATCAGCATATTCACATACAACATGCAAGTAGAGAATCACTCCGTCTAACATAATTCTGCCACAGATCAAACATCTTTTTTCACCAGAATATGATTCGATAATCTGACCGCTATAGACCGCTTCCTCCATGTGCACACGATCGAAACCTTCTTTGAGTGCATGTAGAACTGCATGGCTTTTGACAAGATAGTGACCTTGCTTTACTCGTTCACGAATAATTTCGATCTCCACACACTACCACCTTGTTGTATTGATCTCTTGGGAGAATTATGTTGATGAGCTTATTTTAGCACAAATGAACACTAACTGAATTTCTGCATAGAATACTATGAAGCAAATAACGTGTTCCAAAAGAAATAATCACCAAAACCGCTGGATTTGCAATTCTATTGCTGTCAAACCTAGCGGTTTATGTTTTCGATAAGGTTTCTTATATCACTCAATCTGAACCCACTCTGGAGCTGGCTTCTCTGGTGGCTCTTTGCCATAGAAAAGATCATCTAACCACAAGGCCGCGCGGCGGAAGGCTCCCGAACATCGAATCCCCCAGCGGACGAAGTTGTGCGCCCAATTGTCTGGGTGAGAGTAGGGACAGACGGCCATACATTTTCCGCAGTCGGTACCGACCGCGTTCCAATAGCGGAAACAGGTGTCAGGGTCGATCTTCCAACGCATGGCACCGTCAAATTCCTGGCGTTCATCGAAGGGGATCGAGCGCGAGGGGCAGTTTTGGGCACATTTCTTACAGATATTGCAGAAATCGATCAGGGCGGTATCCGGCTGCCTTTCATCTGGGACCAGCTCGAGGGTCGTTGTAACCACCCCCAAACGGACGCGCGGCCCTTGCTTGGGTGTCATCAAGATCGTCATACGCCCGATCTCGCCCAACCCAGCATCTCGAGCGACCAAAGGCGCAATGACGCGGTAATTGCCATCGATATGTGAGCGTGCTTCATACCCCAGCAGCCTGATCACCTCGGCTAGTTGCACTGCTACCCGCGCCGCCTCAACATATTGCTTGCCAGTCTCCATCGAGATGGGCGCTTTGGGCGCGGTGCCGACCATATCGAAATCCATCTCGACTGTGAGAGCAATTGCATAGCGATGCTTTACAGGGATTTGAGCGCCGTACTCCCCTGTCCCTCGGCCAATATGCGAATAGAAATGGTAAGGATGCAATTGTGTCACACCTGCATCCAAAGCCCCATAGAAGCGCGCCAACCCCTTGAGAAAGGACGTCAGTTCCTCTGGAGATTTTTCAACACGTTGCGGTGCAATAGAGCCGTCAACTGCCTCACGCAAAGCGCCTGTCAGGAAGAAGCTTCCATCCATGGACGCAAATTGATAGCGGTTGGCGAATTTGGCATCCAGCGACAACAATCCTGGCATCTGACGGGTGTGCTGATCAGGTTTCTTGTGCTCAGGGTGTTGAGCATAGTAGGAGTCGTAATTGGAAGTGCCCGGTTCTAATCGCGCACGCGCAAACATGATCTGGCGCTCATCGAAGCGTTTGACGGGGATGTCGTTTCCTACATCAACGCTGCCAATAGGCAAGAAGAACAGTACCAGCCCAATTACCAGGGCAACCAGTACCAGGATCAACACGCCATACTGTACTAAGAGGGGCAGGCTGGCACTTAAGAAGAAGACCAATGCCCCCAGGACGGCAAATCCAAATGAGATATTCGTAGCCCTGCGTTCCCCTTCAGCAAGAGAAACCAATCCAAAGGCACTAAAGAACACGAAAATTATCAGGCCGATCAGGAGAAGGAAGATGGTTGTTAATATCATACCGATTTTCACAATTCAGAAACCCGGTTTCTCGATATCACTGATATTACACGTTCTAAAAGGAATGATTTTAGAGAAAATACTTTTTTTGATTCGCAGAAACCGGGTTTCTCAGGCTCAGGATTGATGTGGTTTTACCAATTAAGTGTTTATATGGTATTCTCGCCATGTTTTTAACTCATGTTACGCAAAATCAGATTTTATTTACTCTGTATCCAAAAATTACCTTTCAGAAGTGTCATTCCGAGCGACTCTACGAAACCACTCCAAATTTCTCAGCATAGAGCGAGGAATCCCTATCGTGACACTTCTAAACGGGTTTTCGAAGGGATTCCCTTCGACTCCCTTCGGGATCAGGGCAGGCCTCGGCGCTATTGGGTTCTACTTTTGAAGGCTCTTGCAATCGCCGCTTCTACTAAGAAACTAACCTTGATGTCACTGCGAGGAGCGCCGCCATTGGCGTGCGACGTGGCAGTCTCCCACTTTGATGGAGGAGATTGCTTCACTCCGTAAACTCCGTTCGCAACGCCACGCCGTGCGGCCCTTTGGGCAGGCGCGCAGAGCGATGACATCGATGAGAGTTTCTTTCTGCACTTCGTGCATGAGCAGCGCCCCAAGCGCTGTGGATTCCCCTTCGGGGATCGGAATGACATTTCGAGGTACACAGCTTGCTTATTCGACTCTATGTGATGGGCAACCCAAAAGTGCATAACATGAATTTATAAAGAAGACGCTTCGGTCTGGAGTCCGACGTCTCCTGACGTCGGGAGATAGAGAAACTCACGCATAAGTTCTCGTCAACGAAATCAGGAGATTTCGGAATCCAGATCCTCAATACAGATCTATAGTATGGGAGTAAATAGATTTAGCGAGAGCACCATTATATCTTATCAAACAATACGGTTGAGCCGACGGCTCAGGTTTACCCCCTTCGTAAAGGTAGGCTTTCGCTACCCAGAACGCATTTCTACTGCCAGCTTGACCGTTCTGAAATGGATTTCCACCGTATCCTGGATCTGGCGACCATAGCCTCCAGACATTACCACCACAAGGGGCAAGTTAGATTTTCGACAGGTATCCAACACCAGGTGATCGCGCTGCTCTAAACCTGCTTTGCTCAACGAGAGCCGCCCGAGGCGGTCATCAAGATAGGGATCAGCCCCCGCCAGGTAGATGACCAGATCCGGCTGGGCTAAGGCCAGAGAGCGCTGAATACCTTGTTCGAGGGCAGTCAGATATTCTCCATCTCCAGTTCCATCTGGGAGAGGCATATCCAGGTCCGATGATTGCTTGTGCAAAGGGTAGTTCTTCTCCCCGTGGATCGAAAAGGTGAAAACTGTAGGGTCACCGGCGAAGATAGCAGCAGTACCATCTCCCTGGTGGACATCACAATCCACGATCAAAACCCGCTCAGACTGATCCTTGGTCTGCATCAATCGCGCCGCGACAGCGCAGTCGTTGAAGATGCAGTAGCCTCGCCCATGGTCCGAGAAAGCATGGTGGGTGCCACCACCCAGATTAATCGAGATTCCATCGACTAAGGCAGATCGAGAAGCTGCAATTGTGCCACCCACAGAACGTAGTGAGCGTGCTACCAATTCTGGTGACCAGGGTAAGCCTATCCGACGAATTTCCTTCTCCGTCAATTGGCCGAATTTGACCTTATCCAGATATTCAGCGGTGTGGACCAAGCGCAACTGCTCGTCAGTGGCTTCCTGGGGGATATTCAGATCATCGTCGCTGACAATGCCCTCAGCCAACAACTTTTGGCGTACAAGGGCGTATTTCTGGGCAGGAAAACGGTGCCCCGCAGTGAGCGGGAAGGTGAAAGTGTCGTGGTAATAAATTCTCATTGTAAAATATGTAAACCAATCATGATGATCTTACTACCCTTCTGGGCCGGGTTCACCTTAGATCGGCCCCAATATACTCTTGTTATGTTTCTACAATATGCACATTCGGTAGCCTTGATGTCTATGTGGTAACAAAATCTTACCTGACATATGGGATCGCGATACATCTAGCCATCTGTACTCATCTATACCTTGAAACAGCAACGAAATGTATTGATATTCGTAAATTAGAATAGTCGCTGACCTGGTTTTCTTAATTTCATGGAAATGCCGGGTAACTGGGCTAATAGATTTATTTTCCAAAGGAGATAAAATGGCTGAAACATCCAAAACTTATGATCTCGCCTTCGCTCGGATATTGACGATTGTCGTGGCGCTCTTAATGGGGATTATATCGCTAGCTGGACTGATATTTCCCGACAGCATTTATCCATCCCCAGAACTGATCCAATCCTTCATGGCCAATGATGTGATCAACCTGGTAATCGGCTTGCCCATCCTGCTGGGTTCAATATGGTTGACGCAGCGTGAAAAGCTCGTGGGATTACTCTGCTGGCCAGGAGCACTACTCTATGTTCTATACAACTATATTGCTTATGCGGTGGGGATTCCATTCAGTTGGCCATCTTTAGTTTTCCTGGCTCTGATCTTATTGAGTGTTTATACGATCTTTCATCTTTTGAAGCGAATCGACAAAGAACCAGTCCAAATGCAACTGGCAGGGGCAGTGCCAGAAAAATTCTCAGGCTGGGTTCTACTAATTTTTGGAATCTTATTCTCTCTGCGTGCAATTGGCATGCTCGCCCAAGGATATGCTGATCAGATTGCGCTTCCGGTTTCTGAACTCGGTGTTCTGATCGCTGATATCATACTTTCGGCGTTCTTGATTACTGGGGGCGTGCTGCTGCTGCAGAAAAGACCTCTCGGCTATGTATGTGGATTGGGATTGTTTTTCGTAGCGAGCATGCTATTCGTCGGCTTAATTGCGGTGCTCTTACTTCAACCTGTGCTAACAGAAGCTCAATTCATGCTCACAGATATTGTCGTTGTCTTCAGCATGGGTTTAATCTGCTTCATTCCTTTTGCGCTATTCTTGCGTGGCGCCTTATCGAGCGAAAAATTTGGAGAAGGTGATGAAGAATATAACTAACCGCAAATGGTTCTACCCGTTGATTTATGTTGTGTTGGTTATCATTTCGATGCTGCCGCCCATAACAGAAATCCCTTACGATCCTCAGGATACCCAGGATGTTATCAGGCAGATCCTTATGGTCTCGATCGTACCTTACCAGTCATGGGGGTGGGTTTTCCATATTGCCACCCTGGCTCTGGTAGCCCTGGTGGTCTTCCGATCTGATAAATCTGGACAGGTTCTAGCGGCATATTTTGGAATCAACTACCTGATCATCGCTGCCTTACAAACAAACGCGCTTACTGAGAAATACGGTTTTGCTGTGCAAACCGGTGCCACGATAGCCACGGGTTTGCTCGGGATTCTCTGGTTGGTAGCCGCCTGGCGAGGCGAGCTCGAAGCTTCCTTTGAGCATGTTCCGCGCTGGCGCTGGCTGTTGCTACCATTTGCCTTGCTGGTCTTCTGGTCACCCATCGCCATTGATGGCAGTGCCGTTGTGCCAGATTTCAATCCCATGCTGTTACTGACATCGCCAGACTATGGGCTGGCTTACTGCTTCATGACCCCGGTTTTCCTCTTCCTATTAATCCTGTTCTACCCCAAGGTCAACGACTTCGCCTTTCGAGTGACGGCTTTCAATGGCCTGATCTACGGCATCTATAACCTGACACATTGGTTCAACCCCGACATGCGCTGGATGGGTGTGATGCATATCCCGCTTCTGGTGATCTCATTGACAGCGCTATTCATGCCACGCTTGGCGCACAACTTGGCACCTGAAGTAACTGGGTAAACTGGTAAATCAGCCATCAGGAGGCAACATGGACACATTGAGTACTAGACTACTCGCAACAGGATTATTCTTCCTGTTTATTATTCTGTCTGGTTTTTGGTTGAGCCGCAGGGGAAAGCCATACAGCGTACTCATCCAAACCATCCACAAATTGATTGGAGTTGCCATGGGAGTCTATCTGATCCGCATGGTTTACTTGACTCATAAAGCCTATCCGCTCAGCCCGAGCGGACTCGTTGCCGTTGTAGTGACGATCCTGCTCTTCATAGGTTTGGTTGCTACGGGTGGCTTATTAGCCAGCGAAAAACCGCTGCCCATCATCGTTACCGCGATCCATAAAGTGTTGCCTTACCTCACAGTTCTTTCTACCAGCGCAGCTATACTTATTATCGGATAGGAGAATCATTATGCAGTTTAGCAAACAAGCAACCAGAGGACATTTATTCGTTGGTGCCATTCTTGTTTTAATATCCTTAGGTTATCTTATCACCAACCTTATCATTCCCAAACACCTCTTTTCAATTCTGATCTTCTTTTTCGGCGTCTGGGGAGGGGTAGAATTGGGACGCTACCTGGAGTACACCTTGTCTAAATCCCGTGAATAAGACCACAAGATTGACTGTTGCTGCGCTCGGTATTTATGCTGGCTTCTTGGGCAGCGAGCATCGTATTAACTGCAATTTCATACGACGCATATCAAGCTGAAATATAGATTTTCTGGTGAGCAACATATCAATCCTTTTCCGATTCATTGTTATTGAGTAGTTCTGGGGAAAATATCAGAACTACTCAATAGCCAGGTAATAAAACGTCTTCAATCCCGAGCGCGTAATCCTTTGCGAATCTCTTTGAGCGCCCAACGGTAGTGACTGCTGGTGCAGGACGTGAAATAGGCCGCCAGTGTGTTCTTGTTCATCCACGGGTATAGCCCCGAAGTGAATAGGATTTCTTCTGAAAGCCCCTCGATGGTTTGGATGGTTAGCTGATAGGACTCCCCAAACATGATCTGAACTTCCTCTAGCGAACGATGATCATGCTTCCTCCGGATTTCTTCATTTAGAGCTGGAAGCTGGTTCCACTTATACCCTTCGGCAGGGACATGGGGTCTGTCGCCCCGCTGCCCGGCTGCCAACCACCCCAGCACCATCTGTTCCCACTCATATAGATGAGCGAACACGTCTTTGACGGACCAATCGCCGACGATGCCGCTTTGGATCATCTGATCTGGGGTCAGGGTGGAGAGGAATCCTTCAAGCTTATCTCGCTCTTTATGGCTTTCTGATAAGAGCAACTCTTTGGTGTGTGGTCTTGGCATTGTGATTCTCCTGCTATTCCAAATTGACTAGGAAATCTGCTACAACCTGAGCGAACTCCTCAGATTGCTCTTCGAAAGCGAAGTGCGAGGCTTTCTGGATGACGACCAATTCTGCGTTGGGAAAAGCATCGGCATATAGACGGCTGGCCGCCTCGCTCTGCAAATCCGCTGCACCGTGGATGACTAATACAGGCGCGTTTACGGCGGCTAAGGCTGTGCTGTAATCATGCCTCTGCCCCATGCTGATATACTGCGCCCATACCATCCAACCGCCAGGCTTACCCTGTTCTGGCAGGCTTGAAGCACGCTCTAATTGATCCGGGTCCATAATGGCGACATAGTATTCGCCAAATTTCTCGTTCATAGCGATCAGGTCAGCTTCAGATTTATCGAACAGGCTGCCGAAGTCGAAGTATTCTTCCATGAAAGCGTCAAATTCAACTTGCTCCTCGGGCGATAGTTTTGCTCGCACACTGGCGAATAGATCGCTGTCGGCTTCGGGTTGGGGCATGATCAACACGTTGGCCGGGGACACCAGGATCAATGCTTCAACATGCGCGGGGAATTCAGCAGCATACAGCGAAGCCAGGAACCCACCCCAAGAGTGCCCCACCAGGATGAGCTTCTCATCACCGAGGATGTGGCGAATTCTCTCGATGTCGGCGATCTGCGCGCCCAGGCCGAGGCTGCGGTCGAGAGTTTGCATATTCTCGTAAACATTGGGGGACTTAAAGCGGTCAATAGGGCGCGTGGACTGGCCACAGCCGCGTTGGGCATAGTAATGGAATCGATAATCGTTGGACAACAAAGATAATCCAGAAGCTGGTTGGGCGAAGGGTTGTCCGGGACCACCGTGGATCACCAGCACATTACGACCTTCTCCCTCAGAGAAGTGGGTCAACTCGATGCCCGGTTCAACCAGCCAGGTATCTGAGTCCGCAGTTTGCGAGGGCGGCTCAAGGGGCGCGCTCAAGTTCTCTCCAGCGCTTACCATTCCCGGTTGATACAATGGTTGTGAGGACATATACCAAAACCCTCCTACAATGATGATGACCAGTAGGGCAATTGCACCCAGGACTATCCATAAGATTTTGCGTTTCATATTCATTCCTTTCTATTTTGAATCATCTTGATATAAGTTCGCCGTCTCTAGTGCCCACTCCTTGACTAAAGTGCGCAGTTCCGGCGGTTCCAGGACTGTGACCCATTGGGCAAAACCCAAGACCATGGATGCCAGCCAATATAGATCTGGCGCTGCCACGACCACGTCCATACTGCCATCAGGGCGTTCATGGAATGATTCCCAATTCGATAGATTTGACTTGACTATGTGGGCAGCATCCGAGACAAAGCGCAGTTTTGCGCGCACCATCGGCTGATCTTGGAACTCTGCCTCCAGATACTCGCGAATGTTGAACTCTTCTGGCATTTGGAAAGCCTCTGCTAAAAGCTCCAATTGCAGGATGCGATCCACCCGAAAAGTGCGCAGGGCTTCTCTCATGTGGCAAAACCCCACCAGGTACCACCAGCCATTGCGATGCACCAGCGCATAAGGATCAACCTGGCGGTCGATCCCCTTGGGGCTGGTACTGCTCTGGTAGGTCATCTTGAGTTGACGATGCTGGCGCGCCCCACGGCGGAGCTTCTCCAGGAAGGGGGCCAGCGCGCTGGGGTCGGCGCGATGCATCCCTGTGGCAACTAACGAGCGCTGCGCCCAGGCAATTTCCTGGCGTTGTTCATCAGGCAGTACGTTATCCAGTTTGGACATGGCACCATGGGCGGCAGTCTCATAGAGTTGCCCCCATATCTGCCCGACCAGACTGGTACCCAGATAGATGGCCACAGCCTCTTCGGGATTAAAAATTAGGGGGGGCAACTTGTAGCCGCGCACCAGCGAGAATCCACCATGCGGGCCGCGCTCGGTATAAATGGGAATGCCCATTTCTTCCAACATACCAAAGTAGCGGTGCAGTGTACGCACGGAGATGCCCAACTTTTTGGCCAGGTCAGCGGCCTTTTGGTTGGGCTGCCGCTGCAGCAGCATGATCAGGGTGATCAGACGGGTGGCAGGTGTGGTCATGGGGCACTTCCTGTCGCAGTATAGAATGAATATATGTCATATTATGACATATATATGCGCTTCAAGATTGATCAATATTTCCATTGCAACACTCCAGTTTTCTACCACTATCACAATAGGATATACTTGGGGTCGAATGCGATTTGGGTCTCTAGGAACTCCCGTGGTAATGTCCAGATTTGGGGGGATGGGGGGGGGGGCGGGGGGCCCCCCCCCCCCCCATACCCCCAAAATCTGGGAGCTACCCCGGCGATAACTGGAGACCCTGAGATTTTACTGGTATGGAAAGGTAGATAGGATATGAAAATTGCAGTTCTTGGCGCTGGGAATATCGGTAGCACAATGGGAGCGAAATGGGCTGAAGCAGGGCACGAAATCATCTTTGGCGTGCGGGACGTAGAAAGCCCCAAGGTGCAGGTCCTTTTAGGGCAGATCAGCTCGGGGGCAGTAGCCACTTCGGTAGCAGAAGCAGCTTCAAGGGCGGAAGTGGTCCTGCTTTCAATTCCCCACGCGGCTGTGCCTGAAATCGTTCAATCAAATGCAGTTTTTCTGGAGAGCAAGATCATCATCGATGCAACCAATAGATTCGGCGCGCCGATTGTTAACAATATCGCTGTCATCAATGAAGCGGTCCCCAGCGCAATAATCTACCGGGCATTCAATTCCTTAGGTTGGGAGCTGTTTGCCCAACCCCAATTTGGGGACATCAGGATTGATCATTTCTACTGCGGTCCAGATGGAGAAAGGCGTTTGGTTGTAGAGAAGTTGATCGCAGAAGTGGGGGTTGTTCCAGTTTATGTTGGCGGGTTGGAAAGCGCACCCGTGGTGGATGCCTTGGGCACATTATGGGTTACACTGGCACTCCAACGTGGGTTGGGACGACGACTGGCCTTCAAATTGCTGAGGAATGGATAATCTGAAGGGATCAGCAGCCAAAAGCAGTTGAGCCAACGGAATTCAATTTTCATTGGAAGTTCGCTATGAAATTTGGTCTAGATAAGGTCTGGCGAAACGCTGCTCATAGACACCATTTTTCTTGAGTTGCATATCCCAATACGAGGATGCAATCGGCAGGCGCAGGAAAATTTTGAATACAGGCCCCAGGAGGGGCGAGTAACGCTCAACCCCAGCCACAACGGGAAGCAAATCGAGATTCAGCTGACCTGTTTGTGCAAAATCTCTTCCGAGCCCCTGCAAGGCTTCAAATAGTGGGGCATTCCTTTCTGCGGGCATCATGCGAACGCCCTCGCCGCCACCCTTTACAATGGTGCCAAGGTATGGCGCATTTAACCGGGTAGCCAGTTTTTGCAGATAGCGTTCGACATGACGGGAATGAAGTGCCTCTGGAAATCCCGATTGCACCAAAAAGCCAATGGGGGGATTGTTCTCTCGCCCTAGCAGCGGCGACATGGCTTCGATAAAGCTCTTCACCATACCAGGCATGGCATCGGTGTAGAGAGGGAAGCCCAACCAGACGCACTCTGCTGCTTGGAAAGTTTGGGTGAATTTACCATGCTCTTTCAGGCGATTCAGATTGTAGATCTCGTAGCTGTTCCCTGCCAGAGACGCGAACCCTTCACCAAACTGCCGCAGCATGATGGGCGTATTGCCCTTACCACCGCGTGGAGAGCCATTGAAGATAGTCAAGCGTCTGGGTGGTGTGATCCTTTCACCCGGGAGCGCGGGAAGGCGATTTTTGGCACACACATAGGATCTTGGCTTTTCAAGGATCAGATTGGCAATCTCTTCAATTGTGCTATCAGTAGTCCGGGAAAACTCCAGGCGACTCTTCATGTTAATCGCCGTACGGCTGAAGATGTCTGAGATGATCTCCAGGTCTATGGGATCTGTATCTGCTTCCGGCTCGAGCAACAACCCCAGGCGTGGATAGCGGTCATAGCGCGGGCGGTGGTGCGCTTCCCCTTTATCGACCACAATATAGGGATGGATCAGTGGGATGGATTTATCCAATGCCATCTTGAGCAACGCGCTGGGAAACCCCATGCGCAACGGCGCCGCCCACAGGGTGAAGTCGGAATGGATCACCGCCCGGCGCATCTCGCAGGATTCATCTTGAGAGCTGCACACGCCCGGGGTTTTAACCCAGCAGCCAAAGCAGCCGATACAATAGCGTAAGGTCAGATCCCGCGAGTCAAGCTTTGTGACAGCATGCCCGCTGAGTTCAAGGCTTGATTTGATTTTCGCTAAATAGGTATCGAATGTAGAGTATTCAGGATTTCCGTTTAAGATGGTGATGTTCATAATCATCCTTGGTCTACATAGCTTGACAATGTCAACTTTCAGACGAGAAGCCCGAAAATAAGGGGGGGCCCGGGGGGGGGGCCCCCCCCGCGCCCCCCCAAATTAGGAATTCTTGCGAAGTTGACATTGTTGCAATAGATATGGCATCAAATGAGCAATCGATCAGGTCGATAATTCTTTGGGGATTAGCGGCTTTAATCTGAATGCGCCAGTTAAAGCCGTTTTTGCCGAAACCACTCGACCGTTGTCTGAATGGCCTCGTTGAGCGGGGTAGCATAGTTGCCAAACGTTTGCTTGAACTTGGAATTGTCCACAATGTGCGGATTCTCGAACTGGTAAAGCATTTCGATTACTTCGCGCAATTCAGCATTGAACAGCCCTATGATCTTCAAGATACCCTTTGGCGCCACCTGGATGCGCGGCGGATGCCCGGTGGCTTCAAAAATCCTTTCGATGAATTGGCGGGTTGTGAGCGTCTCAGCCGATGGCAAGTGCCAGATTTGTCCGAGTGCCTGATCATTTTCACCGAGAATAGCCAGCCCTTCGCCAATGTCTGGCAGATAGGTATAGGTGTGCAGCAGATCGGGATTGCCCAATACCTGGGCTGGCTTTCCATCCAACGCCGGGTAGAAGACACGCTCACCCATACTTGACATCAAGCCGCGCGGTCCGAAATAATCCGAAGCGCGCCCAATCACCACACGCACTTTTTCGCGCTTGTGGGCCTCCATCAGGGCATGTGACATATCTGCACGCACACGCCCTTTTCGCGTGGTCGCCGCATAGGGCGAGTTTTCAGTCATGGGCGCCTCAGCATGGGGACCGTACATGTAGACGTTTTCCAGCACAACAAGCTTTGCACCGACCGCAGAAGCTGCCTCAACGGTGGCGGATTGCAGTGCTGGGAAGATTTCTGGCCATTTCGTATAAGGCGGACTCACACTGCTGTAGATGACCGAAGCACCTTCACAGAGAGCAGTCGCTTTATCCGGCTGGCTGAGGTCGCCACCGATAACCTCGACACCCTCGGGGACATCGGCTCGGCCACTGCGGTTGACCAATCGCACAGATTTGCCTCTTCTAAGCAGGGCTTCCATGGTCGCCAGACCTATGGGACCGGTTCCGAGCACCACGTGTAATTCATTTTTTGAATTCATAGATTCTCCTATTTACATAAACATAAGCCAGATAAAAGCTACCAGATAGAGCGTGCGCTGGACGACACCTTTGCCGATAGGAATGATTCCATTTTCAGAGAGGCCAAACAGCATCGACATTCCAGTAATTAGCCCTAAAAATAGTAGATGGAACAGCCATTTTTCTGGTGATGTGATCAGATACCACAAGATCCCGCCAACCAGGGCGAATCCGGCAATGGTAGCGAAGAGCGAATGGATTTGGGCTTCTTTCATCGAATAGCTAATCGTGCTATCGAAGGGAGCGGCACAATAGATACCTGTAATAAGGATCGAGAGACCATATACCAGGATCAACAAATCTGGATAGTTGATGTGCCCTGAAGAATAGGATTTCCATACCAGCGCACCCGCCAAAATAAGCCCAAAGCCGATGAAACCCGCTTGCATGATCCACTTATGCACATGGCCTTGCGAGGCCAGCTCGCTAATGGTGTTTTGCGTCCAGACGTATCCCGGCGGGGCGAAGAAATGAGCGATGATAATCACCCAAACGAAATAGATAATGGGAAGAATAAGGGGTTTCATTTATTGACCCATTACCGGCCTATGCAACAGGAGCGCGGCCGCGCGCCTTTTCGGGATGTCGCATCTCCATCAGAGGGATACCAACTCCGTATGTGACAAAATCACCTTGAGGCACAACCTCGATCACTGATGTGGTTGCCATCAACTCATCATCTTCTTCGAAACCACGGAACAAAGCGTGAAGGATATCATCATCCAGATCTCCGGTCTCAAGGATGATTGCTTTCCCTGAAAAGGTAATCGTCGCTGCGGGGATCTTGATCCAGGGCATGATCGGAATGCGCTTGGCGATGGGTATGGTGATCGAAACATGGGGATTGTTTTCAATGTGGCGCACCTTCCATGCTTCTGTCTTGCTGGAGATATAGATTTTTCGGTCATGCACGATATAAACTATGCCGGCAGTGCGCGCTTCGCCTTTTGCGCTCACCATACCAAGTACAGCAAAGAGTTCTTTTTCCAGTTCACCCCAGACTTGATCGCCTGTTAGTTTTGCAGCCATTATATACCTCCAGAAAATGAGTAACGGATAGCCGATTTCGAGCAGTTGTCCACGCAGGTGCCGCATAGGATGCATTCTGCGTTTTCCATCTTTTCGATTTGCACCATGGCGTTGACATCCAGGCTCATGGGACAGTTCTTGGTGCATTTCTTGCAGTCCGCACAGGCGGAGGCATCTGCCACCAGGCGCAGGGAAGCCCAACCAAAGCGGTTGCGTATCCAGCGCCCAATGATCATAAAGGGCGCCATCCAGCAGATGGTATGGCATCCAGCCCGGCGTCCAGCAAAAATCGCCAGGCCGACGAACAGCCCAATGACGATGTAGTAGATGAAATAAGCAAACACGATCGGACGATCAGGTGATCCGGCAACGGAGATGCCATTCTCGGTGTGATGAAGAAAGTCCACGCTGGAATAACCTCCGGCGCGCATCGCCATTATCACGATAATGCTGATCCAGGGGATCCAGATCAGCCACTTGACCCAGTCGATCTTGCGACCATTGACCGGCTTCATGTTGATCGGCTCGACCATTTCTTGCATCCCACCGCCGGGGCAGACCCAGCCGCACCATGCTCGACCAAGGAACAGGGATGAGATTAACATCAGCCCGAACATGATCAGGCTGCCGTTGACGATACCATTCATGGCGCCATCAATGATCACATATGGGGAGAGATAATTCATCGTGATGGGGAAGGATAGAAAGGCCAGGATGACCAGGGCTTTGCGAATTCGTTGTCTGAGCGGAAGTTGACGTATCATTATGAGGCTCCTAAGACGTGTCACCACTGAGCCACGGAGTACACCGAGATCATCTACACTAACCAAAGCTCTGTGCTCTCTGTGGCAGAATTTTAATCTTGACGATCTCAATTTTCTGGGATTTCGCCGTTTTGAATTTGTTCAATTACGTTTTCGATCCACTTCAAATTAGTGCGAGCCGTCATCTTGCCAATTTCTAAGGTTTGCATCCAAAAGAAGAATTCGCGCGGCGATTGCACATAATCCGCGTAGGCTTCCATTTCTTGAGGAATTAGCTCGTATTGCTGCAAACCCATGCGCATGAAATCGGCCACACGTTGGTATATCTCTACGATTTCATCATTGGAAAGTTGCCCGGCAAAGAAGACCTGAATGAGCGGTGCATTACGATGGTCTCCAAAAGGAAGTGGGGTCACTAACCATCTACGCAGTTCCTCTCGTCCGGTATCAGTGATATGGTATTCCTTACGGGCGGGGCGACTTTCTTGCTCGATCTTCTCCATCTCCGCCCAACCCTTCTCAGTGAGGCGATTGAGCGTGCGGTAGATCTGGCTCTGGTCTGCTGGCCAGAAGTGCCGTACCGAGGTATCGAAGATCTTTTTCAAGTCATAGCCCGAATAGGGACGATAACTCAGAAAACCTAGAATGGCATGTTCCAGCGACATAATGGACGCTCCTTATATAGGACTACGCATATATAATATTAAGATTATATTAGCAGATTCCTATAATTCTGTCAAGTTCCAATTTGAACCTCGTAACTGCGCAGCCATGGAACGGATTTTCCAAAAAAAGGGTGTGCGCTGGGGGCACAGCCCCCAGCGCACACCCTTTTTTTCGAGGGATTCACTGTTTGGCTGAGTTGTTACTGAACATCTAGCCTAAAAATTGTTTATAATTCCTTAACACAGTAAGGTGAGATTGCTTGTTTAACAAATGAGAGGAAGACCATGAATAAGAGTTTGTTACTGGGTCTGGGACGTTTCTTTCTGCGCATTCCACGGCCCATCTGGCAGCAGGAAGTCGCCCGAGGGGCACGGGCTGCAGATAAGTCGCTTGTCTTTATGACCAACGATCATCACAAGGTACGCGATTTTGCCGTGCGGGAGATGCCCCGGATTGCTGAGCCAATTCCTCCAGAGACGATTGCACAAGAATTGGATATGACATTGGATCAAGTCATCCCCATTTTAGCTGAACTGGAAAAGAATTTGACATTCTTGTTTCGAAACCAAGAGGGCGCAATAACCTGGGCTTACCCCGTTACTGTGGATGAAACACCCCAGCGGATCACCTTTAGTACGGGTGAACAAATCTATGCCGCTTGAGGCATCGACGCCATTGCGACGCCCTTCGTGCAAGGGCAACTCCGAAACGAATTCCTGACCTTTACCATCCAGACAGCATGCGCTCAAAGTGGTAAAGAGCTTCGCATCGAGATCGACAGCGAGTTGAATTATTCAGTGTCCGATCCAGATGCCAACCCATTGATTTTCGTCCCCATGGTGGATTTCAGCACCCTGGAAGATCCCAGCATCATCGATGCCTTCTGACGACACTCCGTTTTCTTCTGGTCAGAAGAACACGCAAGAGAGTATCGCCGAAAACACACGCACCTGCGAGGGACTTATATGACGCTGGCCCAAAGCGCCTACCTGACCCCCAGGGTACAAGGAGCGATCTTTGGGTTTCCGAGATCAGCATGATGAGCATCAGGGAAGTAAAACATCTTAGACATCATCTCATTCCCAGCAAGTGTAAGAGTCTCTCTAGGAATTGCCGGGGTAGCTATGGCTTTCTCAAAGTCGCGTTTTCGGCGACTGAAAGTCGCGGCAACTTCAGCCAAGTCCACCTTCGTGGACTGTTTTAGCCGCTGAAGAGCGGCTTCGCATCTTGGTTGGTGCAGTTTCCAACTGCCGTTTTTGGACTTTGAGAAAGCCATTCCGGGGTAGCTCCCAAATCTGGACATTACCACGGGAATTCCTAGAGACCCGCGAAAGATACGCTGATAAGTTGTAACCATGACCAAGCAAACCTTGATTAGCAAAGAAAAGCTATCCCAAGCTATTTGCCAGGGTTATGGATTCGAGAGTGTTAAGCTGCAATTCCTGCAACGCGGCTGGGGTGGAGATTGCTATCTGGCAGAAACTGATTGTGACCAACGGTTCTTCCTCAAACTACATGATGACGCCAATTACGTCGGCATAGCCCCAACCCGACGCCCTTTCTACCTACCACTGATGGATCAACTACATACCAAGAAGATACTACCCTGGATTCCACATCCTATCCCCACTCTTCAAGGAAATCTTTGCCTCCAAATTAGTCCCTTCGAGGTAGTGATGATGAACTTCATCGAGGGAGAAATAGTCGGGTTTGGCAAGTTACCTGAGCCGGTATTGGCCCAACTTGCCAAAATGGTCGCTCTCCTACACGATTGCCAAGCGCAACTAGAATTTGATCACCCCTTCATCGAGCAATACAAGATCGAATTCGAGTCAGATTTGATTAATTCGTTTGATAGATTAGCGCTGATCCCAACGAAAGATAGCCAGCACAGGCAGTTTTTACGCCAAACGCTGCTGTCTATCAGGGATGCAGTCCTGGCTTATCTCAGGCAGCTCAAAGAACTCCAGAAATGGATCCGATCGATTGATAAACAGATGGTGGTATGCCATACAGACTTGCATGGTGGCAACCTGATGACCGGCCAACCAGACAGCCTTTTCATCCTGGATTGGGAGAATGCCATGATCGCGCCACCTGAGCACGACATGGTCTTTTTTGCAGGGGATGATCGTTTCTGGGATGTATTTTGGCCTATTTACACCCACCAAATTCCCCAAGCTATTCTCGATAGTGAAGTACTACGCTTCTATTACTACCGCCGCGGATTAGAGGATATTACTGGTTTCATTCTGCGCATCCTACGAGGAGATGGTAGCAAAGCACGCGACCAAGAAGATGTCAACTGGATACTCGAATGTCTGAAAGGGCTTTCTGAAATCGAAAAAACGCTTGAGGTTCTGAAAACAAAACAGGCCACCAACTGGTGACCTGTTCTTAACTGTTTTAATTACTTGAGTTTTGCGATTTTTAGCTAAAAATGAGGTACGGTGGTCAAAAACCCG
>CAZUSV010000116.1:0-20343 GCA_964622645.1 uncultured Anaerolineales bacterium
GAATTGATGGACAAAATCCCTGGGGTCTGGCTGGTAGAATTTACTTTTCAGACGCGTTCTTAGAGAGTACATGACAACAAAAACACAAATTCCCTGTTATGCTCAACCTGGATTGCCAAATCCACGCAGGTATTGCAGGATTTGGCAATAGTTGGCCATCAAGAAGCTAAACTTCTTGCGAAGCACTCCAGAAGGAGCATAGAAGTTTAGCTTCTAGTACGGGAAGCTATTTTTATCTACTTGCTAAGCCAAAATGCCCACCAAGGTTGGGGGGCAACTGTTTACTCCATATGATATTAGTTTCCTGGTATACTTGAAGTGCAATTTTGGGATCAATAGGAGATCAGCTCATGTCTCAACAAGTACTCATCCAACTTGAAATGCCATCCGATTTGGTTCAATTCCGTTTGCCAGAAGGCGTTAATCAGCGGTTGCAATATTTGTTGGATCGCCAGGATCAGGGTGAAAAGCTAACTGCGGCTGAGCGTTTGGAAGCAGAAGGACTCGTAAACATGAGTGAGATGCTTACATTATTGCGGCTGCGTGCAGAGCGGGCAAATCAGGAATCGTGAGTATATGAGCTATGTCACAGAGCGGCTGCGGGGGTTAGTGATCCGGAGAGCCGCGAGCTGCTGTGAGTATTGTAAACTTTCCCAAGAGGGACAAGAGGCCACCTTTCATATCGATCATATCGTTCCAGTCGCAGCTGGGGGTGAGAGTATTGCGGAGAATCTGGCATTAGCCTGTGTATCTTGTTCCTTGCGTAAAGCAGCGCGTGAGACTGCAATTGACCCTCTTAGCGGTGAAGAGGTACCCCTTTACCATCCACGACGTGACAAATGGGAGCATCATTTTCATTGGGATGGTGTTTACCTGGTCGGATTAACATCAACTGGACGTGCAACGGTGAATGCATTGCAGATGAACCGGAGATTGATTTTGGCTATCCGTAGTGAGGAAGCGCGCCTTGGGCGTCATCCTATCATCAATGATTCCCCGCTGCGCTGATCCTGGCGATTCCCAATAGCAGTTCATCGTGAAAGGGGATAGTTTTTTCCTGATAGAATAACCGAAGGTTTGTCGTTAGGAATCTTGGAACCCAGGAAATTCTCCTGGGTTCCAAGATTCCTAATCATCCCCTTTATTAAAGAAATTGGTTTTGTGTTTGGCAGTTGCTGAATCTGTTGCTGAGTTGATTGGTCGCGAGTAAAATAGACAAATATACTCTGAATAAATGTGACTGGAGTGTTGAGAACCTGAAAAGGAGATTTGAAGTGGACGAATTCATGAATCAAGCCATCGAAGAGGCCCGCAAGGGGGCACAGGAAGGTGGCATCCCCATAGGCTCTGTGCTGGTCAAAGGCGATCAGGTTTATGGGCGCGGGCACAACCAGCGCATCCAGGAGGATAACCCCGTTCTGCATGCCGAAATTCATTGTTTGCAAGAAGCCGGACGGGTGGGCACCTATCGAGATACGGTTCTATATTCCACGCTGATGCCTTGTTACCTGTGTGCCGGTGCGGTGGTACAGTTTGGCATCAAGAAGGTCATCGTTGGCGAATCGCAGACCTTCACCGGGGCGCGCGAGTTCATGGAGCAGCATGGCGTCGAAGTCGTCGATCTCGATCTGGATTCTTGCAAGCAGATGATGTCCGAGTTTATCGAAAACAACCCTACCCTGTGGCAGGAAGATATTGGTAAACTATAACCCATGCGTGATGTGCTAGGTGAGGTCGCCCACTGGACTGCTCAAGGGAAATCTGTCGCCCTGGCCACAGTGATCCAGACCTGGGGATCATCTCCCCGCGGCGTGGGTGCTAATATGGCTTTGACCGCCGATGGGGGTGTAGCTGGTTCGGTTAGCGGTGGCTGCGTCGAAGGTGCGGTGCTCGAAGCAGGGATCGAGGTTCTCGAAAGCGGCCGGCCCCAGTTGCTGCACTTTGGCGTGGCTGATGAGACTGCCTGGGATGTGGGCTTATCCTGTGGGGGGAATATCGAAGTATTTGTGCGTCCCCTCGATACGAGTAAACTCACAATTCTAGAAAAAGAAATCAATGGGGGTAAATCGCTGGCTTCGGTGGTGGTCATGCACGGCCCAGAGTCTTTATTGGGTCAGGAGTTGATCCTGCTCGAAGATAGGGCTGTTCATGGCTCCTTTGGGCCTGATCTTGATCCTTTAGTTTTGAACTACGCCCAAAGCGCTCTGGCAGATGGCCAACCTCGGCGGGTTGCAATCGATGAGACTCCCGAACCCATCGAGGTCTTCATCAATGTGGTCAACCCATCTCCGACTTTGATCGTAGTTGGTGGCGTACATATTGCCATCCCCTTGACATCTCTGGCCAAAACCTTGGGATACCGCACTGTAGTGATTGATCCCCGCAGAATATTCGGCTCAGACGAACGCTTCCCCCATGTTGACCAGCTCATTCAAACCTGGCCGGACAAAGCCCTTGAGCAGGTGGGGCTGACATCGTCTACAGCTGTTTCCATGCTGACCCACGATCCCAAGATCGACGACCCTGCCCTAAAAGCTGCCCTGAACAGTTCGGCTTTCTATATTGGCGCGCTTGGCAGCCGTAAAACCCACGCCGCGCGCCGTCAACGACTGCTCGATGATGGCCTCACCCAGGCCCAGCTCGACCACCTGCACGCACCGATAGGTTTAGATTTAGGGGGACGTTCGCCGGAAGAGATCGCCCTGGCGATCATGGCGGAGATCGTTCAAACTCGTAATCAATAAGTTTGTAGTAAGCACTTCAGTGCTTTTCCCTGGTTACCATGCTCTATTCCCTAGTTACCATGCTCTGCCCATCGACTAGCTCAGGACAAGCGTGGTAACCGGATGGTGCCCCACATGCATCGAGACGCAGAGCGTCCATTCGGCGTTCCACCGCATGCCCCGAATGGGTGCTTCGCAAGCAGTGGAACGAGCATTAAATCCATTTTATCCGTGTCCAGAGTCTTTAAACCGCCTTTTTGATCTCCTCCACCGCCTCAGGATTGACCAGCGATGAAGTATCCCCTGAGTCTAATCCCAAATAAGCGGCGCGGATCATGCGGCGCATGACCTTGGCGTTGCGGGTCATGGGCAGGGCGCTGACGAAGAGCACCTCGCCCGGGGTCAGGGGTTTGCCCATCGCCGTGGCAACCATATCTCGGAGTTCTGCACGTAAATCATCGCCTGCCTCTGCACCCGGTTGTAGTACGCAGAATGCGATCACCTCGCTGCCCTTGACCTCGTGCGGCACGCCGATGACGGCCGCTTCGACCACATAGGGGTGGTCTACCAGGATCGACTCCACTTCAGCAGGCCCAAGACGTTTACCAGCTACCTTGATGGTATCGTCGGAGCGGCCTAAGACATACCATTGACCGTCCGAATCCACCGCAGCCCAATCACCGTGCACCCAGGTATCTTTCCAGCGAGACCAGTACGTTTGCATATAGCGGTCGGGATCCTTCCAGAAGCCGCGCGTCATGCCGATCCAGGGGGTCTTGATGACTAATTCCCCCACTTGATTGATTACAGATTGACCATCTTCATCGAGCACGTCTGCGGCGACGCCAGGGCAGGGGCCAGGGAAGCTGGTTGGCTTAATGGGCAGCAAGGGATTGCCCATGAGTATGCCGCCAGCGAGTTCGGTGCCGCCGGTGTAGTTGATAATGGGCATCTCGCCCTTGCCGACGACTTCGAACAGCCACATCCAGGGTTTGTGGTTCCAGGGTTCGCCGGTCGAGCCGACCATGCGCAGGGAAGATAGATCATGGGCATGCACAGGTTCTTCGCCATAAGCCATCAGGGCGCGGATCAACGTGGGAGATAATCCTAGCTTGTTGATCTTGTGGCGGGCGATCATCGCCCATAAGCGGTCCGGGCCAGGGTAGTCCAGGGCACCATCGTACAGGAAGCCGGTGCCGCCCATGATCAGCGGACCGAAGACCATCCAGGGCCCCAGCATCCAGCCCATATCGGTGATCCAGTAGATGATTTCGGCGGCGTGGAAATCCATCCCAAAGGCGACATCCTGGGTGGCCTTGATGGGGAAGCCGCAGTGGGAATGCACAGCGCCTTTAGGTCGGCCAGTCGTGCCTGAGGTGTAGATCACCATCAAGGTGTCCTCAGCACGCGTAACTTCAGTCCGCGCGTCCAAGCTTTGGGCAGGGATCAACTCGTGCCACCAGTGATCGCGCCCCTCAGTCATATCCACATCCTGACCTGCCCGGTTGAGCACGATGGTGTGTTCCAGAGTAGGTACCTGGTAGGCCGCTTCGTCAGCGATGGGCTTGGTCAAGACCAGTTTGCCGCGCCGGAAGAAGCCATCCGCGCAAAACAGGGCTTTGGCCCCGGTTTCGTTCAGGCGTGTGACCACAGCGCTGACGCCATAGCCCGAGAAGAGTGGCACAATCACCCCGCCAATCTTGGCGATGGCCAGGAAGGCAGCGACGATCTCGGGTGTCATGGGCATGAAGATCCCCATGGCATCACCCTTTCTCAGACCCAGGGAGCGCAGGGCGTTGGCTGCCTGGTTGGTCTGGCGATAGAGCTCACCATAGGTGGTTGTGCGGATTTCACCCCCTTCGCCCTCCCAGATGTAGGCGGTTTTCGATTCCGTGGCAGTGCCGATATATTTGTCCAGGCAGTTGTGGACGATGTTCATCTGCCCCCCGACACACCACTCAGGCCATTGAATCCCGCGGGACAGATCAACGACTTTTGAATAAGGCGCGTAGAATTCGATCTTCAGGAATTTGATCAGTGCATCGGTATACCAGGCTACATCCTCAGTCGAGCGGCGCATCAGTTCATCGAAATCCGCAATGTCGTGATGGCGCATGAACTGAGTCAGGTTGGCGCCTTGGATGTGTTCTGCTGTGGGTCGCCAGACGATTTCACCACCAAATTCGAATTGCTCGCTCATGGGGACTCCTCAATCGCTGTTTTGCCGTACACGGATGGGTCAAATCTCTTGATTTGACATGCGCATAGGGCGCTATTGGGTAGCTTCCCTGCGCAACACGGATTTTGCGGATATTTGCTATTGTATCAAATCTTGGGATTACCTTGGCAATGTCAACTTTCAGACGAGAAGCCCGAAAATAGGGGGGTACGGGGGTGCGGAGCACCCTCGTACCCCCCTATTTTCGGAAGTTCTGGCGAAGTTTACATTGTCGAACTACTCAGCCAGACGAGGAATCTACCGAAAAAAGGGTCTGCGCAGACCCTTTTTTCGGGATCATTGGCTTGAGTAAGCGTACAAGGATCCGTTTTCATCGGCAATGAAGATCCAGCCCTGGGCGATGACCATGCCCGCTGGGGATTTGCTATCCGTGGGATAGCGCCAGGCTTCGAGGCCAGTTTGGGGATCCAAAGCGATCACTTCGCCAGTTTGTGACAACAAAAACAGCTTATCGTCAAGGATGGTTGGTTGACCCATTACCGGCGCGGAGATTGGATAATCCCAAACAGCATCGCCTGTGCCGATGTCCCAGGCCTGCAGGCTGGCACTGTCTTCGAAGATGAGTAGATCCTCTGTGCCAATAAGCCAGGATACACTGGCAACGAATTCGTGTTGCCAGCTGAGTGAGCCCGAGATTCCATCGATGGCTGTGAGGCTGCCTTGCTGGTCAAGGATTACAACTGTCTGGTCAGAGGCGTAAATGGCTTCGATCGTTCCCGCAGCGACTTCATATTTCCAACGCAGCTCTCCATCAGCGGCCCCCAATGCGTATAGGCGCATTGTGTCGTCATCATTGCCGCCCATATAAACATAATCGCTGCCGCGCGCAGGGGTGACGAGTTTGCTGTTTGTTGTCGGGTACCTCCAGAGAATTTTCCCGGTGCTGGCGTTGATTGCCAGGAGTTCGGCCTTTTGATCTTCGGCAGACTCCACTGCTGACGTCGCTGCGAAGACGACATAGCGATCTACCAGCGGTGGGTGTAAAACTTCACCATCCAAGGAATTTTCCCATTCACCCAATCCAGAGCGAGTGGTCATGGCTATTAAGCGGCCGTTTTCGCCTGCGACCAGAACGTCGTCGAGGGTGTTGCTCAGGCTATTGGACCAGAGTTTAGCTGGGGTCTCGAACTGCCAGCGACCCTCACCACTCTCACTTTCGAAGGCCTGGATTTCATTCTCGCCATGCATCAGGACGACGATATCTTTGACAGTGACTGGAGCGCGTTGGATCGTCGCGCCCGTATCTGTTTTCCAGGCCAGGTGCAGGGTTTCGTGATCGAGTTGCGAACTAGGTTCACCGAAATTGGCTGTACACGCGGCGATCAGAAAAAGGAGTATGAAACTGAATAAAGCATGAACAATGTTGTTTATTCGTGGCATTGGTGATATTGGTCGATATTCGTGATCTACTTCTCCCACATGCTGACTTCATCCAACTGTTCAATTTCTGCAGCGCTTAATTTCAGCCCAGCTCCGCCGAGATTGTCTTCCAACTGGGTCAAATTGCGAGGGCCAATGATCGGACTGGCGACCAAAGGTTTGGCCAGTAGCCAGGCTAATGCCACCTGAGATACTGTCACACCGTTATCCTCAGCGATCTTCTTGGCAGATGCTAAGATGGCCCAGCCGCGCTTGTTGAAGTAACGTCGTTTGGCGCTGCTGGCGCGTACGCTATCGGGAACAGGTTCCCCTTTTTGGTATTTGCCGGTCAGGAAGCCCGCGGCCAATGGGCTGTAGGGTATCACACCGATGCCATATGTCTCGCATACAGCAGCCAGCTCTCTTTCGAATTCCACCCGATGGGCCAGGTTGTAGTGCGGCTGTAGCGATACGTAGCTGGCGAGCTTATGCTTGTCTGAAGTCCACAGCGCCTGCATCAACCGCCAGGCAGGATAGTTGGAGGCTCCGATATAGCGCACTTTGCCCTGGCGGATCAGGTCGTCAAAGGCACGCAGGGTTTCCTCGATGGGCGTCTTTTCATCGTACCAATGAGCCTGGTACAGGTCGATGTAGTCGATATCCAGGCGACGAAGGGAAGCCTCGACAGCCTGCATGATGTGATAGCGCGATAACCCTTCTTTATTGGGATCGTCACCCATGGGGCCGCGTACTTTGGTGGCGATGATCACCTGCTGGCGGGGGATGCTGAACTTCTTCAGCCATTTGCCGACGATGGTTTCGGCGACACCCCCAGGATTGCCATCCACCCAGCGGGAGTAGATATCCGCTGTATCGATGAAGTTGATCCCCGCGGCATAGGCGGCGTTGAGGATCTCGAAGGACAGTTGCTCGGCGGCCGTCCAGCCGAACTGCATGGTGCCCAAACAAAGCTCAGAGACTTTAAGACCGGTGTTTCCTAAATTGCGATATTCCATACCATCCATGATCTCCCATAGTGATCTCTTGATTTGGGGACATGCTGCGTGCGGAGCACGCAGCATGTCCCCAAATCTGACAGCTTCCACAACGAATCCTGAAGAGCCGAAAGCTACTCAATTATAAAGGATGCTCAGGCGTCGCGGGCGTTGATCTGCGCCATGGCTGGTCGGCTGCGCACCCATAGCCAGCCCGCTTGGGCTGCCATCCCCAAGGTGAAGGCCACCAGACCCATATATAGTCCGTTGACCCGGTTCCAGATCACACCTGCCCACAGTACCGCGCCAATCGTGATCAGGAAAATCACCACCGCCTCGGGGATGCCGCGCGTCCGACGGCTGAAGAGGATGGTGCCCTGGAACCAGCTTTGCAGGGCATTCAGCCCAGGGAGCAGCAAACCCAGCCACATTCCGGTAATTGCCAGCCGGGTGAGTTCCGGTGAGAGGGCGGAGACGCGATGGAACCAGATATCGGCCAGAGGCGTAGCCACGATGGCCAATTGGAACAGGGTCACAAAGCCTACCAGCATCCCGGCGAAGCGCCGTAGCGTGGTGCTGGAACCAGGTTCATCCATCAGGGCGACAACGACTTCGTTGTAGGCTACGGCGATGCTGCGGAACAAGAAACTCAGGCCGATGACCACAGGCCAAACAGCCAGCGATTCCAGAGCGCGCGGCATACGGCTGATGGCAGCGCTGCCTATGGGCTGGATCATCAGGGTTAGCAAGGATGTCATCGCCAGGGGTACGTAGAACTTCATAAAGGCCTTGAAGGTCAAGGGTGGCTCGACAGCCGGGGCTTGGCGCAGCTCATTGCGGATCACCGGTCGGGCCGAAAGCCCAATGAAGATGGCCTCCATGACTACGCTGGCAGCCACAGCGCTGGTGGCAACAACGATCCCTGGCAAGGTTTTTATGACCAGGCCTACGATGAGCACAGTCAGGTCCGTGCCCAGGCGAACGAGCGTACCAACGGTCACTACGTTCGGGCGTCCAAAGCGAATCAGGACACCCTGGTTGAAACGCCGGTAGGCAATCGACCATGTCCAAGGTGTCATGATCTGCAGGCCGATCCGGGCGGGCTCGACGATCTCTTGGGGTGCGCCGATGATCTTTTCGATGACGAAATAATATAAGGGAGTAAAGGCTACGGCGATATGCAGAGCGGTCAATGCCGCCGAGGTGATCATCATAAAGGCATAGATCTTGCGATAAGAGTCCCAATCTTTGCTCAAAGCTGTGGAGGCTGCCAGAAGCATAATGATGGGAGATTCGATGATCAATGCCAGGGGAAATACGATCCCGCCATAGGCTGCCAGGTTGATCTCAGGTTCAGCCAGACGGGCGACAAAGGCGCTCAACGCAGGTAGTTCGGCACCCATCAAGAGCCAGCTCCCCGCCAGGGGCAGCCAGGTCACCAGGACGCGGCGCAGGGGTATAGGAGTCGGCCGGGGAGTAGTCGATGTCACTTTGGTTCCTCTCACGCTTCAGCTTCCACGCTGGGGCTCGGCGCAGGGCTTTTGGGCAAAGAAAGGATCGCCGGTATGGCGATCAGCGCGATGACGGCACTGCCATAGAAAGTCGTCCGTAATCCCCAGGCATCCCCAGACATTCCCAATATCATCAAAGCCAAGAAACGTACCAGGAAGCTCATCGACATGTATAGACCGTTCGCAGTAGCACGGTTTTCTGGGAATTGGTCTTGAACAAGGGCCAGCAGCACGGGTTGGGGGGCCAGACTGGCGAAGCCCAGAAATACCAGAACAGGGTACAAAAGCCAACCCCCAACCTGCAGGAACACGAATAATAAGATCGCCGATGACGAGAACAGAATCAGCAGGGTCGGTTTACGGCCGACATGGTCGCTGAGCGTGCCGCTGAGCAAGGCGCCAACCACACCAGCTCCTTCCAGGATTGCCAGCGAGATGCCAGCCACGGCTAGTGTGGCGCCTTCGCCTCTCAAAAAGGTGGGTAGCAGGGTAGTGATACTGGCTGTGAGGAAGGAACGTGAAAGCGTAATGAAGAGTAATGGCAAGAAGAAAGTGCGCAGTTTGGGGATCTCGGCACGCAGGCTTTTGGGTTTCTGTAGATGTTCTTTGCTGGAGACCTGGCGGAAGCGCCACAGTAGCACCAATGACGAACCCCATCCTATGACGATCAAACGATAGATACCATCCAAACCCCAGGCGGCCACGGCGGAAACAGCGATGATAGGGCCAACCGTGCGGCCCAACTCGCCGGCTGCCATGAAGAGGCTCATCCCCAGGCCGATGCGCCTGCCAGAGATACGGGCGATCATTGCCGGTGCGGGGGCGTGGAAAGCGGCTACGCTGATCCCTACCAATAAGAACAACAAAGACAGGGAGAGGTAATTGGGGGCAAAGCCCATGATACCGATCAGTGAGGCAGTAGTCGCAGGAGCAAAGATGATGAAATAGCGCAGGCTGACTTTGTCGGCAGCATACCCGATGAAAGGGTTCAGGATCGAGGGGAGTTGCAGTATGGCTGTCAGCCGGGTGGCCTGGGTGAGGGAGAGGGTAAAGCGCTCGATGATCAGGGGTAGCAGCGGGGGGATGAATGCAGAATATGTGTCGTGGATGAAATGCCCGCTGACGATCGTCAGCACCTGCCCGAGTTTGAATGTGGAATTTCTTTCTGTCTTAGGAGTGGTGAGGCTTGTTGATGCCATGCTAAATCTTCTTTTCCCATTAGGAATAAGTGTAAACTATACCGCGTATAGGGATGAGTTACAAGCGGTAAAAATCACCTGCGTATTGATTTTTGAATTTGGATCGAATATACTCTTTCCGGAGAACTGCGCCTACAAAAACTCCGGGTCTTAGGAATTCCGTGGTAATTTCCAGATTTGGGGGATGTGGGGTGCACTTCCCCAAATGTGCACCCCACATCCCCCCAAGTCTGGGAGCTACTCCGGCGATTCGTAGAGAGGTAAAATTCCTTGGATATGATTTATGGATTCTGATGAAAATAAACTCCCCGCTGCTTTACTCATCATGGGAAAAAAGTCAATCTATAAATTTAACCAGCCCGTGATCAGGGTTGGACGTTCAAGAGAAAATGATCTGATCATTGACCATTCTAAAGTCTCGCGCACTCATGCTAAAATCAGGTATACTGGTGATCGTTTTGAAATCACCGATCTTGAGTCGATGGGTGGAACTTATGTGAATGGCGAAAGGATATCCAGACAAATATTATCTAAAGGTGATGTGATTACATTAGCAGATTTCCATTTGGTTTTTGGCCAAGAAGAATTCCCTGTTGTGAAAGCCCCCATAGATTATGAAACTCCGCAAGATATGGGAATATCTGTCCACGATACCAGCATAATTTTAAGGAAAAAGACATAGAATGACAACACAAATCGCCATCACATTATCCATCATTGTCGGCGCGCTGGTACTGTTTGGTACCGAAAAGTTGCGCGTCGATGTGGTTGCTTTGCTTGTATTATTGTCCGTCGCACTGACGGGTCTGATCGGTCCAGAGGAAGTGTTTGCTGGATTTTCCAATTCAGCTGTAATCACAGTTTGGGCAGTTTATATCGTTTCCGGGGGATTGTTCAAGACGGGTGTTGCAGATCTCTTAGGAAAATACATTCTGCGATTATCTGGAGATAATGAAGCGCGGTTGATCGCGGTGATCATGATTGCTTGTGGAATTATCTCTGCATTTATGAACAACGTGGGCGCTACCGCTATGCTGCTCCCTGCTGTAGTCAGTATTTCCCGGCAGACCAAGGTGCCAGTATCGAAGCTGCTAATTCCGTTATCTTTCTCTTCACTTCTGGGCGGCTCTTTGACTCTAATAGGAACGCCCGCTAATATCTTGGCGACCAGCATTGTGGCAGAAAATGGGCTGCCCACCTTTGGATTTTTTGACTTCACTATTATCAGTTCCATTGTTTTTGTAACAGGTATCCTGTACATGGTGTTCATAGGGCGGCGCTTGCTCCCAGTTCGCCAGGCACCTGGTGAAGAAAAAGCCACCCAAGATTTACGTAAATTCATTAGTGAAGTTCGAGTGTTACCAAATGGCCGTCTGGCAAGCCAAACTCTGTTTGAATCTCGTTTGGGCGCTGACTACGACTTAACCGTCATTGCCATTCTTCGAGATGAGCTTGAAATTACCTCGCTAGATCGAGACACTTGCATAGAACCGAATGATATTTTGTTAGTAGAGGGGAATGTCGAAAAACTCATCCGGGCAAAAGATGATTTGGGCTTGATTATCGAAACAGAACCCCACATTCAGCTAGACGAATTGGACGACGAAGGTGCTCATGTTGTTGAAGCTACACTTGGGCCCCGTTCTGCTATGGTGGGTCGCAGCCTGCGCTCGATTAATTTCCGAGGCCGTTATGGATTTAATGTGCTGGCAATCTATCGTCAGGGCGATGTTCTTACTCGCAGGTTGCAAAGTGTCGAGTTGGAATTTGGTGATGCTCTCTTGTTGCAAGGCCCACGTCACCGACTGGCAGCGCTGAATGTCAAGAATGACTTTATGGTATTAGAGCCCGTAACCATATCTTCGCGAAGTCAGAAAAAAATGCCCATTGCGATTGGCCTAATGCTTTTGGTTATTGGATTAGTGTTATTCGCTGGGTTCCATATTTCCTTGGCTATGGTCATTGGAGCCGTCGCCATGGTGCTCACAGGTTGCCTTACCATGGATGATGCATACCAGAGCATTGACTGGCGTACGGTTTTCCTGGTGGCTGGCATGCTTCCTCTTGGAATGGCGATGGAATCCACTGGAACTGCTAGGTATTTAGCTGATTTGTTGCTTGGTGCAGTAGGCGGGTTAGGTCCGATGGCAGTGCTTGGCGGGATCTACCTTCTAGCAGCTTTGATTACACAACCTATGTCTAATGCGGCAGCCATCGTATTGGTTGTGCCCATAGCACTTGATACATCCCTTAGCTTAGGAGCCAATCACCTGACCTTTACGCTGGCTGTAGTCATTGGTGCCGCGACCAGTTTCCTGACCCCGGTGGGGCACAAAGCCAATGTGCTCGTCTTTGGGCCGGGAGGCTACAAATTCTTTGATTACACCCGCGTGGGTGTGTTGCTGACTATATTCCTCTTCATCGCCACAATGATTGCTCTACCTATCCTTTTTCCGCTATTTCCATAGTTCTTGAAAATTGGATCTCCAGGAATCGCCGGGGGAGCTCCCAGATTGGGGGTAAGTGGCGTGCTCCGCACGCCACTTACCCCCAAATCAGGACATTACCACGGGAATTCCTGGAGAGCCAGGTTATCCAAACCGGGGAAGGTGAAAAATGCAGTTAACATACCGTTGTGATCAACAATCCATCCAACTGGCTTTGGAAAAGATGAAGACTGATGGCCTGGTATCCCCTCCCGGAAGTTACAAAATCATTCGAGGGAAGTTTGCAAAGGAGCGTGCTCAAGCTCCTTTGGCGAGCGTACCTCCGGGAGGGTAACCAACAAAATTAGGCTGCCAGGGATCAACGCTCTCGCAATCGGGGATTGACGACTTCGTCCAGGGCACGTCCAACCTGGTAGAAAGATGCACACAGCATCGTGATTGCCAGACTGGCGGGGATCAACAAGTACCAGGTATCGAAACGCAACAGATAGCCGAATAATTGGGTGGTGTTGATCATCAGGCCCCAACTCATTTCTATTTCTGTGAGTCCAAAAAATGAGAGCACTGCCTCGGCAAAAATGGCGTTGGTCACAGTGAACATCATGAAAAGCAGTGATATGGGCATCAGGTTGGGTACCAGATGTTTGAAGATGATGTGCAGATCACTTCCCCCTGAAATTCTTGCAGCTTCAACATAGGGTTTGACTTTGATCGACAGCGCCTGGGCTTTGATCACGACAGTATTGCCGCCCATCCCGGCGAGGATTCCAATCACTAAGGCCAGTTCTAGCATGCCAACCGAAGATAGCGCACTCAAGACAATTAGAATTGGCAACATCGGTACCATAATGACCAGATCGGCCAGACGCATGAGCAATACATCCAGGATGCCTCCATAGTACGCGGCAACGGCACCGATCGTCGTTGAAATCAATACGGTAACCACTGCAGAAATCAGTCCCAGGGCAAATTCATAGCGGGTGCTGAACATCAACTGGCTGAGCACATCCCGTCCCAAGGGATCTGTTCCCAATATGTGTTTCGCCGATGGCGGCGAAGGATGAAAGGGAATTTCGATATCAAAACCGGTGACAGGGTGGTAGATGACGGGTTCCCAGATGGTATTGATCAGGATCGGCTGTGCGATTGCAATCAGCCCGAAGAAGACAATGACACCCAAACCAATCAAACCACTCTTATTTTTTGAAAAAATTGCCCAATTTGAATGGATTCCACGAATGAGTAGCTGCAAGCGCACTCGCCACAAGGGAGTGTGCGTGAGATTTGCCGAGGGAGTGAAAGTTGTCATGCTTGCCTCCTTTGGGTATACTTAAATCGGAAAGCCTTACTGAGAGTCCACAACGACTTGGGTAACTTTCCATCTGACGCCTCGGTGGCAGCCGGGGCGTCTGCCTTTATGCATTTGTTGATACTACTTTTTGGGGGTGGATAGGGTTCACAATAGAAACAGCCCAGAAAGTGTTCTCTGGCCTGTTTCTATTGCTTTTAGGAGTTACGCATAATTTTATGAAATCCATCATCAAATTACAAACTCACCATCCTTGTACATCAAATCCCCATCCACAGTGATCTCACTCTCGGCCATATCGCAGAGCATATCCCAGTGGATCCCGGAGTCATTTTTACTGCCGGTTTCGGGATATCCGGAGCCGACGGCTAAATGGATGGTGCCGCCGATCTTTTCGTCGAAGAGCATATTCTTGGTGAAGCGTTGGATGCCATAATTGGTACCGATGCCCCATTCTCCCAGGTAGCGGGCACCCTCATCTGTGTTGAGCATTTTGGTCAACAAGTCCTGGCCTTTGCTGGCTTTCTCTTTGACCACTTTGCCGTTCTCGAACCACAGTTCGATATCTTCGACTTCCTGCCCACCGTAAATGGCCGGGTAGGAAAAGCGCACAAATCCGTTGGCTGTATCCTCCACAGGACCTGTGAAGACCTCTCCGTCGGGGAAGTTGTATTTGCCGTCAGCGGGCTCAAAAGTGCGCTCTTTGATGGAGAAAGAGAGCTCGATATTATTCCCCTTGATGACGACCTGGTGGCGCCCCTCCAGCCAGTCGATGATTTCCTGCTGGCGTTGGCCCTCTTTGATCCAGAACGCGACCGGATCGTCCAGGTGCAGCATTCCGGCGCTGTAGACGAACTCCTGGTACTCACTCAGGCTCATATCGGCTTCTTGCGCCATGGCATGGGTTGGGAAAACGGTCAGGCACCATTTCAATTCTTTCCTGGCCGCCCGCTCCAGGAATAGCGTGCTGAGTTCGGCATTGGCCTTGCTGAAGAGCGACTGGCGTTGGGGATCGACTCCCGAAAGCTCGCGGGTATTGTGCTCAGCTTCGATATACAAGCTGGCATCGAAGGTTTCGGTGATCATCCGCCGCACAGGAGAGATGTGTTCTAGCTGGGCGTCTGAAGCGTTTTTGAAGAAGATCTCCGCCGAGCCGGGCAAACTGACCTGAAGGGTAACGTGTGCACCTGCCAAGATAGCTTCTCTGTAAACTTCCAAATTAATCGCTTCTGCAAGTGGACTGGTTCGCAGCACAAACTGCTCACCTGGTTGCAGCTCGAGAGAATATCGAACCAGCACTTGGGCTAATTTCGTTAGGCGCGAATCGGGCATGCGTGTCTCCTTATTGGGTGGGCGCGATTTCTAGGCTTCGCAGCATGGGGTCAAAGATTGTGTCGTAGGTTTGCTCAAAAGTTTCGGCGGGGGCCTGTAAAACCAGTAAATAGCCGCTGCCCTCGTGGACCATGCCAACCAGGTAAGTGCCCAGGCGAGCTCCACTTTCATCGCTATAGACAGCCGGCACATAGCTGGCCTGCCCCAGGCCTCCCAAGACGAACTCTCCTTGTTCCAGGAACTCGATATCAGGATGCTGGCCGAACCATAACACCATCAATCCTGACAGCACGCTATCGTTATCCTCCCCCTCCCAGGGGAAGGAGGTGTACCAGAAGTAGTTGCTGGCATCCTCGGGGTTGGCGATATACAGTGAGCCATTGTCGGTTTTATTTTCGGTGACCAGCCACTCGACAGGGTGGTTCAGAAGAATGCGGAAGGTGCTAGAGACATAAGGTTGCATCGCCGCCGTCTCCCCAGCCTGGACTTCGAAATGGTCGCTCTCGATCAAGTTGCCGTCGACATACACCTCGGTCAGGTATTCCCCCGCGGGCAAGGGCGCACCTCGGAGGCGGAGGCGCGCCTGACCAGCAGAACCAGCCTCCCATACGTCCGCCAGATATTCGTCGTAGAGCTCCCCTGCCTGATACCAGCGCACCATCCAGGTGTTGCCGTCTTGCATATCTTCGAAGTTGATAACGGTGTAGATGGATGGCGAGCCAGGTGTGAACGAATCCCCCTCGTCTAACAGATCGCCATCTGCAGCGATGCTGCCAGCGTAGGTGATCTCCGCAACCACCGCAGGTGTTTCCAGCGGTGAAGTACTGCCGAGCAGTTTCAAACTGGCGGAGGTTTCTTTGAGCCGGGTGATCGTGTCATCGATCGCAGGAGTCTCAGGGGCCAGGATTTGCAGATCGTGCAGGTCGATGAGCGCTGAAGCAAAGAGATTGGCTTGCTCATCGGGGGATTCACCTAAAAGACAGGCCAGGGCACCATCATAGGCCTGGGATGAGTCATCTGGTTGGACATTTGCCAGATAGGCCAGGCCCAAATTCATGCGGGTGGTGCATTCCGTAGGTTCAGCATCAATGGCTGCTTGTAGGGCAGCGATGGCTTGATCGTATTCACCAGCCAGGGTATAGGCCCAGCCCAGGTTGGTGTACACCACAGACCCCTCACTACCCAAAGCGATCGCCGTTTGCATATATCCCGCCGCCTGGGCATTGCGCTCTGGGTCAGCGTCTAGCAGACGAGTTTGCAGCATGGTAAAACCATGCCATTGGTAGGCATCGGCGTATTGATCGTCAATTTCCAGGGCAGCTTCGAAGGCCGCTAAGGCCTGCGTGGTTAGTTCACTGGCTTGCTCTTCTGGAGCGACATAGGCTTTATTGCTCAGCGTTTGCCCCTCCACAAAGTAGGAGATGGCCGTCTCGGGCGTGCGTTGGATGGGCATCTGGATGGTTTGGATGGCGATGACCACTGTGGTACCGATCAACACCAGCGCCGCACCCGAGAAGAGGTATTTGACCCAGTTATCGATGTTCAAGGACATGCCTAACAGGAATAACGCTACCGATAACATGGATATCGCATTGCGGTAGTTGGCAGCCTTGGCCCTCCATGAAGCGGCTTCACGATCGAATGCCAGTTGGCGCTGGTAGATGAAATGCGATTTGCGATGCAGGTCCTCATAGTAACTCGAGTAATTGCCGGCATATTGCTGCGAAAGCAGGGGAGTCAAATCGCTGAGTTGGGATTGCAGTTGTTGCCAACGATCAGCGACGGCGTCTTGCGCGAGGGCACCGGGCTCGTCCCCTGCGATGCGGGCGGCTTGCGCATTGCTGCTGGCTTGATTGGCTTGCTGTTGCGCCTCATACCAATCGCTGTATACATCCAGACTATAGCCCACGCGCTGGTCGGTGCGAGTCAATTTTCCGAATGCCGCTACGGCCTCAGCCTGGGAACGTTGTGTGGCCAATCCCATTTGGATGACAACATTGTTTTGTAAGCGCACGATTGAGGCCACCCAAAGAGAGGTCAACGCCAAGGTAATCGTGATGGCTGTTTTGTATTCGATCTTGCGGGGTTCGGGTTTCGCTTCTGCTTCAGTCATATTTCATGCTCACTTGGGAAGAAACGCCATCTCTTTGATCACGATATAAACAATATCGATAATAAAGATCAGTGATCCAATACCAACCCAAAAAAATCGCCAGTTGCTTTTGATCACTCTGGCGAATATCAATGCGACGACCACAAACGAGAGTAAGTAGATCCCCGTTACCAAAATAGAGCTCTTATCCATGATCTGTTGCACCCTGTCGAAATTCTTTTGGGGATTGATATCCAAATTGCGCGCCTCGAACCTCATCTGGTTACCCAGGAATTCCTGCTCGTTGAAAGCGCCTCCCGGAAGGATGTATTCAGGCGAGAAGAAAGTGGCTTTTGCAGCGGCCGCGGTTTGATATTCTTGTACCTTTTCTCTCAGGACATCTGCGCGCGCTTCATCACCGCGTGCCAGGGCTAATTCTGCTTCTGCCTCTGTGATCATGGCCAGGTCGTTCAAGCGTTTGTATTCAGCATAGGCGCGCAGGTCCTGGAGCATCCAGGTATGCGCAATCACATAGGCCTGCTCGCGGTTGATTGCGGCGGCAATGGCCTTGTTTTGGAATTTGACGATTTGCCGGGCGCGCGCCCCGTTGATGATGCCCGTCATCGCACCACCAAAAGCGATAATGGCGATGGCGATCGTCACCATCGTTTCAACTGACATGGGTTTTTTTTCTGCATTTTCGCTCATCGCAATACTCGCCTAGGATATGGATATGAGGAATTCTACCTGGATTGCTGGTCAGGATTGGACGTTGGCTAAGACGAAGGTGCCGCCGAAGAAAGTCTGGAGGGTCACGCCTCCGTCGGGGGTGATCTCAGGGGTGAGCGCTTGCCAGCCCCCCTGGCCGCCATTGAGCACATCCAGCCAGTAGAGGATGACCACATCTTGCGGGGAAACCCCCTCGGGCACATCGAAAGACACCTCGATACCCTCACCGTCGGGCAGGATACTGACCCTGGTGACCCCCTGCGTGACATCCACCGCTAACCCGCTCAGGAAAGCCAGTTCGCTGGGGAGATCACCAGGCAAATTCTCCTGGCTCAGATCGACCGCTGAAACCGCATCCCCCGCGCCCCCAGAGACGGTGATCTGGTTACCCCCGTTGAGTTCTAAGACGACGGGCTGATTGGTGTTCCCGCTCAATGCAGCTGAGGCCTGGGCGCTGCCATTTCCTACTTCAGCAGTCGCCTGTGCTGTTGCGCTGCCCTGGGCCAGGACGAACACCCCGCCCGTCTCGGCGAGGGCTTCGATCAGACCATTGAGTGATTCTTCCAAAGGCACTTCCACCCAGCCTTCCCCTTCGAGGTATTGCAGGATGAGCAGCTCTTCGATGGGTGTGTCCGCAGGTAAACCAAAGGAGACCAATATGCCTCCCAGGTCTTCATCGGAGAGTTCAGTGTCTACGTCGATCTCCAAGGTAGCCAGCATATTGAAACCTTCGGGTAGTTCTGCGGGCAGGACCACTTCGGCACCGGAGGTCATGGTGACAGTGGCAGCGATGCCAGTGACAAAGGTGGCCCCATTGCCTTCAGGCAACTGCAAGTTGACCGTACTGCCAAAAGCTGTGGCTGTCAGCAGGTCGACTGGCTGGCCGCTGGCCACAGTGAGCACCGGGTTGGCTGCCAGAGCAAGGGCAGCGGCTGCGGCGGCTGCATCTGCATCGGAGGCTGTGATGGTCACTTCGCCAGTATCGGGATCGATAAAGACAGTAACGCCAGCGATGACCGGGTCGGGCGGCTTCTCGATGATTGTCAATGTTCCGCCATTGAGGTTGATGGTGCCACTTCGGGTAACGGTGCCATTAGCAGCGCTCAAGGTGGCGTTGCCGCCATTGGTGATGATCTGTCCGCTGGCGGTGAGATTGACGCCATTGGGGCCACTGATGTTGACGGCTGCGCCAGCATTAGTCGCCTGCAATGTGCCGCTGATGGTGGCCGTGCCGCCGCCGTTGTCAGCATCGCCGTCCAGACCGCCGTTGAAGTTCACCCCACCTGGTGCAGAAACCTGGGTGCTGTTTTTGGTCTCGATATCATCTCCAGCATTGCCGGTGATCTTGCCGTCGCAGTTCTCACCGGGTCTGCAAGTGACCACGACATCGGCTTCGATGGTCAGGTCGTCCCCCAGCTGAGTAGAGTCGTTACCAGCTGTCAAGTTAATATTCCCCCCAGCGTTTTCGCGGATGGCTTTGCTGACGCGCAGCGGGCTGCTGGCAGAAACCGTGACACCGCCATAGGAGGTAATACCATCAGTGCCACCTGCACTGCTAATGTTCAAGTCTTCGAGGTTGGTAACTGTTACCCCTCCGGTTGCAGTTGCACTGGTGATCTCAGCAGCGAGATTGGCGACTTCAGTCTGGACATTGATCCCATTTTTGGCCTTGAGCAGCAGGAAGCCATTGGCCAAACTTACATCCGTGGAACCGCCGCCTTGTCCAGTGATAGAGTCGTTAGAAATGACCTGGATGGTTTTGGCACTTGGGCCTGTTAATGTGTCTTTGAATAATATTGCTCCACCCTGTACAGTCAAATCGAAATCCTCGGCGCTGACATCTAATGCGCCAATTTCGATCTTCCCGGTACCATCGCTGCGGCCAATGGTTACAGTACCTGTGGAGGCGATGCGAGTTGTTAATTCAGTCTGAGAAAGTATGAAAGTGCCGTTCAGGGTAGGGTGATCGCCGATGGCAATTGTAGTTGCAATCGTGGATGGTTGGAGTGAGATGTTGCCAGAACCGGGGTCGATGACGCCTGCTGTAATATCGACATCGCTCCCCTGGATGGAGATATATCCATTGTTGGGATACAAGTTGTGGCTTATTGTAACTTTCCCCGTGTCGTTGTTATCTGAGTCGGCAATGATTTGCATATTGATCTTGCCAGTACCCCCTACTTCAGTTGCCTGGGTGGTTGTTATATCGTTGGCTGCTTCGAGTTTGATAAGAATATCGCTATTATTCCAAAGTTCTAATGAGCCATTGACTTCGATATTGGTTCCGGCTTTGAAGGTGACATTTCCCTGGATAGCAATTTTCTTCTGAGTTGTAATGGTGCCACCACTATCAATGCTAAGGAGGTGTGCAAAAATAAGATCCCATTTTTGAAATGGTCTGGAAGAAT
>CAZUSV010000117.1:0-9528 GCA_964622645.1 uncultured Anaerolineales bacterium
TCAGCCACGATCCTTTGGCTACCGCTGCTGTCCCGCCTTAAGTGGATAGCCCTCGGGCACAATGGTGACGTCAACCTGCGTTTTAAACTTGGATTCAATCTCTTTCTTGACACGCTTGAATTCCAATTGATCCTCTTCAGTGACCTCTTGGCCGCCAAATTGGTTTGTGATCATGTAGCCGGTATCTGAGTCGATGGCTACAAAGTATTTGTCACCAATATCAGTCAGGAAAAGATCGAACCCTCTTAAAGCCACATCAGTACCCATGGAGCGGCAGAAACAGTCTTCCAGGGGTTCGTGATCCAGCCCGATGATGATCGTATTTCGTCTCCTGGCCGAATAGTGGGGGTTGGGATAGACGCTCTTCATCATGACTTCATCTAGTTTGCGCAGGGCGTTGATATCGCAGGCTCGCATCCCGACGATCACACGCGGGTGAATCGTATACCTGATATTTTGCTCCCAGTCTACGTCTTCCAAATCATAGGTGGCCAGGCGCTCTTTGAAAGGCAAAAAGAAGTTTTTGGGTGAGCTGTAGGTGCGGGTATAGTCCAGCTCGAGTTCATCAAAGTTGTTGAGCTTCAAGAACCGATAAATCTTAGTGCCATCTTTGTCTCGATCTCTCCATTTGGGACCCATGACCTCATTGTTCTCCATAAGTCCCTCGATCATTTCTCTAAAATTGTCCTTCGATATCGTTTTATATAACATCTGTTAGCTCCAGGCTTGTCGATCTATTTGGAGTTCATATTATCTTTATACTATAGCATAGATTTATACCCCAGAGCCACGCGCAGAGACATAGTCATACATCAGTTCTTTTTGTGATTTTTATCACACACTATGCCTCTGTTCATCCAGAGGCTTTCTTGTGACAAGCGAGCCACTGGTCTTCTAAGTTGAGGAGTATGCATAATTCTAAATAGGCCTAATTGTCCCTCTTGCCGCTGTCCCCGGCGGCGGTTTACGGGAAAACTTGATCTTATTCACTCACGAATTCAGCGAAAATGAATTTTCTGCTGAAATACCAAGTCCGTCGCTTTGCGTGCCCTCCGGGCAAAACGGACTTCCTGTCTCAGCAGAGATTTCAATCTCTGATGGGTTCAAAATAATCATTGTGCATATCTCTCAATTTATTTGCGCATCAGACGACTGAAGTCGTCACTACAAACAGATCAAAAATGTAGATTATTCTTAGAAAGTGTAATGGGCGATAACACCTTGAACACTTGTGTCATTCTGAGCGGAGCGAAGAATCCCTGATACGTTCCATATGCTCAAGCCTGTATAGGTATAAATTAGCCCAACTTTTCAGGGATTCCCTTCGACTTGCTCAGGGCAAGCTTCGTCGCTTCGCTCCTCAGAATGACAAGACAATATGTTCAACATCATTCTACCCATTACAATTATTCTTAGAAAGCGTCTGAAAAGTAAATTCTACCAGCCAGACCCCAGGGATTTTATCCATCATGCAGTTCAAAATAGTGTTTCGTAGCCTGTTGTATCAGTAGCAAAAGCACTCTTCTGGAGATCCCTGGGGTCTTTTTAGACAGTTTCTTAGCGCAAATTAAAACGCCATTTCAGGTAGCCACGGGTGGCAATTTGTTCTTGCAACAAGCCCCACAGATCGCGGAATGCTTTGATGATCACAGGCAGGTTTGCTCCTGTAGCCTCGCCGCCTACTCGAGGGCGATGCGTCACGGGCACTTCTGCGATGTGACAGCCCAGACGCCGGGCGCTGGAGAGGAACTCAGTATCGATCAGCGCTCCATCGGATTCGATGGTGACGTGGTTGAGCATCTCGCTTCGAAAGAGCTTGAAGCCGCAGTCGATATCTCGGCAAAGATAGCCGAAAAGGATGCGGATGAGCGTATTCCAACCGAAGGCGTTGACCTTACGCATAAATGGGTCACGTCGGGGTGCCCGGTAGCCGCAGACGATGTCTGCGTTTGTATCTTGCATGCATTCCAGTAGACGAGAGATCTCGTCAAAGTGGAATTGGTTGTCGGCGGGGAAGAAGGCGATCAGTTCCTTGCGGGCGGCGGCGAAGCCAGCCTTGAGTGCGCCGCCATAGCCGCGGTTGGGATAGTGTTCTACCAGGCGGAACTCAGGGATATAGCTGGCCAGCTCGCGCCCGATCTCACCAGTTCGGTCACGGCTACCGTCGTTGACCAAAATGATCTCATGGTCGAGACCAATTTTTTGTAATACACCCGCCACTTCTGCAACCGTAGTTCGCACGTTGGCTTCTTCATTGTATGCGGGTAAGACGATAGATAAACTTTTCATAGTTGCACCTCTTTTATCCACGAAGGGCACTAAGACCCACGAATGATTTTTGGTGATCTTCGTGTTCTTCGTGGATTCTCTTCATGTTTTGAAAACTACCAATTTATTCAAGATAAAGTTCCAGCCGAAAGCTGCGCCGGTTGCCAGAACGAGCGAGAAGATTTCACTAAGATTAAACGTCTCCAGGCTCAGAAACATGACACCGGCGTTGATTCCCAGGGCAGCGATGTGCGTCAAGGTAAACAAGAAGGCTGCCTTCCAGGTTGAGACACGATATATCATGTCTTTTCTTTTGAAAGTCCAGTTGCGGTTCCAGTAAAAACTGTTGGTCATACCGATGGCGTAGGCAATCCCTTTGGCCAGCACTGGCAAAGAGCCCAGCCACAGCCAGCGTGTCAGGACGTAGTAGGCCGCTGCATCGATGAGTGTGTTGGATACGCCCACAGTTGCATATTTGATAGCCTGAACGATCCAAGTGGAAAAGAATCCACTAAGGTCACTAAGAACACTAAGAGGGGCAAAGAATGAACTTTGTGACCCTTCGTGTTCCTTCGTGGATGAATATGTTCTAACTTCCGCAGTCATACAGCACCTCTTCGGTTTGCCCGGCGGGACCCGGGCGGCTGTTTTGAATTTGGGGCATCGCAATTACGCCGGGCACATCGACCACGCTGCAACTATTCACCATCCATTGGGAAATATCTTGCTTCTGCTGCGGCAGGCCCAGGATGTAGCGCAGCTCGCCGTTATCGATCATCTCGATCAATTCCTCTAGGCCCACAACATCATCTCTGCCGCCGAAGCCGCCGAAGGTCAGTACTGCCCGGTCTGATTCCAGGATGTATGGCGCTGCTCCACGGGCGTTGAGTGTGGCCAATAGATAGTCGTCGGGATCGGTGTTGGCCAGCAAGTAGTCCAGGATGGCCTGTCCATTGGCACTGAGAGTGGTTACATCTGGGGTCATGAATGTAGATTGGGTGCGGTCGGATGATTGGGCGCCTGCGGTGGGCAAACCCACGTTAGGGTTGGTGTTGAGGGTGGTCACGGCTGACCAGGTGAAAGGGGCCACCAGCATGGCGGTCAACACCAGGGCCAAACCAACTCTGTGAATGGGGATCAGTTTGCTCAGCGCTAGAATGCCGATTCCCAGCAACCAGAACAATATAGAGATCCCCGTCACCCAACCGGCGTAATCGGGATAGCTGCTGATAACGTAAATCTCGAAGATGATCGTCAGCCCGGTGATGAAGGCTCCCACGATCCAGCCCAAGGTGGGGTTCTGCTTCCAATGTTTGGCAATGCTCCACAGGCTGATGCCGACTAAAGCTGCCAGCGGTGGGCCGATCATGATCAGATAGTAGCGATGGAACAGGCCAGTGGTGAAGCTGAAATATGCCATGCAGGGCAGCAGCCATCCAGCCCAGAGCAAGATACTGCTGTGCTTGCCATTCAGCGGCCATGACCAACCCGTCGCGACGAACGCAACAGGGAGTCCTAAAAGAACCAAGGGGAGAAGCCAACTGGCCTCGGTAACCAGCGGCTCTTCGAACAACCGGAGCACACCGGCCGTACCGGTTTCGCCCCCGTTCATGCCACGTCCTGAGCCTGCCGAAGGGTTGCCACGACCCCCATCGGGGCCGCCGTCAGGACCATCTCCAGGAGCTTGACCACCTGGAGGGCTACCGGGAATTTGTCCGTCAGGACCGTCTGGAAATTGACCGGGTACGTTGGCCATTGATGAACCTGGGGGTGGCTGGCGTCCTTCGGGCACACATACCAGGTCTCCAGCTTGATTGTCGTAGCAGGTGCCATCGACGGAGTTCCCATTGGGTAAATTGACCGTGCAATCTTCGCCGGTGCTCAATCCTGTGCAGGCATCCAGGGCTTCTTGGGGTGGCTGGCGGTTGTTGTTCTGGTTCGGATTCCCATCGAGAGTAGCCTGCCCTGAGCCTGTCGAAGGTCCTCCGGGGGGAACGAACCCACTCTGAGGTTGGTTGAGATTTCCATCTTGGGGAGCAGGACCAAACTGTGGGGATTGGCCCAAGTTTTGTGAGGGGCCGTCGGCTCCGGCAGGGGGACCATCGCTACCGAGACTCATATTCAAACGCTTTAACCCATTGTGACCAACGATCAACTCCATCACCGTATTGTTCTCGCTGCTGCCGATAAAAGGCCTCTCGTCGGCTGGGGTCAGATCGACGGCCACAACCCAGGCGAGCGAAACCACCAACAAAACGATGGTCGTCGCGCCAAGCTGAAGGATGCGCTTCCACCAGGCGGTGCGAGCGCCAAAGAAGTAAATGGCATAGAAAGCAGGTAGAACCATATAGGCTTGCAGCATCTTGATGTTGAAACCCAGCCCTACCAGGAAAGCGCCCAACAACAGGTGGCGGGTCTTGCCTGTCTCAGTAGCTTTGAGAAATGCCCAGGCCGCCAGCAACAACACGAAGACCAGCAAGCCGTCGATGGTGTTATTGCGCTCGGTTGCGATGGTCACTGGAACAAGGGCCAGCACCAGGGCGGAAGTCAATCCGGCCCAGATGCCGAAGTATTTTCGGACTAAGTGATAGAGCACAGGGATAGAGAGTGTTCCGGCTAATGCCTGGGGCATCGCCAGGGCGAAACCATTGACACCCAGGAAATAGGCTGAAATTGCCTGAACCCAAAAGCCCAGCGGGGGTTTGTCCACGGTCACCGACCCGCCCGGTTCGAAGGAGGCATAGAAGAAATTGTGCCAGGAGGTCAGCATCGATTTGACCGTGGCGGCGTAGTAGGTGTTGCCGATGGTGTATGTACCTAACTGATAGAAACGTAAAAACGCGCCCAGCGCGATGATGGCTAACAACCCAATACCGCCGATGACCTTCTGGCGGCTGATGTTGAGGGTGCGCGTCAGAGGCGGATTTGTGGGAAGGGTTTGAGTATCTGTAGTCATGGTTATCTCCTGATCTAGGTGACAGGCACTTGGCTTCCGGCACTCCGCTTGGAAGCGCTCCGAGAAGTGCCTGTCACCTGTGTAGGTAGCAATAGCTTAACAAAGAGATGTTCAGAAGTTGTTTAGAAGTGGTATGAAGTGTGTAAAGGTTGATAAACTATTTATGACTCTACTGCAAAAAGCCACCAAGCGAGTTTCCCGCCGGAATATATGGGGGTGGTTGCTCCGCAACCACCCCCATATATTCCGGCGGATGCCCTCGTCTGGTAGTTTTTTCAGTGGAGTCATTTATAGAAAAAGCCCCTGACCGCTTTAATGAAGAAACCCGGTTTCTCACGCCCAATGGGCGAACCGGGTTTCTAAATGGTTTGCTTTTACTTCGACGAAGCCTATATTCTAGCCTCCGGCTTCGTACTCATCGACCAGCTCGATGCTCTCATCCAATGAGCCGTCGCTACCGTAGTCGATATCGATGAACATGCTGCTGCCAGGGCCTTCCCATTCGCTGAACAGGAAGTAACTGGTATCGCCAGGCTCCATGTAGATATCGTCATTGCTGAACCAGGATTCGCCCTCGTCGTCGATGCGGTACATGACGATCTCATAGACGCCATATTCGGTGGTGTTGTCAGTATTGACGCTCAGATAGCCATTTTCGAGATCTAACTCGATCACGAACTCAGCGCCGGATTCGATGTCCAGGGCGGCGACGATGAACTCATAATCTGCTGCGGGGGTTTCCACACCGAAGATCATATCGGGGGCGTCGTTGTACTCGGTGCTATAAGCCAGCATGGTGCCATCCGGAGATACTGTGATGGTATCTGATGTGCCGGGGTCGAGATATAGATCAGCAACCACCAGGTTATAGCCAGGGCCGATCATGGCCACATCAGAGGTGATGCCTTCAGTAGCGCGGCTGGCATCGACGGTGATAGAGAATTGAACACCCACTGGGATCTTGTAAACGGGCTCGTTATCGACATCCCAGATATCCACACCGAATTTCATGTTTTCGCCGCTGGCGCCTTCGATCTCATTGATGAACTCACCATCAAAGAAGCCGATGCGTTTGCCATCTTCTGTAACGATTTGTAAATCGGCCTGACCTTTGAGCCAAATTTGATTGAAATCTTCGTTTTCTGCTGGTGCTGCCAAACCGCGGCCTCTGTTCATACCTGAAGAGCCGCCGCTGGCGCAGAAATCACAATCCTGTTGTTGTAGCCGAGCGGAAATGCCCACAATTTCAAGTGTATGGGTATCGGCATTGCCTTCGTAGAGAGATTCTGGAGCATCGGGGTTGATAGCCGCCTGATATTTCCAGGTGTTGGCATTGTAGTCAACTTCTACAACACGCTCTTCATTGGGCCAGTTGTTGTCATAAACCATTATGTGGTAGATACCACCACCTTGATCGACGACTGCGTAAGGTGTGATGGCATGACCGCCACTGAAATCTGCCATATAGATGCCCATGACCCATTCTTCCTGGGGCGATGGATAAGAGGTGTATGTTTCGATCAATGCATCTACAACAGCTGATGGGGTTTCGTTAATCTTTACTGTGGCTGCCGGCCAGGTTGCTTGAGTGGCCCACCACATAGCGATCTCTCTTTGCAAGGCCTCGTCATTGATCGAAAGCTCTTGCGCTGTGCTACCGCCAAAATTACCAACGTCGACATGGTTGCTGTACATCAGCATGCTGAGCACAGCCATACCTTCACAGTGGCCACCAGACATATAATCGTTAATTTGTTCCATCCACTGCTTGGCAGGTGGAGTTAGAACACATTCACCTCCAGCCATGCTGGCGCAGACCTGGTCACCAAACAAGCGCTGCATTTCGACTGGGGTCAGGTTGGAAACCTGGATGTTGTCACCATAGTTTTCAAAGCTGAAACCATGGGAATCAGGACGGAAACCGGTATCAGCACTGGTCCCTTCTGGGACGGTGGAATCACTCGGTGCTGATTCCGAGGATGAAGGAGGAGCTTGCCCCCCAGTCTCTTCAACCTCGCCCAGGTACTCCACGCTATCGCCTACCCACCACACAACTGGAACCTGACCTAATTCAACTCCTCCGGCTTCAGCAACAATGATGAATTCTTCACAATCGGTTGCGATAAGCGTGAAATTTCCTACCAGGTCGAGTTCTACCCAAAAGTCATCTCCAGGTTCGAGCTCATAATCGGCAAAAATATGCTCTTGGGTTACTTCAGTTTCACCCAGAGGTACAGCGCCAAACAGACACAGGTTGGCGTCAGTTTCATTGATAATCTCTACATAAGGATCTTCCTCTTGGGCTACAGGATATTGGCTTCCTGTAAAAGCTGAGATGACCAAGGATGTCACGATGAGCAGGGTGAACACTCCCAGTCGTTTGATATTTGAACTTGATGTAATTTTCACTGTTTTTCTCCATTAAAATTTAGGTATATGGGGATTGGAATGGCAAGGTATTAAAAACCTTCGCTGCCAAGAATTGATACTTTTAATATATATTTTGATTCATTCGCCACTAAGGTAACGAGAAAGCTACAAAATGGACAATTTTTACAAATGCTGTCTGTTATTATACGCATTGTTTTGCAATTGTCCAGGTAACGTTACCTGTGGAGAACTAATTTGGGGCCATGACAACCTCGCTTTCATGAATTGCAACTAAAACGTCGCTGCTCTTGCTGATATTCTATCCAAGGATATACAAAAATAGCCTTTATGTAAATCGGTCGAGAGTTGCAATTTCCTATCATCCTCAGGTTGGATGAAGCAATCAGACCGTATCCAATTATTTCGTGTTTGGAGTATTACTCATCCTGTATTTGTAACTCATGTTACGCAGTCAAAGAGAGATATTTCGAAAAATAGGGGGTGGGGACGAAGCCCCCACCCCCTATTTTTCAGGCTCTTCTGTTTCGGGTGCGTAACTCCTCTTTGTAATACAAAATAAGCCATGGTTTTGGATTGCAAAAGTTAGGTTTTTTTGGGACGTGTTTGGAGAATAACGATTACTGGTAGTGGTTGTAAAGTAATTGACATCTCGTTCCATCCGCTCTGCGATGCAACGAGATGTCAATTACTCTCTGACCATCACCCGATTACTTTTCTATTTGTTGGTGAGTCCACTGAAAAAAGATTCTGCGCTGTCGTTTGGTGGGACATCAACACCTAAAAACCCGGTTTTTTAGTGTATGTTCCCTTAAATCAGCGTATTCCATCCCTGAAATGGGTTACTACCCCGAGTTATCGGAAAAACCGGGTTTTCAGTGAAGTCATAGGATATTCGAGAAAACTCGGCTCAAGATAAATATCGCAGCAATACAACCCGACAAAGCTACCAGAGCGCTGCAACCCGCAGCCGCGATCAAGATAACCATTGACTTGCGATCAATGTGATCTGTTTCTATGATGGGGGTGGCTACTGTAATCTCTTGTGGATCCGGCGCGTCTTCGAGCGTGCGCAGCAGGGTGTTCATCTCCTCGAGCCAGGTGGCTACATTCTGGCGATTGATCTGGTCGATATGCACACGGCGGATGGTCAACTGCAATTCCTCGGGCTGGATCAAAATCTGGCGCAGCTCATGAATTCCTGTGACACGCATCAACGTACGGATTGCCCTGCGGGCTGGCTCATCTGCCAGGATTTTATTCATCCAATTGGCATCCAGCGCATAGATGCTTAGATTACGAAATACGGGATCATTGATCACTACAGTTTCGTAGTTCCCTAGCCCTGCTGAAATACGTCCCAGCTCACTTTTGTAGATCACCACGGCCTGTGTGTGCAGCGGTGCAGAAATCCGAATCTCGAGCGTTGGCCCGCGCCGAAAAAAGATCTTCACCTGCTTATTGTCGATCTCCCCGTGATACTGGCGTCCATTTTGCAGGTAAGCGGAGCCTTCCAAACCCCATTGTTCGAAAATAGCATCAAGATGAGCAGCACGTTTACGGATACCAGAGACCCCCCAAACTACAGAACCGACGATCCCCCCCAGGATAACAAGGATCAAAATCCCCATGAAAATGCCGAAATTCGTATCCCGGTCCCCACCCCATATCGAAATTACCAGCGCCGGCACCAGGAAGATACTGAAGGCAGCAGCCATGACAAGGATCTGAAATGCCAGGCTGCGCCCGCAACCTTCTCCCCAAATCTTAAGTAATCTTTTTTCCATGGGCATTTACCCGAATAATAACACTTTGTGCCAACTCAGCCTCGAAGGAGAATAGCCCCAAAAAACAGGTGTGGCGGGGGGGGGGGCCGCCCCCCCCCCCCCCGTGTTGAGGTATTTTGAGAAAAAGCG
>CAZUSV010000117.1:9538-20220 GCA_964622645.1 uncultured Anaerolineales bacterium
GGATATACCCCCAAAAACGCGGGGGGGGGGGGGGGGGTCCCCCCCCACGCACACCTGTTTTCGGGATTTTAGGCTAAGCTGCTAAAACATTATCTATCTCTGAAAGTACGTCGTCAGCAAGGGAGACCAATCCACATCGGTATGGCTGGCCAGTATCCTGAAGAAGTCATTTCCGGTAGCGAGTTGGTTGGCATATGAGGAGGCGTAATCCTGCAAGAAGGCAAAGTAAGCTTCATTGCCAATCAGATTGCGGAGATCATTCAGGAAAATGGCACCTTGCAAATAGACCGCGTCTCGATAATCACGGTAGCCTGAGGCACTGTAAATAGTGTGATTTACCCATCCAGATGGCTGGTAGGGATTCACGCGCCGACCCCACCAAAAATCATCCAACCGATCTGGGTAATAATATTCGTAGAACAAATACTCGCTGTACGTCGCCAGGGCTTCATCGAGCCAGGGTTCAAGGGCCTGGTCGTTGGCGACGATGCCATACCACCACTGATGCGAAGTCTCATGGGCGGCAATAGCAATCAGAAAGCTCCCGGCTGTACCGTCATAAGAGGAGAAGAATCCCCGGTTGAGAAAGTACAAACTTTGATATTCCATGCCGTGATCGAAATCCGCTTCTACCATAGTCAGCATGGGGTGAGGATAGGGCCCGTATAGTTCTGAATAGAGCTCAAAAGCGTTTACTGTGGCATAGAAGGCCTCTTCTCCGGCCTCGACATCTGGGTGGAAAACGTAGCCTCGAATTGTCGTCTCATTGACCTGTTCCTCGAATACGGAATAGTATTGGCTGACCGACCAGACGAAGTTGCGCCCTTTCTCGAGACGGTATTTATGTGTTTCTCCATCTCCAATATCGGGAGCGCCGGCAGCGATGGTCACGGCCTGGGGCAGGTTCGTAAGCGTAATGGTGACGTCGTAGTTGGCCACCGGGTAGACCAGAAATTCACCATAAGCCCACGGGTCCCGAATGACCCAGCCCTGGCCATCACGATAAGGCGGCAAGAAGGGATACCAATCCACCAGGTTGATCTGACGGCTGGTATACCCAAAGGGAGTCGGGCCTGCCTCAGCGGAGGAGTTATTCGGGGGCAGCCAAAGATCGTAATAGATGAAAAGGTTCTTTGTCATGCCAGGGTCGAGTGGCTCTGCTAGCGGAATATAGAGTTGAGAGCCTCGCATGTCGTGGTCTGTGATCTCCTGACCATTTTCCCAGGTAATACTCGTCATGTGGAAGGCATCCTGGTATAGATTTGGAGGCACGACCAGCATGATCTCATTCCATGGTGTAGAGGAGTTATTGGGGATGCTGATGAACTGGGCTACCGTCAGCTTGAGGTTTGTATAATCCAACTCAGTTGAGAATATGTACTGGAGTTCAGGTGGGGGAGGCGTTGTTGGCGTGGGGCTGTTGGTGGGGGTTTGCGTTGGAATTGCCGTTGCCGTATGGGTGGCAGTGCTCTCGGCCTCTGCCACTACCTCAGCCGTAGCACTGAAAATCGGAGTTTGCGTGACAACCGTAGGGGTGTTTGCTGGTTCCGCTTGAGGTGAACTGCAGGCGGCTGATGCTAGAATTGTGATGGATATGGCGATTAGGAAGTGCAGATATTTCATGGGCGGAATAATATCATTAATTTTGGCGGTTTTCACACCAATACAGTATAATCGGGCGGAATCTAAGGAAAGTTTAAGGACGCGGATACGTAATGAAAATAACTTGGCACGGACATTCTTGTTTCAGACTCTCCTCGCGCGGCTTGGCAACAGTTGTCACCGACCCCTACGACGAAAAAGTGGTCGGCTATGGACCATTGAACTTGCGCGGGCACATCGTTTCTATCAGCCAGGATTCACCAGCGTACAACAATGAAGCAGCAATCAAATCCAAACAGCGTGTGATCAATGGACCGGGAGAATACGAAATAGGGGATGTCTTTATCACGGCAGTGCGCACGAACGGTGGCAATAAACGCAAAAAAGACGAACTGCGCAATACACTCTACGTGTTTGATTACGAGGGGGTTACCGTTGCCCATTTAGGGAATCTCTTCCGGGTTCCCAGCCAATCTCAGGTCGAGGCCTTAGGTACCGTCAATGTTGCCCTGGTCCCTGTCGGTGGCGGTGGAGGCCTGAATGCTGCCAAAGCTGCCGAAGTGATCAGTTTGCTGGAGCCGGGGATTGTGATTCCCATGCATTACGGCTCTTCAAAATGCAAAATCGAACTTGACCCGCTGAGCAAGTTCCTCAAAGAGATGGGACTAGGAACGATCAAGCCTGTGGAAGAGCTCTCGGTCACCCCGTCATCGGTTCCCACAGAGACCCAGGTAGTAGTGTTGGATTACCAGGCCTAATGAGTGGAGTGATATTGTGGCTGTAAAACTGTTGATGTCGTGGAACATCCTGCCTGGGCGCGAACAAGAGTATTTTGAGTTTGTCGTACGCGAGTTCATCCCCGAAATCCAGCAATTGGGTTTGGAAACCACCGAAGCTTGGGTTACTGTGTATGGCGACCAGCCCCAGATCTTAGCGGCTGCAAAAACAACCAATGCCGAAGATTTGCGTCAGATTATCCTCTCACAAGAATGGGATGCTCTGACCACGCGTTTGCTCGATTACGTGAAGGACTTGGAATTCAGAACGGTTCAAGAGCGACCTGGTTTCCAAATGTAGCAGGATAGAAGAAACAGTATGCCAGACAGTGTAGCTGTCTGGCATACTGTTTTTTTCTGTTGGAGGTAGATGGGTTACCCCTTAGCAGCGAAATTATTAGCCTGGTATCAGGCTGAGGCGCGTGATTTACCCTGGCGTGGTGTTACTGACCCCTACGCCATCTGGGTTTCGGAGATTATGCTCCAGCAGACGCGCGTAGAAACTGTGCTGCCCTATTACCAGCGCTGGATGAGGCGTTTCCCGGATATTCAATCGCTGGCGCAGGCTTCTCAACAAGAAGTGCTTAATCATTGGGAAGGGTTGGGCTACTACAGCCGGGCGCGCAATTTCCATAAAGCCGCTCAGGTTGTCATGGATCAATATCAGGGGGTACTCCCGGCTGATCTGACTGCATTGAAGAATCTTCCGGGTATTGGTGCATACACTGCTGCTGCAATTGCATCGATTGCCTTTGGTTTGGATGAAGCAGCCCTGGATGGCAATATTCGCCGCGTCTTGTCGCGCATCTTCGATGTCAGCCAGCCATCAGGCACGACTGCAGGAGAAAGGCGTCTCTGGGATTTGGCGCGTGAATATCTGCCCCCCGGTCAGGCCGCGGATTACAACCAGGCTCTGATGGAATTAGGCGCCAGCCTTTGCTCGCCGCGCAATCCAAAATGTGAACTATGCCCTGTATCTGAATACTGTCAGGCTTTCAGGTTGGGAATACAAGAGCAACGTCCCGTCAAAAGAAAGCAGGCTGATATCCCGCATCATACTGTGACTGCGGCCGTGATCCAACGCAATGGACAAGTTCTCATCGCTCAGCGCCCAGAGGGAGGCTTGCTGGGTGGTATGTGGGAATTCCCTGGAGGCAAGACAAAATCTGGGGAGTCCCTCCAAACCTGCCTGAAACGTGAAATCTGCGAGGAGTTAGGTGTAGATATCCAAGTTGGAGAATTACTGGGGGTTTATGAGCATGCTTATACCCACTTCCGCGTCACGCTGCATGCTTTCCATGCTACCCTCGTTGGAGGAAACCCCCAACTTCTGGATCACACAGAATTGCGTTGGGAGCATCCCAGGGAGCTGGGAAACTACCCCATGGGTAAGATCGACCGTCAAATTGCACGATCTTTCTCAGGGTAGTTCGCTCAAAGAACGAATATTATGATCATCGTCGACGCTCACCAAGACCTGGCCTGGAATGTTCTCACCTTTGGTCGCGATTACACCCTTTCTGCAGCAGAAACTCGTCGCCGCGAGCGCGGCACAGAGGCCCCTCTTCACAACGGCGATACATTGCTGGGCTGGCCAGATTATCAACGCGGGCGCGTAGGCATTATCTTCTCAACGCTGTTCGCTGCGCCTGCCCGTCGCAGACTGGGTCCCTGGGATGTTCAATGCTATGGAGACATTGCTGAAGCTGTAGCACGCTATCAAGCTCAATTAGATGTGTATCATCGCCTGGTGGATGACTATGCGGATAAATTCCGTCTGCTTTGCACACAAACAGATTTGCAGCATCACCTGACTGAATGGGGGGTCGAAAACGCCTCTCCTCCAGTGGGTCTAGTGATCTTGATGGAAGGCGCCGAGGCTGTAAAATCTCCTTCGGAATTGGTCGAGTGGTGGGGACGTGGAGTGCGTATCATTGGCCCGGCTTGGGCTGGTACACGTTTCTGCGGGGGCACAGGTGAGCCCGGACCCTTGACCAAGGAAGGCTATCTTCTGCTAGAGGGCATGGCGGATATGGAATTCATCCTGGACATCAGTCACATGGACGAGAAAGCTGTACTCCAATGTCTCGATATGTATGCAGGCCCAATTATTGCATCCCATGCTAATGCGGCCGCGCTACTTAAAGGCATTGATAGCAACCGTTTCCTAACCGATGGCGTCATCCAGGGTCTTATCGAGCGAGAGGCCAGGATTGGTGTGGTGCCTTACAACCGATTCTTACTGGCAGGTTGGCAGGAGCAGGACGGTCGCCATTTGGTAACCCTTGACCATGTGGTCGCTCAGATCGAATATATCTGCCAGATGGCTGGGGATGCCCTGCATGTGGGCCTGGGCAGCGATTTCGACGGCGGGTTTGGTCTCCAAAGAACCCCCGCGGAAATCGACACCGTTGCTGATGTAGCCAAACTGGCTCCCCTGTTAACAAAAAAGGGTTATACTGAAAGCGATGTGGCTGCCGTATTAGGCCGAAATTGGATCGACTTCTTGGAGAAAAATCTACCGAAAGGATAATTGCTTTGCTTGCAAAAAGATCCAAATATGGACCTCGACGGGTCTGGTTTGGGCTGGGGATCGTGTTTCTAGGGTTTGTGCTTTTTATCTTGGGACTCGAACCTGATTTGTTCAAGCTGGATCGCAGCCCTGTGGTAGGTTTTGTGCAGATCGCCGTTTTCCTGCTGGGTTTGGGAGTGATTTGTGTGGGGGGGTATATAAGCTTTTCAATTCACTGGTCGGGACCTGAGCGAGCTCTGGCTGCTGATATTGGCTTGCGTCTGGTCAGCACCGGATATGTGATCGCATTTGTCTCCGGTATGGCGGATGTTTTTGGGTTTGGTACGCAGCCATTTCCAGAAGTACCCTATTTTGGCCCTTTACAAGCTGCCGGCGTGATCCTGGGGGAAGCAGTTATCGCTATCGGTTTTCTATTAGTAGTTCTACCCACATCATCAAAATAGACTTGAGTCACATTCGCGAAGCTTTCCGAAAATAGAGAGTGCCGGGGTGCAAAGCATCCCGGCACTCTCTATTTTCGGAAAGTTCTTATTCTAAAGCTTCAAGCATAGCCTTGTTGGAATCAAACTTGAACTCTTCTACACCTTTTTCTGCTGCCCGCGCTGCTTCGATTTCGATCAGGCGATCGACACCAAACTTATCGACCACCGGGTGGGATAATTGGGTCATCTTTGTGTCAATTGCTGCCAGCAAATTTTTGGTGTTTTCGAGAGGCGGGAAGGTATCAAGGTATCTACGAACGGCCTCAGCACCGTTTTCACCATCCTTGCGAGCATAGCCCACCAGCCCGCTGCTGGCTTCGCGCGACCACCCGACGACAAAAATACCTCTGAGCGCTTTTTCTGTCTCCGGGTCGAAGACTTCGTAGGAGAGTTCGTTGACAGGATACTGGGGTGCTGGATGCTTGACGAAAGCATTCCATTGGACAGGCAGCCCAAATGATTCTTCTACCTTGTCACCTATGCAGAACACAACTGTGTCGACATCGAGAACTCGGCTGGTTCCTAAGCGCTGAACTTTGGTATCACCATCCCGTGCTATGAGTTTGGTATCTTCCACTTCTAACCCGCTCACATTGCCATGCTCATCTCCGAGGATTTGCATTGGAGAGGAGAGGAACTGAAAGGTGAACCGCGTTTCTGAATTAGACTCTTTTGCTTTTGGTAGCGCCGAGAGAATGAAATCTCTGGCTGCTTCGGGAGATTGGTCGACGGCATGCATATACCCGGCGACGCGCTCGAATTCCTGATCTAAAGCACCCAAGTCAAGGTTATTAGCTACATTTTCCATCTCTTTTTTGGTGAACTTGACTTCTGCAGGACCTCGCCGTGCTACCGCGATGACTTCTTCAACCTTCTTGTCACGAATCAACCAATGGGCAATATCGATCATCACATTGCCCACACCGATCAAAGCGACGCGTTTCCCGATGGGGTACTCATATTGGCTGAAAGGTGGCAGCTTGTTATAGTGATATACCAAATCCTTGGCATGGAAGACACCCTTGAGTTCTTCACCGGGTAGCCCTAGCCATTTTGTGCCTTGCGCGCCAACAGCCACGACGAGGACCTGGAATCCAAGCTCGTGAATCTCATCCAGGGATAGGTCTCCTTGCTCGCCAACGGTGACATTGCCATAGTAGACAATGTTTTCTTCTGACAAGATCTTGCGAAACTGTTTACGTAATCCAGCCTTCATGCGATATTTGGTATGGTAGATGCCGTATTCTGCAAGCCCCCCTGGCCTGATATCTCTGTTGAAAATGACTACCTGAGCCCCAAATTGGGCCAGTTTTTTGGCCGCATACAAACCAGCTGGACCTGCGCCGATCACGGCCACCAAATTTCTTACAACTTTCATACAGATTTTTCCTCCGGTTCTTGCTCGAAGATAGCAATATTATGGCTCTCCAGGAATCGACGGGGTAGTTCCCAAATCTGGATATTACCACGGGAATTCCTAGAGAGCCAAGTTTTAGGGTCTTTGAGATTTCCCGTGGTGCTCGTTCTTGCCCTAGGCGTGGCAAATCCATACCCATATGTGTCACAAAAGCACCGCAATACTGTCTTCGCGTCCGTGACGACTCTGAGCATCGTCACGAAGATTGTGCTTTTGCTGCCAACTGATCACTGAAAACTGTCTACTAACTGGTTTACTGCCTCTGTGCAATATGCTATATTCTAGCCATCGTCCGACAGCCCATCATGATGTCAGGAGAGAGATCAATGACTTACCAACCATATTACCCAACCAAATCCAGGGTGACGGCTACATTGTTTGCCAGGGCTATATTGCGCCGCTTCATCTGGCAGGGGAAGATGATGCCCGCATTCTGGACGGTGATGAGTATATTTTCATTATTGGTGAATATTATCCTGATCGTTATGCTGATAACTTTAGGGCAACAGATATTCAACCTAAAAGAAGCCATCTCTACCCAATTGGTGAGTGGATTGCATGAGAATTTCAAAGAGATGAACAAGGCTGTCATCGATGAGACCATTGTCGTTGATGATACAATTCCAGTTCAATTTGATTTACCGGTATCTACCATAACCCGGGTCACACTCACCGAACCCACCCAGATTTTCGGTGCTCAAGTTTCGATCTCGGCTGGAGTACTCAATATCAATGCTCCTGCCAACATCGTTCTGCCCGCGGGAACCAGCCTACCCATTGCTCTGGATATTACTGTTCCCGTTGACCAGTCAGTGCCGATTCATCTTGATGTGCCAGTGTATATAGAACTCAGTGAGACTGGTTTAGGTACACCATTTGGTGGGCTGATCGGTGTAGTTTCTCCATATGAAAGTTTGTTGATGAATATGGATGACTCCTGGGAGGATACCGAAATTTGTCAAGGCCCTCTGACGATCATTTGTGAGTGGTTCTTGATCCCATAGTGGATACCTTGACAATGGCAACTTTCAGACGAGAAGTCCGAAAATAGGGGGGTACAGGGGTGCGGAGCACCCCTGTACCCCCCTATTTTCGGAAGTTCTCGCGAAGTTGACGTTGTCGAAATACTGTCTCCGAATAAAATCCATTTTACGAGGTATTGCTTTTCATGGACTCTCTGATAACAAAATATAAACTTCCCAACGGCATGCAAGTGATGCTCAAGGAGATCCACACTGCCCCGATTGTCAGCAGTTGGGTCTGGTATCGGGTCGGTTCGCGCGATGAAATCCCTGGTAAAACAGGGATCTCCCATTGGGTGGAACACATGCAGTTCAAAGGCACGCCCCAGTTCCCCTCTGGCGTTCTTGATAAGGCTATTTCCAGAGAAGGCGGTATGTGGAATGCCTTCACCTACCTGGATTGGACTACCTACTTCGAGACCATGCCCGCCGACAAGATCGACCTGGCTTTGCGCCTCGAAGCGGACCGCATGGTCAACAGCATCTTCGACCCCGAGGAAGTCGAATCCGAACGCACAGTGATCATCTCTGAGCGCCAAGGCAATGAGAACCAGCCCATGTTCCAGCTCGGTGAGGTCATGCGGGCGACTGCTTTCCGGGTGCACCCTTACCATTATGAGATCATCGGCGACATGGTCGATCTCGAATCCATGGGGCGCGATGATCTTTACAATCACTATCGCAATTATTACCAGCCAAACAATGCCCTGATGGTTGTGGCTGGAGATTTCGAAACCGAGGCAATGAAAGAGCGCATTGAAGAGTTGTATGCTCCCTTGCAGGCTGGCGACCAGCCAGTTCGTCAGCGGCGCACCGAACCCCCCCAACGCGGCGAACACCGCCTGACGGTGGAAGGTTCTGACGATACCACCTATGTCAGTGCCTATTATCACTCTCCAGTCGCCTCTGACGAAGACTTCTTCCCCTTCATCGTCCTGGATAGTCTGCTGACCGGTCCTACCGGTTTAAATATGTTCGGGGGTGGCATCTCTAATAAGACCTCGCGGCTGTATCTCAAGCTGGTCGAAGGCGACCTGGCGGTGGGCGTGCGCGGTGGTTTACCTGCTACTATCGATCCCTACGTTTACAGCATCACGGTGACCGTGCATCCCGAGCGCACTGCCGAGGAGGTCATTAATGCCTTGGATGAGGAGATCCAACGCGTGCAGGATTCCCCACCAACCCAGACTGCTGTTGACCGCGCTGTCAAGCAAGCCCGGGCGCTGTTCGCCTACGGCAGCGAGAGCATCACCAACCAGGCCTTCTGGATGGGGTTCACCGAGATGTTCGACTCGTACGATTGGTTCACCGGTTATCTCGATCGCCTGGCGACCGTCACACCCGCTGATGTCCAACGCATTGCCCAGAAATATTTGCTACCCCGCAACCGCATTCTGGGAACATATTTGCCAACGAAGAACAATGAGGTGGCAAAATGAACGCCATTCACCATTCACCATTCACCATTACCCATTCGTCATTACCGGGCCCCGATGATATAACCAGAGTAGAACTTCCTAATGGCATTATTGTGCTGGCGCGCTCCAACTTCAACAGCCCCTCCGTCAACGTGAATGGATACTTACATGTTGGCGGTCTCTTCGACCCGGATGAGAAACTGGGGTTGGCAGACTTTGTCTCCGCAGCGCTGATGCGTGGTACAGAGAAGCGCGATTTTCAAGAAATCTACCAAGCGCTGGAGTCTGTGGGGGCGGGACTGAGTTTCAATGGTGCCACCCATACCACGGGCTTTGGCGGTAAGTCGCTGGCTGAGGATTTGCCCCTGCTGATGGAATTGATTTCTGAGAGTTTGCGAGGGCCCGTATTCCCTGAGCAGCAGATCGAGCGCCTGCGGGCGCAGCTGTTGACCGGGCTGATCCTGCGCGCCCAAGATACGCGCGATATGGCTGGCCTGACCTTCGACCAGATCGTCTACAAAGATCACCCTTACCGCCGTCCGGAAGATGGCTATCCGGAGACAGTCCAGGCCATCACTCGTCAGGATCTGGTGGACTTCCATAAGGTACACTATGGGCCGCAGGGTATGGTCGTGGCTGTGGTTGGTGGGGTCTCCCCCGAAGATGCTGTTGAAGAAGTACGCGCAGCCTTGGGAGATTGGACAAACCCCAATCAACCGCACCCTACTCAACTCCCGTCCGTCACGCCGCTCGAGGAACTGGTGACACAAAGAGTCGAGATCCCTGGGAAATCTCAGGCCGATATCGTCATTGGTGCTTCGGGCCTGGCCCGTAGATCTGAAGATTTCTTGCCGGCTTCCTTGGGGAATAGTGTCTTCGGGCAGTTCGGTATGATGGGTCGCATTGGTGAGGCGGTGCGCGAGAAAGCTGGCCTGGCCTATTATGCCTATAGCAGCATGAGTGCCGGGATGGGGCCAGGTCCGTGGTCAGTGAGCGCGGGCATCAACCCGGACAATATCGAGAAGGCTACGGAGTTGATCCGGGATGAGATCGGCCGCTTTGTGACTGAGCCGGTCGAGGATGATGAACTGGCCGATAGCAAGGCCAATTTCATCGGACGGCTGCCGTTGGCCCTGGAGTCGAATGGTGGTGTGGCGGGCGCGCTGATCAATCTGGAACGCTACGATCTGGGTATGGACTACTACCTGCGCTACGCAGAGCTGGTAGCTTCAGTGACCCCAGAAGATGTGCTGACCACAGCGAGCAAATACTTGCATCCTGATAAGCTTGCAGTTGCCATAGCCGGACCTTAGGATTTGTCACGAATGGCACGAATGGGTCCACTGAAAAAAGCCAAAGAAGAGAGGTCCCTGGGGGGGGCGATGTAGGTTTTTTGGGGGGGGCCCCCCCCCCCAAAAAAACGACAGGCAAA
>CAZUSV010000118.1:0-19941 GCA_964622645.1 uncultured Anaerolineales bacterium
TACTTGGATTTGCCATGTCAATCAATCCCTTTTTATGAAACTGTCAGGTAGCTAGGATGAATATCAAAGTCGAATGGTATCCGACTGGAAATGCGCCTTTACCAGTCCGTTTGAACGGACTTTTTCTGTCTGCCATGGATTTCAATCCAAGGCAGGGTAAGCTGGGCAGTCAATTTTGCCACATTTTCGAAGGTTTCAGGGATTCCTCTCTCCGTTATTAGAAACTAACCTTGATGTCACTGCGAGGAGCGCTGCCATTGGCGTGCGACGTGGCAGTCTCCCACTTTGATGGAGGAGATTGCCACACTCCGTAAACTCCGTTCGCAATGACATCGATGAGAGTTTCTCTATGATTGAGCAGCGTCCCAAACGCTGTGGATTTACTCGGAATGACAAGTTTGCTAGAATGTTCAACATGATCTTGACGAATACATAATTCGTGCAATTCGTGATTTAGGAACTGTCAGGTGATCGGAGTATTATTCGTCTACATAGGGCACGTATTCAGCACGCGAAATTCCCTCTTTCATGGCTTGCTCCGCGACGGCGCGAGCGACAGCTTGATGGACATCCTTATTCAAGGGATTAGGTACCAATTCACCCTCAGGCGCCAGATCGGCGATCGTTCTGGCTGCCGCCAGGTACATGGCATGGCTGATATAGGGTGCTTGGGTATCGACCGCGCCGCGCAAAATCCCTGGGAAGCCAAGCACGTTGTTGACCGATTTTCCATCGACCGCGAAAGCAGCCCCAGCCTCCTGGGCAATTTCTGGCTCGATCTCCGGATTGGGGTTCGAGAGGGCGAAGATGATCTGTCCCTGGTGCACCATTTCGGGTTTGATCAGGCCTGCTGCGCCCGTGGTTGCAATGACCACATCGGCCACATTCATGATCTCCGCTAAGTTTGATGCCTGCCCACCTTCGGATACGAATCGAGCAACTGCTTCTTGGGAGAGATCAGCGCCCAGAACTGCATTTCCAGTGTAGGACATCAGCATCTTGCTGGTTGCTAGACCGGCCGCTCCCAACCCGATTTGACCAATGAGCGCGTTCTTGATCTCGATATTCGACCGCTTGCAGGCATTTCTTAGTGCAGCTGTGGTGACCACCGCGGTGCCATGCTGATCATCATGCATCACTGGAATATCCAATCGCTCCTGGAGTTGGGCCTCGATATCGAAGCAGCGCGGTGCCGAGATATCCTCGAGTTGGATGGCGGCAAAGGTGGGAGCGATATTAGCCACCGTGTCCACGATCTGGTCGACGTCTCTGGTATCGAGCAAAATGGGCACACCGGAAAGCCCCACTAGCGATTCCATCAGCATGGCTTTGCCTTCCATTACAGGCATTCCCGCAGTGGGGCCAATATCCCCCAGCCCCAGGATGGCAGTACCATCGGTGACGATGGCTACCAGATGGCTGATAGCAGTATATGACCGGGCCAGCGAGGGATCGTTTGCGATCTTTAGACAAACTTCTGCGACCCCGGGGGTGTAGACCCGACGCATGGTGTAGAAATTATCGATCTTGTAGCGGCTGCGGATGGCGATTTTACCCTGCTGATGAAGCTCTAGAACTTCATCCCGCACTGCCAGAATACGAGTGCCCGGGTTGGTTTCAATAGCTGCGAGAATCTTGGCTAGTTGTTGATCGTCATCGGCATAGATGGCGATATCGCGCACAACTGCCTGGTGCCCCTCTGATATGGTTTGAATTGTACCCACAAAACCACCAGTTTCGGCAATGGCGGTGAGCAGGCTCGCCAGCGTGCCAATGTGTTGTGGATTGCGGCACCGGATGGTGCGCATGATTTTGTTTTCCCAGGTCATTGGGTTACCGTTTCCAAATTTTGAATCCCCGCAAGATCGAAGTCCCTAGGAACTCCCTGAGAAGAGAATTGTCCGGAATCATGTCAACATCCAGGGGCACAAACCATTCTAAAAGAGCCAGCAACCTCTTGGCCTCGACGTGTTCTGGGGTCCCAAAAGGGACTTGCCTGAGGACGGGTTCCGCTAAGGGCTTTAGGGCGGCTAGTTCATAGACCAGGGCAGAATTGAACATCACATCGGCGTTATCCTGATAAGGAAAGATATATCTCTTTTCCCCACGCCGGACAGATTCCCAGCGGCCAATGGTGTCTTGGGCTGAATAGCCCCGTTCGCGCGCATCGCGCACGATCCTGCGGATCAAGCGCGTATCCGTGGTCGAGACCCGGTTATGCCAATCCAGATTGAGTTGGGTCAGCGCCGAGACATAAATCCGAAAATTCTGTTCTGGGGGGATGTTGGGAATCAGTTCTGGGTTCAATCCGTGAATGCCTTCCAAAATGATAATTTGCCCCGGCAAAAGCTGGACTGTATCGCCCGCCATACTCTTCCCAGATTTGAAGTCGAAGTGAGGTAATTGAACCCGCTCCCCAGCAATCAACCTCTGGATGTCCTGACCAAGTCGTTTTGTGTTGACTGCTTTGATGGTTTCAAAGTCGTATTCCCCACTTTCATCGCGTGGGGTTAGTTCGCGATCGATGAAATATTTATCCATTTCTAGAGGATAGGGTGAAATGCCCCTGGCCAGCAATTGGATGGTGAGTCGCTTTGAGAATGTCGTCTTCCCTGAAGAGGAGGGGCCCGCGATCAACACGACTCGGACTTCATTGACCCGATTGGCTACTAGACTGGCGATTTCGGAGATGCGTCCTTCGTGCAGGGCTTCTGAAACCAGGATCACCTCCCGGCTGCGCTGCTCGCTGATAGCCTGGTTCAGTGTCCCAACATTATCTATCCCCAAACGCTGCAGCCAATCGCCGTATTGGCGAAAGGTGTTCAGTAAGGCACGATAATCAGGCAGCGGAAGGATATCTGTGGGTTGATGGCGGCGAGGGAATTGCATCACAAAACCGTCGCCAAGTGGAGTCAGCTTGAACCATTGCAGGTATCCTGAAGACGGAACCATATAGCCGTGATGGTAATCCCGGTGGTCTCCTAAGCCGTATAAGATCAGGTACTCTTTCTGACGGTGTTCGAGCAGGCGGATCTTATCCTTATAGCCCTTCTCTCCGAAATAGGCGATGGCCTCATCAAGGGGCACTTTTTCGCGGACGAAGGGAATATCATCCGCAACGAGCTTACGCATGTGCTTCTCGAGCGTGGAAATCTCTGTTCTGGATAGCGTGGGACTGTTGAATACCTGACAAAAATACCCCCCCGAGGCTACAGAATGGTCAATGGCCAATATTGCTTTGGGGAAGAGATGGTGAAATGCAGTTTCCAGCAGGAAGGTCAGCGAGCGACGGTAGAAGCGCATCCCATCGGCATCGCTCATGCTGATTGGACGGACTAACGAGTCGAATTCGAGCGGAAAAGTCAGCTCGCGCAACGATCCATTGACAATCGCTCCTACGATAGGGACATCATGCTCATCTTCGATCGCCAAAAGGAATTCACCCGTCGTTGATCCACGTGGACCGGACAGAACTCTATCGTCAGGCAAATGGATTTCGATGGTCTCGCGGGGATCGACAAAGTGAAATGGGGAAGCCTCAGGATTCTTCTTTTGTTCGTCTAGCACCGAACGGGATAAGATTTTGACCATAACTTTCACCAGGTTACCGGGTTACAGACTACCAATAAATATTGGGGAGATATTGTAATACAGGAAATTGTTTTTTAGGAAAGAAGCCAAAAAACTCCGAGTTTAGCGCAAAAGTGTCGGTGGCCTTAGCAGATACCTTCCGAGATTTGTCATTCCGATGAGCCCTGCGCTCTTTGCAGTGCGAGGAGGAATCCCTGATAAGTTACGCCTGGGGGATTCCTTGGTCGCAAAAAGACGCTCCCGCGGAATGACAACAATGCTGTGGAGAAGCGCTCAGAGCGGTTTTTTCTATACCTTACCGACATTTTTGCGGTACACTCATAAACTCCCGTAAAAAAGGGGGGGATGCGCTGGGCTCCGCACCAGCGCATCCCCTTTATTACAGGTAAATCCGTTCCTTCGATCTAAAAATTATTTAGAAGATTCGATTATCGGAAATACGATCTCACCACTCTTGACCACAAAAATGACCTGGTCCATCACGGCGATATCCTGCAAGGGATTTCCATCCAGCACGATGAGATCAGCCAGCTTGCCTGGCTCTAAGGTTCCCAATACTTCTCCTTGCCCGCACACATAGGCAGAGTGCCTGGTAGCTGCTTCGATGACCTCCATGGGAGTGAGACCCGCAGCTAGCAGCAGTTCCATCTCCCGCAGAGGCATGCCCTGCAAAACACCCGGACTACCGTAGTCGTTCCCCAGCGCGATCTGCCCCCCACTTTCATGAAACAGCCTGACGACTCCAAGAAGACCCTGGATCACTGCCCTGATCTCGGAATCCAGATCCTGCTGATAGTACACATCCCCGAAGAATACATCCAGGGTAGGAACCATTACAATATCCTGGTCGATCATTCTGTGTAACTGTTCTACATACTCGTATGGCAATTGGGGTGCATCGGGTGTGCCAAAATAGGTCTCTAAATCAGCAGGTGAAAAGGATGGCATGGGCACATGCTCGATGACATCTATATCGCTCAGCAACGCAATCTCTAGCATGTCACTACTCGTGACATGTACCCTGACGAGCAAGCCATGGGTATGCGCCGCAGCGACGATTGACTGCAGTTCGTCCAACCCCAGTACGGGCAAGCGCTCCTGCATGAATCCCGGCTCCAGTGCAACCTTGATGTAATCCGCCCCCCTGGAATACAGATCGTCCACGGCAGCTTTTGCCTCTTCGACGCCTATAACCTCATAACTCAGGAAATACCCATGATCGGGACCTGGGTGACCACCGGGCGCAGTAATGATGGGTCCTGATTTAAACCCTCGCGCAGCCGGACCAAGGTAGGTGTCCTCTTGCTCGAAATCCGGCATATCGATAAGCCAGGCAGCCATATCGCAGACGCTTGTGACGCCATCTAATAGGAAAAGCTCCCGGCGGGTCATGGCCGCATCTGCAAGGTGTACATGGGCGTTGAACACGCCGGGCAAGATCGTTCCGCCGCCTGCGTCAATGACCATAACCTCATCGGGGAAAATATAATCTGCAAGTTGGCCTACAGCGACAATGCGTTCTCCATCAATGGCGACGACTCCATCAGGGATTGGGGGCGCGCCGGTGCCGTCAATGACCGCCCCATTTTTAACCACCAGACTGGCAGAGGTCAGTTCAATGCCTGAATCTACATTGCATGCAGCAGAGAACAAGCCAAATAGTGCGATTCCTATAAGCAAAATTATGTGCCTGTGCATATACCACACTCGCAAGAATCTTTAACCGCAGAGACCCCTTCGACTCCCTTCAGGATCAGTGCGGTCGCGGAGAGCGCAGAATTTTGCTATGTATTTCTCTGCGAACTCAGCGATCTCTGCGGTTCAATCTTTGATTGCGGCTCGCAAAGCGGCCGTGCTATGGCATTGCCTGATAAGTAAAGAAGCTAAACTTCTAAGAGAAGTTTAGCTTCTTTGCAATTTGCATTACGCTTCTAGTTTCTCGGGAAACCAGCAGCACAGCACCAACTCGCGTGCCGCTTTGACTTCATCCAACCTGCCCATGGGAGTGTTGTGGGGAGCCGTTTGCAGCATTTCTGGATTGCTGCGGGCCTCCTCAGCGATCTTGATCATGGCATCGGCGAAGATATCCAGGGTTTCCTTGCTCTCTGTCTCGGTAGGCTCGATCATCAGGGCCTCAGGGACAATCAGGGGGAAGTAGTTTGTGGGAGGGTGGATGCCGAAATCCATCAGGCGCTTGGAGATATCCAGGGCATGGATGTCTGGGGCGTCCTCCCAATGACCCTCAACGACGAACTCGTGCATGCAGATGCGGTCATAGGGGATCTTGTAGGTGTCGCGCAGGCGAGCCTGCAAGTAGTTTGCATTGAGTACGGCATGTTCGCTGGCAGCTTTTAATCCCTCACCACCCAGCATCATCATGTAGGTGTACGCCCTCACCATGACCCCAAAGTGGCCGTGGAAGGCCTTGACGCGGCCGATGGTGTGTTCCGGGTTGACCAGGCCATACAGTGGTGGTTCCTCCTGGTTGCCTTCATCGATGACCGCCGCAATGGGACCAGGCAGGAACTCGGCCAGGTCAGCGGTTACGCCAACGGGACCCGAACCAGGCCCGCCACCGCCATGGGGGGTCGAGAAGGTCTTGTGCAGGTTGAAATGCAGCACATCGACACCGCAATCTGCTGGACGGGAGATCCCCATGATAGCGTTGAAGTTGGCACCATCGCCATAGATCAATCCGCCAGCATCATGGACACAATCACACACCTCTTTGAAATTTTCGTCAAACAGCCCCAGGGTGTTGGGGTTGGTGATCATGATCCCCGCCAGAGTGTCGTCGCACTCGGCGCACAGGGCTTCCATATCGATGTTGCCACGCTCATCGGAGGGGATTTCGACGATCTTGAGTCCGCTCATTGCCGAAGAAGCCGGATTGGTACCATGCGCCGAGTCAGGGATCAGCATCTTGACGCGCTTCTTGTCGCCACGTGCTTTATGATAAGCGCGCATGATCAAAACACCGGTCAATTCCCCATGCGCACCGGCGGCGGGCTGCAAACTGACTCCCTCGAAACCGCTGATCTCTTTGAGCCATTCCTGGAGTTCATACATCAACCCTAGCGCGCCCTGAACGGTCTCGATGGGTTGCAGGGGGTGGAGATTTGCAAAGCCTGGCAGACGAGCGGTCACTTCGTTGATCTTGGGGTTATATTTCATCGTGCAGGATCCCAGGGGGTAGAACCCGGTATCCACACCGTGATTCAACTGGGAAAGGCGCGTGAAGTGCCGCACCACATCGACCTCGGCAATCTCTGGGAGGGGCAGGTCTTCTCTCATAAAGGATTTAGGCAGATCTGCTAGCGGTACATCGGGCTTTGGGAAATAGGCGCCCTGCCTTCCAGGTGAAGATAGTTCGAAAATGGTCGGCTCTGTCTTGGTCCCTGAAGGGGAAGTCGAAAGATCAGGCATTGGTAACCTCCTTGAGAGCAGCTACAAAGTGATCGATCTCTTCACGTGAAATCATCTCGGTGACGGCGATCAGCATGTGATCGTCTAGGCCGAGATAGGATTTTCCAAGATCGTATCCGCCCAAGACATCGAAATGGAGTAAATCTTCGTTCAACTCAGCCACGGATTTGGGGCAGCGTATAGTGAATTCATTGAAAAATGGCTCTGGATATGTAAGCTCGAATCCATCGAGAGCAGAAATCTGATCGGCAGCATAATGGGCTTTGTGATAGTTGAGCTCAGCCAACTGGCGCAACCCATTCTTGCCCAACAGGCTCATGTAGATCGCTGCAGCCAGGGCAAGCAGACCCTGATTGGTGCAGATGTTGGAGGTGGCGCGCTCACGGCGGATGTGCTGCTCACGGGTACTCAACGTGAGCACGTACCCGCGCTGGCCGCGCGTATCCAGGGTTTCGCCAACGATGCGGCCAGCCATCTTGCGCACGTACTTCTCGCGCGCTGCAAATATGCCCAGGTAAGGCCCACCGAAAGCCATGGGGATACCTAAGGACTGGCCCTCCCCAGTGACGATGTCGGCTCCGAAATCGCCGGGTGGTTTGAGCAGGCCTAATGCCAGAGGGTTGACATGCACGGCGACCAGGGCTTTGGCTTCGTGGGCGGCTTCGACCAGTTCGGTGAAATCGAATACACGTCCAAAGAAGTCGGGGTACTGAACTGCCACCAGGGCGGTATCCTCGTCGATGAGCGGGATCAAGGCTTCGGGCCCTGCGTCGAGGGGAGTATCGTCGCCTTCGAGCAGGATGTCCGAGTCTACCGTATAGGTGTATACTGTTTCCCGAAATTGGGGGTGCAGCCCCGGAGAAAGGATCACTTTCTTGCGTTTTCCGCGGAAATTGTGATAGGCCATATTGACGGCTTCCGCAACCGCCGTGGCGCCATCGTAGTGCGAAGCATTCGATACATCCATCCCCGTCAGGCTGACGATCATGGACTGGTATTCGAAGATGGCTTGCAGCGTACCCTGAGAAATCTCGGGTTGGTAAGGCGTATAGGCGGTATAGAACTCTCCTCTACGCAAGATCGAGTCAACCACAGCAGGTGTGTAGTGGTTGTATGCACCTGCACCAAGGAATGAGATCAGTTCTCCGGCGGTCTCGTTGGCGTCTGCAATATGTTGGAGTTCTTCCAGCGCTTCGATCTCTGTCAATCCTTGGGGAAGATCTAAGTCGGGAAAGAGATTTACGTCGGGAAGCTCTTTGAAGAGATCTTCGAACTTCTCTACGCCAATTGTGCGCAGCATGGCTTCCCGATCGGCATCGGTATGGGGTAAGAACATAGTAGCTCCTTTGATTCAGTATCCAGTGTTCAGTATTTAGTAACCAGTATTAAGTCATGATTTGGGTAAAACTGATTACTGGCAACTGTTCACTGATTAGTGGTCTCGTTCCAGGTTTTCGATGCCCTCGGCATCGAGTAGTTCGTCTAGTTCGGCCGCATCACTGATCGTGATCTTGATCATCCAGGCTTCGCCATAGGGGTCGCCATTGACCATTTCTGGAGAGTCAGGGAGATCTTCGTTGATGGCAACGATCTCGCCTGAAACTGGCATATAAATATCAGCTGCGGCTTTGACTGATTCGACAGTTCCGAATGTTTCGCCCATATCCAGCGATTCGCCGATATCGACGAGGTATTCCACGAAGACTACGTCGGAGAGTGCGTCTTGGGCGTAATCGGTGATTCCGACGACACCTTCGTCGCCCTCAACGCGGATCCACTCGTCGTTCTTGGTGTATTTGAGTTCTTTGGGGAAGTTCATTGTAGAGTCTCCTTTTCAAATTCCGGTTGGGTTGGACAAGATTCAAAAAGCGCACGCGTAATATGGCGGCGTGCGCTCTGTCGTTGACCTGAGAGATTCACTCCTTAACTTCCTTTTGGGAAACGGAGTTTGCCCCGTCGGTGCTGCAAACGAATGCAGCTTTCCAGAGGGTTTACGAATACAGGGTCCTTTTACCTGAGAGTTTCACCCTTCGACTTCGCTCAGGGTTTGCCCCTTCGGTGCCTGATCAATAGCAATGCAGGTCTCTCCCCAGTATCCGGGCTATCGAATTTTCTATATCCAATTGTAGATGGCTGACTGCGAAAAGTCAAGCTAATGTTTGCGTTAATAATGGAATTATTAGATTTGTATAGCTTCCTTTGGCAATGTCCAGGATTGGGGGTATGCGGCGTGCTCCGCACGCTGCATACCCCCAATCCTGGGAGCTACCCCGGCGATTCCTAGAGATCCTTCACAGAATGGGTGAGTGTTTTCGTCAAATTACGATATACTTTTCTTGGTTACACCATAATTGAGAATAGACATGGAGGCAATCGTGAAATCATCTGTGGATACTCGCATCACTGTTAATCAGAACATTCTAGAAATGGAGTATGCAGTCAGGGGCCCAATTCCTCAAAGAGCCGCAGAGCTTCAGGAGCAGGGCAAAGCAATCATTTTCTGCAATATTGGCAATCCCCAGGCCCTTGGGCAGCCACCCATGACATACTACCGTCAGGTGCTCAGCCTTGTCGAAGATCCCTCTAAGATCGATCGTGAAAGACAATTGAAAAGCTTATTTGAAGATACACCTCTCAGTGATCTCCGTGAAGATGACTTTATCTCTGATGATGTGCTGGACATAAGTGAAAATATTATTCGCATGACCAAAACGGGGACCGGGGCTTATACGGAGAGCAAGGGCTTCCGTTTTATCCGCCAGGCGATTGCGGATTTTATCGATAGAAGGGATGATATAGAAAATATTGGGGGCGTCAAGGCGGATCCTGATAAGATCTTTCTAACCACAGGTGCCAGCGGCGGCGTCAAATATGTGATCGATTTGCTGATCGCTGATAAACATGATGGCATCATGATTCCCATTCCGCAATATCCTCTCTATTCAGCTTCCATCAAAAGAGCTGGGGGTGTGCAGGTCGATTACTACCCTGATGAGGATAATGACTGGGCATTTAATCGGCAGGCGCTCGACGAGGCGATTACCCAGGCCAAGAAGCGTGGTGTAAAGGTCAAGGGGATCGTTGTCATAAATCCTGGAAATCCGACAGGTGCTGTTTTAAGCGCAGAGAGCATTCATCAGGTCATTCAATTTGCCAAAGAAAACCAACTGGTGATTATCGCTGACGAGGTCTATCAAGAGAATATTTATCGCGGTGAGTTTATTTCCTTTGCCAAGGCCTTGGGAGATCAAAACATCCCCCTGTTCAGTTTACATAGCATCTCCAAAGGGTTTTATGGGGAATGCGGACATCGTGGGGGGTATCTCGAAGTCAGGAATCCGCCCAAGGTTCAGGGTAGCGATTTTGACTTTGTAGATTTGTTGCTCAAGCAGGCTTCAGTCAGTTTGTGTTCCAATACAGCTGGCCAGGTGCTCACTTATCTGATGGTCAGCCCTCCAACGCCTGGAAGCGCATCGTATCCCTGCTTTGAGATGGAGAAGAAAAACATTTTGAGCGATTTGCAAAGCAAAGCCACCATGATCCGGGCGGCCTTCAACGAGATGGATGGTGTCGAGTGCTTTGGTAAGACCGGCGCGATGTACCTCTTCCCGAGATTGAATAAGCTGCCAGCCGGGCGCACGGATTTCGATTACTGTATGGCGCTCTTGGAAGAAACTGGTTTGTGCACTGTGAATGGTTCCGGGTTCGGTCAGAAGCAGGGTAGTAACCACCTGAGAATTGCCTTTTTGTCCCCAAAACCCTTATTGGAAGAAGTTTTACCGCGATGGATAGAGTTTCACAACCGCTATGTTGCCGGATGAGGCCCAAAGGTTGAATTCTAACTGGGTCACTGTTGATCTGGCGGCCATCCAGGATAATCTGCGCTATGTGCTCGCGCAAACTAGCACACCGGTAATGGCAATTGTCAAGGCCAATGCATACGGGCATGGCGCGCTTCCCGTTGCCCGGGCTGCTCTGGAGGCCGGTGCTACCTGGCTTGGCGTTGCCAGGCCAGGCGAAGCGCTGGATTTGCGTCAGGCAGGTCTAAAGTGCCCAATATTGCTGCTGGGTTACACGCCACCGGCGCGCGTAGAAACGATGATCGCTCACAACATATCGATGACCGTCTGGGATGCGCAGCAGGTAGCGCGCATATCGGAAATTGCCACCAGGGTTGGCCAACAGGCTCACATCCATCTCAAAGTGGATACTGGCATGAGTCGTTTGGGAGTACATATCGGGGCTGCGGTGGACCTGGCCAGGCGGGTAGCACGGTCCCCAAATATCGATTTCGAGGGGCTGTTCACTCATTTTGCGCGTGCAGACGAGGTTGATGTGCGCCCTACCGACCAGCAAGAAGAACAATTCCGGGAAGTGCTGCAGGCGTTAACTGCCCAGAGCATTCGGCCCCCGCTCGTGCATGCCTCCAATTCGGCAGCCAGTCTGTCGCGGCCCAGCGCCCGCTTTGATTTGTTGCGTTTTGGGATTGCGCTATACGGTCTGCATCCTTCCCCCACATGCCCGCTGCCTAAACAATTCCGACCGGCGCTGACCTGGAAAACGGTTTTGAGTCAGGTGAAAACATTGCCTCCAGGGCGCGGCTTGAGTTATGGCCATGCTTATACCACACGTGGCCAGGAGAAAATCGGCACCGTGCCGGTGGGCTATGCGGATGGCTTCCGACGGCTCGACGGAAATCGGGTATTGGTGGGGGGGGAATTCGTCCCAGTCGTGGGACGCGTTTGTATGGATCAGATCATGGTACAGCTTGATAGCGTGCCAGACGCTCAGGTGGGTGACGAAGTGGTTCTGATCGGGCAGCAAGGTAGCCAGACACTCAGCGCTGAAGATATTGCTGAGCGCTGGGGGACGATCAACTATGAAGTTGTGTGTGCCATAGGTGCCAGAGTGCCACGGTTTTATCTTTGATTCTTGTCCCACGCCAGAACTTCCAAAAAAAGGGTTAGCCGGGGTACGGAGCACCCCGGCTAACCCTTTTTTGGTCTTCTCATCACACGCCCTATTATTCAGCCACCTAAATAGGCTTTCTTGACTTCGGGGTTGGTTAACAATTCTTGGGATTTGCCCTCTAAGACGATACTTCCCGTCTCGAGCACATAGCCTCGTTGAGCAAATTGAAGTGCCATACGGGCATTTTGCTCGACAAGCAAGATAGTTGTGCCTTCCTCGTTGATCTCTTTGAGGGCACGAAATACATCTGCCATCAGTAGTGGTGCCAATCCCATCGAGGGTTCATCGAGCAGCATCATCTTACGGGCACTCATCATCGCCCGCCCGACAGCCAGCATTTGCTGCTCGCCACCACTCAAGGTGCCTGCCTTCTGGTTGATGCGCTCTTTGAGGCGTGGGAAGATCGAAAAGACACGCTCGCGGTCGGCTTCGATGGCTTCCATGTCCTTGCGGGCAAAGGTAGCCAGCTTAAGGTTCTCCATGACTGTGAGGTTCTCGAAAAGCCGGCGACCTTCAGGTACATGTGAGATTCCCAGTTCTGTCACGACCTTATCTGCAGAGTAGTCGAGTAGATTCTCGCCCTGGAACCGTATATTAGATGCAGGTTCTGGGGGAATCAGGTGTGATATAGCGCGCAGTGTAGTGCTCTTTCCGGCACCGTTGGCGCCAATGATACATACGATTTCACCCTCATCGACCTCAAAGCTGATGCCATGCAATGCTTTGATGTTGCCATAAGAGACAAACAGATTCTCGACGGAGAGTAACATTAGAACACTACCTCCTTCCCCAGGTAGGCTTCGATAACCTGTGGATCATTTTGTATCTCTTCTGGCGTTCCTTCGGCGATGACTTCACCGAAATTTAACGTCTGAATGATCTCGCACAAATCCATGACAACCTTCATGCGGTGTTCGATCAGGAAAATCGCCATGCCGATCTCGCTGTGCACCTGCCGGACGATGTCCATCATCTGGATGAGTTCCTCCGGGTTCATACCAGCGGTGGGTTCATCCAGGAAGAGCACCTTGGGTTCTGTTGCCAGCGCACGGGCGAGTTCCACTCGGCGTTGTGCGCCATAGGGCAGGTTGGTGACGATTTGATTGGCCAAATGAGAAATGCCTACCAATTCGAGTAGTTCCATAGCCAGCGCTTCGGTTGCATTCTCCTGCTTAACTCTATTGGCAGTGCCGAAGAACGCGCCAGTGAGCCCATAGGAGAGTTTTGAGTAGCGGGCCATTTTAACGTGGTCGAGCACGCTGAGATAACGCCACAAGCGCAGGTTTTGGAAAGTTCTGCCGAGGCCACGATCGGCAATTTGATTGGGTTCAAGCTTCGTGATGTCATCACCATTCAAGAGTATCCCACCCTTAGTAGGATGGTAAACCCCGGTGATCAGGTTGAAGATCGTGGTCTTTCCTGCGCCGTTTGGACCAATCAGACCACGGACTTGACCTGGTTCGAGTGCCAGGTTGTAATTGTTAACAGCACGCAACCCGCCAAAGAAGTGTGTCATGTTTTGGACTTCAAGCAGTGGCATGTTCTGCTCCTTCCGAGGCTCTATCTTTGGGTTGGAACAGCCTCTCAACGTTGAACTCGGTGAAGGCGATCAAACCTGTTGGCCGGTAAATCATGATCAGGATGAGTATGATGGGGATGATGATCCACTTGTATATGTCGAGCGGTCGCAGCGCCTCGCTGATCAAACTAAATCCAACCGCGCCGACGATCGAGCCGGTGACCGAATTCAAGCCGCCAAAATACACCATCGCCAAGACTTCGGCTAACTTGCGGATGCCGAACGAGTCCGGGTTGATATAGCGCAGGACATGTGCGAAGAGTCCGCCGGCCACACCGGCCCAGAATGCTGCGAACAGGAAGGCCACCATCTTTGTTTTACGTGTGTCTACGGTCATGGAGTTGGCGGCCAGCTCGCCATCACGCACGGCATTGAGCGCTTTGCCCATTGTGGAACGCACAAAGTTATTGATAATCCAGATAGCCAGAACCGTCCATCCAAAGACAACCGGCAAGCTGGCATAGTTTGGTTGGTTGCTGATCCCACGGGCACCACCGACAATTTCCATATTTTCAAACAGACTCTTCACAATGAACATGAAAGCCAGCGAGATAATCGCCAGGTAATCCCCGCGAGTGCGGAAGGAGGGTATGGCGACAAGCAACGCACCCAGAGCGGATATCGCACCACCGAGGATAAGCGCCAGTGGGAACATAAACGGTCCCAGTTCAGGTGGGAGCAACGCCTCACCGAATTGGTTTTCAGATACGAATAAAACGATCGTGAACGCTGAGGCGACATATGCGCCGATGGACATGAAACCCGGGTGTGAGCAAGAAAATTCACCCATATAGCCGTTTACCACGTTGAGACTCAATGTGAGGATGATGGCGATCATCGCCAAACGGGCAACCAGTATGCGATAATCGCTGATGTCACACCAAATATGGAAAATGGCATAGATGAGCAGCAGATGGATCAACGCTGTTACAATCAGGGGGTACTCCATCAGCTTGGCGGCGATCTTGTTGGTGAGTTGCGCGGTCAATCGCGCCACAATACCTATTGGCAGGATATAAATCAAGATCAAGAATAGCAAGACACTGGGGATGAGGATCGGATCGCTCAATACCACGACCGCTCCGAAAAGTGCCGGGATCTTGGACATGCCTAGCACCCTGGCGAGTGGAAGACCGACAAGTTGTTCTAGACCGACGACGACGAGCGCGGAGAGCAGCCATCCCAGAAGGGGGACCGACCGGTATGGTTGCCACAGTCTTGAAAGCGCCGCACGGATTTGCTGTCGAGTGGTTGGCAATGAGGTAGAGTTTGTTGTCATCGCATTTCCTTTCTTCAGATTTTTTCGGGATCATAGCCGCAGTTGCGCGCTATGTGGCTCCCCGAAGAAGCCGTGCGGCCGAAAGGCCAGAATGATCAAGATAATGCCAAATGCGATCAAGTTCCGCATGGTAGATGGGAAGATCGTGGCCACGAAAATCTCGATGAAACCCAGGAGAAAGCCCGCCAGCCCGGCCCCAAGTATCGACCCGCGACCACCGAGGATGGCAGCCACAAAAGCCTTCCAACCAAAGAGAATGCCCATATTAGGATCGAGTACAGGGTAGGCGACACCATAGAGGATCCCTGCCGCGGCAGCCAGCGCGGATCCAAGGCCAAATGTAAGCAAGGCGATTGTGTTAGTCGATATTCCCATCAAGGGGACGACAACGTAGTCGAATGCCATGGCACGCATTGCCATGCCCCATTTCGTTCGGCGGACGAACTGGTGTAGAGCCAGTGTGAGAAGCATTGAGACGACGACGATAAGGATCTTCTTATTCGTGACACTTACACCCGCGAAGTTGATTGTTGCCGTCTGGATTAGTTCGGGAAATGGCCGTTTCTCCGGACCTAGGATCGCCAGGTTACCGGTCTCGAGGATGATGCCAATCATTAGTCCTGTGATTGCAGCGGAAGCACGTGGGGCGGCACGCAACGGTCGATACCCGACGCGTTCGAGCAGCATCCCCACAAATGAATTCAGAAACATCGAGATGATCAGTGTCAGCACGAGCACAAGCCCCAACACCACGCCGGTTGGCAACGCAAGCGAACCGAAAATACCGAGCGCAAGCAGCCCACTCGAAACGAAAAATCCGATGTAGGCGCCGACCATGAATACGTCGCCATGGGCGAAATTGAAGAGAAGCAACACACCGTAGACCATCGAGTAACCCACTGCGATCAGTGCATAAAAACTGCCCAACTGGAGCGCATTAATCAGGTTTTGAAGAAAGAATTCCATCGAGATAATACCTCCTCATTAAAGAAGAGCGGGCCAAGATAAATCTTGATGACCCGCCCTCTCAAAAATTCCCACAAGATGATTGTGACCATTGGTATTTCACCAACGATCACATCATCCATTTATGGGCAGACCTGCTTGTAGAAGGCGAATTTACCCTCGTCATTGATTTGCACGAGCACCGCGCATTTAATCGGGTCACCTTCATCGGTGAAGGTCATGTTGCCAGTGATGCCGGGGAACTCTTCGATAGCTGCCATGGCATCGCGGACGCATTGGCGATCCACTGCAATATCGCCGGTGATATTGCCGCAATCCTCAATGGCTTTCTTGACGATGTTCATCGCATCCCAGGTCAGCGCGCCGACATCATCCGGTACGTAACCATAATTGGCATTGTACTTATCAATGAATTCCTTCGTTGCGCCGGTAGCACCTTCAGCAGCGTAATGTGTGCTGAAGAATAGACCTTTGCAGTCATCGCCGCAAAGGGTCATCAACTCGGCAGAGCCCCAACTGTCGGAACCGACGATTGGTCCATCAAAACCAAGTTCGTGTGCCTGCTGTACGATCAATGCGACTTCGTTATAGTACTGCGGCGAGAAGATGAATTCGGCGCCAGCATCTATGATCTTGGTCAGTTGTGCGCTGAAGTCCGTATCGCCGGTTGTGAAACTCTCAAAAGCAACAACGGAACCTCCAATGTCTTCCCAACCCATCTGGAAGAATTCAGCCAGACCCTTGGGGTAATCGCTGGCGATGTCGTACAGGACACCGGCTTTGGTGAAGCCGAAATCCTCGCTGACAAAGTTTGCGACCACTGGGCCTTGGAAGGGATCCAGGAATGGCGTTCGGAATACCCAGGGACGATCCAGGGTTGTATTGGGGTTTGTGGACCAAGGACTGATCATAGGCGTCTCGAGGTCGTTGGCGACACCACCGGCTGGCACGGCTTGCTTAGAGGATTGAGGGCCCACGATGACGAGCACTTCATCCTGGGTTATCAGCTTGGTGTTCACAGCCGCCGCGGATTCGCCTTTAGACTCATTGTCTTCGATTACCAGTTCCACAGTGTAATCGGTACCGCCGACTGTGAGGGTGCCACCATTTTCCTCCAGCCACATTTCGGCGGCGAATTTTGTACCTTCACCAACCTTTGGTATATCACCTGTAAGGGGAGCATTGATGCCGATTTTAATCGTGTCGGGGGCAGCGGGGCCGCAGGCTCCCAATAATAAGGCTGCTAGGATTAAAAGGGTAAAAATCTTGGGGATTTTCATTTTTGATCTCCTCGTTTACGAACAAATTGAATGACAATCAAACCTGTCTGCAATACTTCAATGGACGTTCAAGGGAAGCCAACCCGTTGATTAAAAGCTGCAGACCTATGAAAAGCAAATTTAGCTCGCCATCACCTCCTTATCAATTACACAAGATCCCAAATTGAGAGTTCTGCATTGCGTAAGATCGATGTTATGCTGGAATGATCCAGGGCACTTGAAAATTTATCGCGCTAAAGATTATGTTTTAGGTGTGCAAATCTCCCAAAGAACATTTTATCAAAACTTAGGATAAAGTTCAAACGAACCGGTATGATTTAAGTAAGAAAAGGGGTGCATCTTGCAGGTGCACCCCTTTTCTTGATAGAGACAATCAAAGTTTAATCTACCCAGCCCTGGCCTTTGATAAAGTTAGTGACTGCAGGAATCTCGGTGTACTTACCGTTGTAGGAGTCGAATGCAGGCCACAAAGTAACCAGCCAGAACAAGGGTGCGCAGACCGCGCCAATACCCAGGGTAACGACGCTCAAGACGAGAATGACGACCCAGATGGCTATATTAAAAACAATCGATTGCACGGCGTGGAATTTGATAAAGGGACGATCTTTTTTGTCTTCCATCAGGAGAGCGATGATGGCGATCAATGGAATGGGATACCCAAGGGCGGCCCATAGTTTGTCGTCGCTGGTAATCTCTGGATTGAGGGGTTGTTCAGTCATACGATTATCCTCCATATTAAGGCATTATATATGCTTTGACTCGTGTTTGCTGGCAGGGATTGTACAATAATCCACCTAACTTGCATAGGCATTCAAGTTTGATAACCCCGTCGTAATGTACAGGTTACGTTTCATAATCCAATCGACGGCCACTGTAGGCTTTCACGGCGATCGTAATGGGTTGGCGGATCAGGAAGGCACTCAAGGCGGCGATCGTCAAATAGATGGCGTGGATCGTCCAACTCTGCCCGGCAAACAAGCCAATGATCAATGGACTGAGAAGGAATACCCAGGAGCCGTGCTCATTGGTGATGGCGATGGACCGTCTGAAGTGTTGTCGTATGCGCATTACGGGCTGAATTATATCGCGGTGTTGGGTATACTATGTCATGCGAAACTATGGTTCTTTAGGAATCTCCAGGGTAGCTCCCCTACCCCCAAATCGGGACATTACCACGGAATTCCTAGAGAACCTAATCTAGAACCTACGTAGAGGAAAAATATGACTGACACGAATAAGCAACCGATGCACTCGAAAATCTGTATAGTGACCGGAGCAACATCTGGAATTGGCAAACAGACTGCCTTAGAGTTGGCTTTGATGGGAGCCAAAGTAATTTTGGTCGGGCGCAACCATCAAAAATGTATCAAAGCCAGGGATGAGATATGCAGATTAGTACCTTCTGCGGATATCGATTTCCTGTTCGCTGACCTGTCATCATTAGATCAGATTCGCACTTTGGCAGTGGATTTCAAGCAACGGTTTGCGCGTCTGGATGTGCTGGTCAATAACGCCGGTGCGCTATTCTTACGCCGTAAGGTCAGTGTTGATGGCTTCGAGATGACTTTGGCGGTCAATCACCTCAATTATTTCTTGTTGACCAATCTGTTGCTAGATACCCTGATGGCGAGCGCGCCTTCCAGGATCGTCAATGTGGCTTCGAGATCTCACTTGAACAGCGCACTGGATTTTGATGATCTCCAGACCGAGAATGAATATGGAATGCGAAAGGCGTATGGAAGATCGAAATTTGCCAATGTGATCTTCACCTACGAACTGGCGCGCAGGTTGGCTGGTACAGGCATCACCGCCAATGTGCTGCATCCTGGCCTGGTGGTGACCAATATGGGCAAGAACAACGGCCTGTTCGTCAAGATTTTCCAACCGCTGTTTCTGAAGTGGAGGGGTATCCCTGTGGAAGAGGGTGCCCGCACCGTTGTCTATCTGGCTAGTTCACCTGGAGCAGAAGGGATTACGGGGAAGTATTTCTACAAGGAAAAGGCACTCGCCTCTGATCCGGCGACTTATGATGAAAAAAGTTGGGCGCGTTTGTGGGCTATCAGTGAGCAACTAACAGGACTAACTTGAAGCCCCTGAAAAGGGTATACTGGGGTGGGTACCCACCCCAGTATACCCTTTTCAAGGATCTCTACTTCCCTAGAAGCTTACCTATTATGCCACTTAACACTCGCTCGGTTTCGATTTCGGCGGCCAGTTGCATGTTGGCCATGCCATAGGTGGGGTAGACATGCAGGGAGTTGGCGATCTTGCTGATCTTGAGATCGTTGGCGATTGCCAAGGCCCACTCGTTGATCAATTCGCCGGCATGCGGGCTGATGATGGTAGCTCCAAGGATTTTTCCATTTTCCCTGTGCGCAACTTGGATGTAGCCGGTTCCAGCCACATCAGTATGGGCGCGGTCTATGCGGGATAGGGGCCATTTGGAAATCTGCGCATTTTCTCCAAATCGTGATCTGGCTTCTGCTTCGCTGAGGCCCACCTGAGCGACCTCGGGATCAGTGAACAATGTCCAGGGGAGGGTTGAAAGGTTGTTCTTTGAACTGCCTGGCAACAGTGCATTACGCACCGCGACGAAGCCCTGCCAGCCAGCAACATGGGTGAATTGCGGCGCTCCGGTGACATCTCCGGCGGCGTAGATATGTTTCTGATTTGTGCGTAACTGATTGTCTACACCGATGCCGTTTTGATTGTATTTGACCCCGGAATTTTCCAAAGCGAGACTCTCAAGATTTGGGCGGCGTCCGGTGGCCAGCAGTAAGGTATCCCCAGCGAATTCTCTAGCAGTTTGTCGGAGAGCGACCTGAGATAGAGAAAATAGTGATAGACTA
>CAZUSV010000119.1:0-19751 GCA_964622645.1 uncultured Anaerolineales bacterium
AGACCTCATCCCAGTTTTTACTGGGTTTGGTTATCGTTGTCTAAAGTCCAATTAAAGGATATCATTTCACAGGCTGACCCGGGGCAGCAGTTGAAATCTGAGCCGGTATTAGCCAAGAAATTGGGCGTATCCCGTGCCACGCTGCGTGAGGCCATGCGCACTTTCGAAACACAAGGATTGCTGCGCCGTCGTCAGGGGGTGGGGACTTTCGTTGTGCGCCCTACTCAGGTGATCGATAGTGGTCTTGAAATCCTGGAAAGTATTGAAACTTTATCTGAACGCATTGGCTTGCCTGTATCGATGGGTGAATTCCACATGGTTGATTGCGAGGCGGATGAAGTTGTTGCCGAAAAATTACAGATTGAACCAGGGGCTGCCGTGCGCTGTATATCGCGAGTAATTTTGGCGGATGACAGACCGGTCGCCTTTTTGGTTGATACTGTGTGTCAAGGTTTGCTCGTCTCCGAGGAGATCGGAGAAAATTTTACCGGGTCGGTTCTAGACCTTTTACTCAAACGGGGTGACCCTGGACTGGAGCACTCACGCTGTGAGATCAATGCTGTGGCTGCAGATTCTGAAGTTGCCCGGGCATTGGATATCCAGCGTGGAGATTCTGTTCTGCGATTTGAGTCCCTGTTATACGACATCGAGGGCGAGCCGATTGATTATTCGTTTAGTTATTTCTTGCCTGGCTATTTCCGCTTCCACGTGGTCAGGAGAGTAGGATGATCAGTTGTCAGTCATCAGTGACCAGTTTTTAGTTTCTTCCCAACTGGCCACTGATTACTGATTACTGAATACTGGAGGTTTATGATGCGTAGTTTTCTAGGTCGTGATATTTTGTCTTTGAAAGAATTCGAGCGAAACGAGTTTTTCCGCCTGTTCGAGGTCGCTGAACAGTTAGAACCTATTGCTCGAAATCGCCGCAATACAGATCTGCTAAAGGAGAAGACTCTGGTAACGGCATTCTATCAGCCCAGCACTCGCACCCGTTTGGCTCATGAAGCAGCTATGCTGCGCCTGGGTGGGCAGGTGACTGGTTTCTCAGATGCCAAAATGACTCGCGCGGGCGACTTCTACCAAGAGTCCATCAAAGACACCGTAAAAATGCTAGAGTTTTATGGCGATGTGATCGTTATGCGGCACTTCCAACTGGGCGCACCCCACGAGGCTGCCAAATGGTCTTCAGTGCCGATCATCAATGGCGGTGATGGCTGGGGTGAGCATCCCACTCAAATCCTGACCGACCTTTACACCGTTCTGCAGGAAAAAGGCCACATCGATGGTCTGCGTTGGGTGGCTGTTGGCGATATGCGCATGCGCACCATGCACTCTCTTGGTCACGCGCTGACCCAATTCGATTGCCCGATCAGCTTCGTGGCTCCACCAGGGATGGAAATGCCTGAGAACTACCAGGAAGATTTCTCATCCATGGGCCTCGACTTTGGATTCGCTGATCATGTCGGCGATGTGATCGGCGAGGCCGATGTCATCCTGGTTGAGCCCACAGTTCAACCCGATTACACCAAGTCCCGCGATGAGCGCGATGGCGACGTTAGTATGACCCCAGAGAATTACAAGATTACTAAAGACTTGCTGGTCAACAAAGCCAAGTCCGATGCCATCTTGTTGCACTCCCTACCCCGCATGGACGAGATCCCTCCCGATGTGGACATCACCCGCTGGTCCCGCTACTGGCAGGAAGCCTTTAATGGCGTGGTCATGAGAATGGCGTTGTTGGCTTCAGTCTTGGGAGCGATGGAATAAGGATTTAGAGTCATATAGTCTGATAGTTTTATAGTCGGATAGATATCAAAGGCTGATTGGAATGGCAAAGGTTAGGCGGTTTGAGGACTTAAAATTCTGGCAAAAAGCGCGAGAGCTGGCAAATTTGGTTTATGACCTAACGAATCATTCAAAATTCGCTCGAGATTTCAAATTGCGTGACCAGATACAAGATGCTGCCGGATCAGTCATGCACAACATTGCGGAAGGTTGTGATTCCGGAACTGATCCTGAGTTCATTCGATTCTTGAAAATGGCTCGTAGATCCTGTAGTGAAGTCCAATCTCAGCTTTATCTTGCTCTTGACCGAGGCTATATTTCTGGAGAAGAACACCAAACAGCTTATGAGTTAGCAGACGAAGTAAAGCGCATAATCAACGGTTTGATTGGCTATTTGCGAAAAAACCACTCAACCTGACAATCTATAAGACTATCAGACTCTTGACTATCAGACTCTTGACTATCAGACTAGGAGACTAAATATGCAAAGTGATCTTCGCAATCGTGATCTGATCGGCGATCTGGACTTCAGCAAAGAGGAAGTCGAAACGATTTTGGATACCGCCTGGGATTTGAAGCGCAAGCGAGCGCTGGGCGAGCCCCATGCCTACCTGCGGGACAAAGTACTGGCGATGTTGTTCTTCTTCTCCAGCACGCGCACGCGTGGATCTTTCGAAGCGGGTATGGCCCAGTTGGGCGGACATGCAGCCTTCATCGAAAGCCGCACAACCCAAATCTCCCATGGTGACACTGAGCGAGAGATGGGCGAGATCTTTGGGCGCTACTTCGATGGCATCGCCATCCGCCATGTGGATTGGGGCATCGGGAATCGCTATCTCAACCTGGTGGCTGAGGCTTCCCGCGTTCCGGTGCTGAATATGCAATGTGAGATCTACCATCCCCATCAATGTTTGGCCGATATTATGACCATCATCGAGAAGAAAGGTCGTGAGCTGCGCGGCAAGAAGATGGTGGTTTCCTGGGCGTATGCTTCGTCTTATCTCAAGCCGATTTCAGTGCCTCAATCACTGATCTTACAAATGCCGCGTTTCGGCCTCGATGTGGTTCTGGCACATCCTCCCGAATTCAAGTTGATGCCCGATATCATGGAGCAGGCCCAAGAGCAAGCCCGCAAATTCAAGACTGGTTTCGAGGTTATCGATGACATGGAAGAAGCTTTCAAAGATGCAGATGTCATCTATGCCAAATCCTGGGGTCCCCTGTTGACCACCCAAGACCCCGAAGAAGGCAAAGTCATCCAAGACAAATACGCAAGCTGGATCACCGATGCGCGCAAGATGGCGTTAGCGAAAGATGATGCTATCTACATGCACCCCCTACCTGCAGACCGCGATATCGAGGTTACCAGCGAAGTCATGGATGGACCCAATTCGGTCGTCTTCGACGAGGCCGAAAACCGCATGCATGCCCAGAAGGCCGTTATGGCCCTGACGATGAGGTAATTTGATGGCGGAGAAAAAAGTTGCTGTTGTCGCCGTAGGCGGCAATGCGCTGATTGTCAACAAGAACAAAAAATCGATTCCTGATCAGTTTGATGCAATCAAAGAGACCGTAAGCCACATCGCTGGTATGATCGAAGATGGCTGGGATGTGGTCATCACGCATGGCAATGGACCTCAAGTTGGCTTCATTCTTCGGCGTTCAGAACTGGCCATGCATGAGTTACATCCGGTCCCCCTGGATTACTGTGGTGCAGATACCCAGGGCGCCATAGGATATATGGCTCAAAAAGCGCTCCGCAATGAATTCAAGAAACGCGGTTTGGACAAGCAGGCAGTCACTGTTGTAACGCAGGTTGAAGTGAGCGCTGATGATCATGCCTTCCAAAAACCGAGTAAGCCAGTAGGTTCCTTTCTTGATGAAGAGACTGCCAAAGAGCGTATGGCAGAGGGTCAGGATTTTGTAGAAGATGCTGGCCGTGGCTGGCGGCGCGTCGTGCCCTCTCCAATGCCGATCAACATCGTTGAGGTTGATGCGATCAAGAACTTGATCGATGATGGCTTCACAGTGATCGGTGTGGGCGGTGGCGGAATCCCGGTGGTTGAAAAGGAAAATGGGAATTTGCGAGGTGTCGAAGCAGTTATCGACAAGGATTTTGCCTCTGGTTTGCTCGCAAACCTTATCGATGCAGATTTATTACTCATCTCGACTGCTGTTGAGAAAGTTGCCATCAACTTTAATCTGCCCAATCAGCAATGGCTGGAGCATATGACTGTAGCCGAAGCAGAACAATTCATCCAAGAAGGCCATTTTGCTCCCGGCAGCATGCTCCCAAAAATTCAGGCCATTGTCAAATTCTTGAAAGAAGGCGGCAAGAAAGCATTGGTAACAGATCCGCCGAATATTCAGCGCGCTTTGCGCGGTGAAACTGGTACTTGGATCGTTCCATAGTGTTTAAGGCGAAACCTATTTGCCTGTTGAGAATTCTAATATCGTGAGAGAGGCCATGACCGATGCACGTTGAAATACAAGATATCCGCAAATACTTTGGCCCCGTCAAAGCCAATGATGGTATTACCCTGACGTTGCAGGAAGGACATATTTACGGGCTGCTTGGTGAGAATGGTGCTGGTAAAAGCACTTTGATGAAAATTCTCTCTGGCTACCAGCCCCCCGACTCGGGAGAGATACTCTTTGATGGGCAATCCCACGACTTTGATTCACCTCGTTCTGCTTTGGAAAGTGGTGTGGGCATGTTGTATCAGGAACCTCATGATATGCCGCCCTTCCGCATTGTCGATAATTACCTGCTGGGGCGCGATAAGCGCATGAATCTCGACTACAAGACAGCCGAAGCGGAACTCAAGCAGTTGTCATCACGTTACGGATTCGATCTCGATCTTGGAGCCCATGTCGATTCGCTATCTCTCGGTGAGCGTCAACAGCTTGAACTGGTGCGTCTACTGGCAGGTGGCGCTGAGGTGTTGATTCTTGATGAACCAACCACCGGCATCAGCGCCGAGCAGAAGGACGTTTTGTTCGAATCAATGCGCACGTTGGCGCATGAGGAAGGCAAGACTCTTATCCTGGTATCACACAAATTGGAAGAAGTACAGGAACTCTGCGACCATGCTTTCGTCTTGCGCCGGGGCAAATACGTTGGCGAGATGGAAATCCCCTGCCCTAATGAGAAGCTGGTAGAACTGATGTTTGGCCAGGTACCCCCTCGTACAGAGCGTCCCCCTTTCGAGTTGGGAGAACCCATGCTGGAAGTGCGTGACGTCAACATTTCCACGTACCGTCTGTCGGTGAAAGATCTCAATTTGTCCGTGCAGGCCGGAGAAGTCTTTGGGTTGGCCGGTTTAGAAGGCAGCGGTCAACTCTTGTTGATGCAGGCTTGCGCTGGATTGGTGCGCCCAGAAAGCGGCCAGATCGTCCTGGATGGTGAGGAAATAACCAGTTGGCCCTATCACAAAACCCGGACTGCTGATGTCGCCTATGTTGCCGCTGGACGTCTCGAAGAGGGGCTGGTATCTGGGTTATCTCTTACAGAGCATGTCGTGTTGGCGCAAAAGGAACACTCCTTGTTTGTAGATTGGACTGCCTCCGATCAGGTCACACACCAGCGCATCGGTCATTACCAGATCGTTGGCCGTCCAGACTCTAACGCCGACGAACTCTCGGGAGGCAACCAGCAGCGTCTCTTGTTTGGTTTGCTATGGGACAAGTTAAAACTTATATTGTTGGAGCACCCCACTCGGGGATTGGATGTCCGCTCGACGAATTATATTTGGGACCTGCTCTATCAACGTCGACAGGATGGCACAGCAATCTTATTTATTTCCCCCGATTTAGATGAAATCATCGAACGCAGTGACCGCATCGCTGTTTTCTCGGGTGGTGTGATGTCGCGCATTGTGGATGCTAAAACGACCTCGGCGGAGGAACTTGGACATTTGATCGGAGGCCAGCTATGAGAATTCGAACGTGGGTTGAACGGATTTGGCCGGTTGTGCCTATCCTGGCAGCTTTGTTGTTCACAATTGCATTGCTGGTTATATTTGGGGCAAAACCAATTGATGCCTTTCAGGCGATGTGGGCGGGAGCCTTTGGAACACAGGATAATACCCTGAGTGTGGTTGCCTTTAGCATACCTTTGCTGCTTAGCTCTCTTGGTCTCCTGATAACCTTTACAGCCGGTTTGTGGAATATCGGCATCGAAGGTCAGATCGTTATGGGGGCAGTTGCGGCCAGTTGGGTAGCTTTGTATTTGGATGCTCCGGGCCCGGTGATGATCCTGATTGAAATTCTCCTGGCTATGCTCGCCGGGGCGCTGTGGGCTGGAGTGACAGGATGGCTGAAGACCCGCGGCGGCGTGCACGAGATTTTCGGTGGACTGGCGCTGAATAACCTGGCGATCATCTTTACCAACTACCTGATCTCTGGTCCCTGGCAGCCCCCCGAAGGCGGTAGCTTTCATGGTTCAGTGCCATTCAGGGAAATAGCTCAGCTCTCCCGGTTTGCAGAATCTCGCTTTGCGCCGCTTTCATTGCTGTTTGTCCTGATTGCCATTGGGCTCGTGTTTACAGCATTAAGGGGGACGACATGGGGCTTGAGACTTAAGGCCTTGGGAAAGAATCCCCGGTCGGCCTTTTTGTTGGGTGTATCCAGTGACCGAGAAGCAATTCTAGCATTGATGTTCTGTGGCGCGTTGGCCGGGCTGGGGGGTGCTGTACGAGTTCTCAGTTGGTACGAAAACTTGAAGCAGAATATCTCTGGAGGTATTGGGTATCTGGCGTTGTTAGTAGTAATGTTGGCAGCCTATCGTACTCTTTGGGTGCCGCTGATCTCTTTCTTCTTCTCCGCTGTACTCAATGGCAGCATCACTCTTCAGCTTCGAACCCAACTGCACTCGTCCCTGGGAGGCATCCTGACGGGTGTCATGGTGCTCTTTGTGCTCCTTTTTGGATCGAGTAGAGTCTTAGGAATAGGAAAACCACCCGACGATCAAACGATAGAACCAGAAACTAGTGAGAGTGAAGCATGAACGATAGCGAACTGATTCGTATTCTGGCATCGATTGTTTTGCAGGCTGCCCCGCTGATGATCGCCGTCTGCGGCGAAACCATTACCGAGCGTGCAGGTGTGGTCAACTTATCCTTAGATGGAACTATGCTCATGTCGGCGATGACTGGATTTGTTGTTGGATTCAAGACAGATAATGTCTGGTTGGGGTTCCTGGCTGGAGCAGGCGTAGGGGCGTTGTTTGCCCTGATCGTTGCTTTTGGCAGCATACGTTTGCGGCAAAGTCAGGTTGCGGTAGGTTTTGTATTGACCTTGCTTGGCGATGACTTGAGCGCCTTCCTGGGACAGAATTTTACCCGCATCCCGGGACCAGTCGTGAAATTCATGCCCATTCCTGTGTTGAAAGATATCCCTATCCTGGGGCCGATCTTCTTCGATCATGACATCGTGGTTTATTTTGCGTTTGTGCTGGTTGGCCTGACCTGGTGGTGGCTCTTCCGCACCCAGCCTGGATTGCACTTACGTGGTGCTGGGGAGCGCCCTGAAGCTGCTTTCGCGCGTGGTGTCAACGTCAATCGAGTGCGCTATCTATACACATTGGTGGGAGGTGCGCTGGTGGGGATTGCTGGAGCGGCCTATTCTCTGGACATAAAAGTAGGCTGGGCTGAAGGACATACTCGCGGTCTGGGTTGGATCGCCCTGGCGATCGTAATCTTTGGCGGGTGGTCTCCTATCCGCGGCGCGTTTGGGGCGTTACTCTTTGGCGCTACTAAAGCCCTAGCAACTGTACTTCAGCGCACATTCCCAGAAGTTTCTGTTGTGGCATTCAATTCGATTCCCTGGATATTGATGATTCTGGTTCTGCTGGTGGTTGGCAGTGAAACCACTGAGCGAATTATTGTTATCATGCCGCGGCCCTTGCAACGTCCGCTACGCCGATTGCTTCGAGCAGCTCCGCCGATGGCACTGGGAACAACCTTTGGGGAGGAGTGAACCTCGTTATGCAAACCATATTCCAGAATCAACGGCTGGGTCGACTCTTAGATGCACTGCTGCCCGTGCTGGCAACGCTAGCAGCCCTGGCTATTGGCGCAATCATGCTGCTCTTGCTGAGAGCCAATCCCGGGGAAGCTTATGGCGCCATGCTCGAAGGGGCGTTTGGCAGCACGAATGCCTTTGCAGAAACCCTTGTCAAAGCAACCCCGCTTCTGCTGGTGGGCTTAGGTATTTGTATCGCTTTCCGCGGCAGTGTGATCAATATCGGTGGCGAGGGTCAGATGATCATCGGGGCTATCCTGGCGACCTTGGTTGGCTTGATCCTGACCGACTGGCCAGGCTGGGCAGTGATCACGCTGGCATTGCTGGCAGGTTTCGTGGGCGGCGCGATTTGGGGTGCTATCCCCGGCATTCTGAAGGCCTATTTCGGCGTCAACGAGATTTTGAGCACCATCATGATGAACGCCATTGCCGTACAGACGATGAACTTCATGTTGCGCGGCCCCATGATCGATCCGGCTCAAGCGCAGTTAGCCTCTAAGATTCCGCAGACTGCCCGGCTGCTTGATGCTTTCCGACTGCCGCGTTTGGTTCCGACTCGCTTGCATCTGGGGGCGTTGATTGCTGTGGTTTTAGCTATTTTTGTCTATATCCTATTGTGGCGTACTACATGGGGCTACCGCATCCGGGCTGTCGGACAGAATCCTCATGCTTCGAAATATGCGGGGGTTAATGTCAAGCAATACATGGTATTGGCGTTGCTGTTGAGCGGCGCTTTTGCCGGCCTAGCCGGCGCAACGCAGGTGTTCGGTGTCAACTACCGCATGATCACGGATGGCTCGGCATCAGGCTTTACCGGCAGCGCGGGCTTCAATGGTATTGTGGCGGCTTTGTTCGGCCAGCTTCACCCTATCGGTACGATCCCGGCTTCGATTTTCTTTGGGGCGCTTTTGGTAGGGGCTAACAAAATGCAGCGCGTGGTGCAGGTCCCTTCTGCGTTGATCACTGCCCTCAACGGCCTGGTAGTCGTTTTCGTCGTTAGCAGCGAAATCTTGCGGCGGCGGCGTCAACGTCAACGCTTGAGTGTGGCTTCCGAAGAAGAAGAGGAAACGGCTTCTCTTGCGGCGAATGAGGTGGCCTCATGATTGGTGAACTTTTTTCAGCAACGGTAGTCATTGGGATCTTGGCTTCAGGCATTCGTTTGGCTACGCCCTATTTATACGCTGCCATCGGAGAGACCTTCGGCCAGCGCAGCGGTGTGCTCAACTTAGGGGTCGAGGGGCAAATGTTGTTGGGCGCTTTTGCTGCTTTCTATGTGGCCTTTATCACCGAGAACCTATGGTTAGGCATGTTAGCGGCAGTCCTGGTTGGCGCACTGATGGGATTGGCAATGGCATTTGTGACAGTAAATCTCCAGGCTGAGCAAGGCATCAGCGGGATTGGTTTCTACCTCTTTGGTTTGGGTATGAGTGATCTGCTGTTTCAAAAGCTGTTAGGCACGGTGGAAACGGTCAAAGGCTTCTCTAAGGTTTATATCCCCCTATTGAGTGATATTCCTGTGATTGGAGACATTTTTTTTCGTCAGAATGTTCTGGTGTACGGCGCGTTCTTGCTGGTACCGATTGGCTGGTTTGTGATGAATAAAACGACCCTGGGCCTGAAAATACGCGCTGTGGGCGAAAGTCCCGAAGCCGCAGATTCCCTGGGGGTCAGTGTCGCACGCGTGAGGTATTTTACGATTATCCTGGGAGGTATTCTCTCTGGTGTCGCAGGGGCATCCTTGTCGGTCGCCTTATTGAATGTCTTCCAACAGAATATGACCAGCGGCCTAGGTTTTATCGCTGTCGCTTTGGTGTATTTTGGAGCCTGGCGCCCTTTAGGTGTGCTGGGGGGTGCTCTGTTGTTCAGCCTGGTCAACTCTTTGCAGTTATGGGTGCAGGTGTTGGGCATCCCGATCCCTTCGGATATTGCTGTGATGATGCCTTACATTTTGACGATCCTGGTTTTGGTGGTAACCGTGCAACGAGTGCGTTCCCCCTCTGCATTGACAAAACCATTCGAGCGAGGTGAATAAGAAAGGAGGTGGTTTACTGAAAGTATAGATTGAAACATAATTTGGATGAGTATTTTCAATTACCCTACATTAAGGAGAAGCAAGATGCAAAACAAATGGTTAGTAATGTTCTTAGTTTTGGCGCTGCTGCTGGCAGCTTGTCAACCCACTGCGCCTGCCGAAGAGCCTGCTGCAGAAGAACCTGCTGCAGAAGAACCCGCAGCAGAGGAACCTGCTGCCGAAGAAATGGAAGAGGCTGAGTCCTTCCGCGTCGCTGTAGTCATGCCCAGCGCCATCACCGATCTGGCTTTCAGCCAGAGCATGTACGATGGTTTGGTCGCCATCCAGGGTGCCTTGGGTGGTGAAGAGGCCATGGAGATCGTTTACTCAGAAGGTATGTTCGTAGTAGATGATGCTGCTGCTGCTATTCGTGATTATGCCGCCGAGGGCTTTGATCTGGTAGTCGCACACGGTTCTCAGTATGGTAGCTCGCTACAAGAGATCGCTCCCGACTTCTCTGAAACCAGCTTTGCGTGGGGCACAACATTGGACACCTTTGGGATGGATAATGTCTTTGCTTATGAAGCGGCTTCGGATCAGGGCGGCTACGTCAATGGTGTGATTGCTGCCAGCCTGTCGCAGAGTGGCGTGATCGGTGTGGTTGGTCCCATCGAAACTGGCGATGCCAAGCTGTATGTCGATGGATTCGTTGCTGGTGCCAAGTCCGTCAATCCGGATGTGGAAGTCAACGTCAACTGGATTGGTTCATTCTCCGATGTAGCCCTGGCTGCAGAAGCTGCCAATACCCACATTGCTGCTGGCGCTGATGTACTCACCGGTACCGCTCAGATGGTTGTCGGCGCAATCGGTGTTGCCGAAGAGAATGGCGTGTTGTGGCTGGGCACTCAGGCTGATCAAAGCTCCCTGGCTCCTGACATCGTGGTCGCTAACCAGGTTTATCACTGGGAAGTCGTCCTTCAGGATATGGTTGACCTGATCCAGGGTGGCACCTACGGCGGTAAGTCCTACCAGATCACCCTAGCAAATGGTGGTGAAATGGTGGAATACAATCCTGATTACGCTTTGCCGGAAGATGTAAAAGCTTTGGCGGATGAGACCGCGGCAGGAATCGCCGACGGCTCGATCACCGTCATCAGCGAAGCTCCCATGGAAGAGGCAGAGATGGAGCCGCTGACCTTTGGCATGATTCTGGTTGGCCCCAAGAACGACCGCGGCTGGAGCCAGGCCCACTACGAAGGCGGCCTGTATGTTGAAGAAAATCTGGAAGGCTCAAGCATGATCGTCTTCGAGAGCCTCAATCCGGCTGACAAGCCCGAAGCTACGCTTGAGGGTGTGGTGGATGATATGGTCGCCCAAGGTGCTTCGTTGGTTATCACCACTTCGGATGCATTCGAGGAAGATACTGTTGGAGTCGCAGAGAAATACCCTGATGTGGTCTTCATCAACTCCTCGGGTGACGATGTGCTGGTTGGCGGAGCACCCGCAAACCTGGGTAATATCATGGGTCAGATGGTCAATATGAAATATATTGCCGGCTGTGCCGCTGCCCTGGCGACCGAATCTGGCCAGATCGGATACCTTGGACCATTGATCAATGCCGAGACTAAGCGTGAAGCTGCCGCGGCATTCTTAGGAGCGCGCTACTGCTACGAGAATTACAAGGGTATGAGTCCGGATGACCTGCAGTTCACCGTGACCTGGATCGGTTTCTGGTTCAATATCCCTGGCGTAACCCTCGATCCAACTGAAGTCGTGACAAACTTCTTTGACAGTGGAGCTGATGTTGTGCTGAGCGGTATTGACACCTCTGAGGCTATCGATGGTGCTGGGCAGCGTGCCGGTCGTGGCGAAACCGTTTGGGCATCACCCTACGGTCATATTGATGGTTGCGACAATGCGCCTGATGTATGTCTGGGTGCGGCCTTCTTCAACTGGGGCCCCGCTTACCTGGATACTGCTAACGCGGTTGTCAATGGCACCTGGGAGCAGTCCTGGGATTGGAACCTGCCGAACTGGGATGATCTTACCGATCTAACAACAACCAATGTCGGTTGGAACCACGGCCCCGGCCAGACCGAAGAGCTGGCTGCCAATCTGGAAGATTTCATCTCCATACTGGCCTCTGGCGACCTTAACCTCTGGACCGGACCTATCAACCTGCAGGATGGCACTGAGTACGTCGCCGAAGGCGCTGTCGCCGATGGCGAGCAGATTTGGTACCTGCCGCAGTTGCTTGAAGGTATGGAAGGACCAAGCGAATAGCGAGTGATCAGTGCGCAGTAATCAGTTATTAGTGGTTGATTACTGTTCCTGATGTGATTGGTGAGAGAGGGGGATGGGAGCTACCCATTCCCCTCTCAAATGTGCCTTTATGAGCATGATTGGCACATACTATTTACTGATAACCGAATACCGAAAACTGGTGACAGATGACTGATACCGACAAACTCCCCTCCGGCCAGACCCGCATCGATACCCTGGAAATGCGCCAGATCACGAAACGATTTCCTGGTGTGCTTGCCAATGATCGGGTCGACTTTGATGTGCGTTCTAGTGAAGTACATGCCCTCTTAGGAGAGAACGGTGCCGGAAAAAGTACTCTAATGAAAGTTCTGTATGGCATGTACCATCCTGAAGAGGGCCAAATTCTGCTCAATGGGAAAACTGTGGATATCAACTCGCCTACCGATGCTATCAATTTGGGTATCGGCATGATTCATCAACACTTCATGCTGGTGCAGTCTCTCACAGTAGCCGAAAATGTTGCCTTGGGGCTGCCCTCCTCGCGCGGTATGTTAACTGATCTCGACCGTGTTTCAGAGCGCATTTTGGAGTTGGCCGAAATTTACGGGCTGCAAATTGATCCCAGCGCCTATATCTGGCAGTTGTCGGTTGGGCAGCAGCAACGTGTGGAAATCATCAAAGCCTTGTATCGTGGCGCGGCCTTGCTGATCCTCGATGAGCCGACCGCTGTACTCACTCCACAAGAAGTTGATGAACTATTCCTCATCATGCGCCAGATGACCCGCGATGGACATGCGCTGATATTCATCTCGCACAAACTGCACGAAGTGATCGAAATTTGCCAGCGTGTCACCGTGCTGCGTGATGGCTGCATGGTCGGTACGCGTCCTGTTGCTGAAACCACCAAGACCGACCTGGCCAGTTGGATGGTGGGTCGTGAAATTGGTTTCAGCCTCGACCGTGGTGAAGTAGAAATCGGCGCGCCCCGTCTCGAGTTGCGCGGCCTTTCTTGCGAGAGCGATCGCGGTACGCCGGGTCTGCGCAATGTCAGCCTGGAGGTGCATTCGGGTGAAATATTAGGCATTGCTGGTGTATCGGGCAACGGCCAGCGCGAACTGGCCGAAACCATCACTGGGTTACGCAAGGTCACAGACGGTCAGGTGCTTCTTGAAGACGAGATTGTCACCCACCTTCCACCGGGTCCGCGCACTGAGCGGATGCTATCGTATATCCCCGAAGAGCGCATGCGCGACGGCATGATCCCGGAATTTACCGTTGCCGAAAATTTGATCCTGCGCGAACACCATCAACAACCTTTCTCGCGTACCGGTTTCCTCAACCTGCGTGCTATTTCACAGCACAGTGATCAATTGATCGGCGACTACAATGTGAAAACCCCCTCGCAAGAAACCAAGGCCAAAAACCTGTCCGGGGGCAATATCCAAAAAATGGTGCTCGCCCGCGAGCTTTCGCGTCAGCCCCGCGTCATCGTCGCTGCCCAGCCTACTCGCGGTCTTGATATTGGCGCAACCGAATATGTGCGTGAGCAGTTGATCGAACAACGCTGCGCCGGGACGGCTGTGCTGCTCATCTCTGAGGATCTCGACGAAATTCTGGCCCTCTCTGACCGCATCGCAGTCATATTTGAGGGCGAAATCATGGGCATCGTCCCTTGCGAGGAGGCTACCCCAGAACAACTCGGATTGCTCATGGCGGGTGTCAAAGAAGAGGGAGTCTAAGCTGCATAACCAAGTAAATCGGTTATCGATATTCCATTTGCGAACGGAGCACCAATCTCCCCGCCTCTTTTGCAGTCCCACCAGCGATGCGTTGATCGGCCTCAGTCATGAGGTCGCTGCTGAATTCGGGGTGACAAGAACGCGACTCTCTGGTATGCATAAAGTATGGAATCACCTGCAATAGGGGTCGTGTTCGGCTTCCCTTTTTTAGAAGGCACCCATAAATGAATAAATTATGATCTTGACTTTAGACGAAAGAAAAAAACTGATTCAGGCAGGGTTGGGAGATTCACCACTGGATTTACTAATTGACAATGTCCAGGTGGTCAATGTGTATACTGAGCGCATTGAACCGGGCGCCGTCGGCATTGTCAATGGACGTATCGTCACCCCATACGCTCAAGACTACGACGCGCAAAAGGTGATTGATGGTGGCGGTCGATATGCCATGCCAGGATACATTGATACGCATGTCCATATCGAATCGACACTGGCCGTTCCAGAGAACCTTTCCCATTTGATCGTTCCTCGAGGCACGACGGTCATGATGGCTGATCCCTTGGCGATCGCCAACGTGGCGGGAATGCAAGGGATAAAGGCGCTCGTTAAGTCGATTGACCTGTTACCTTATCATCTCTTCATTCAGGTTCCCTCCCAGGTTCCCGCGGCTCCGGGTCTGCAAACTACCGCAGGCAAGTTGGATCTCTTAGAAGTGCGTGATATTTTGTGCTGGCCAGAGGCCATCAGCCTGGGAGAATTGGATCCATCCAAGATCTTGGATCTGCGTGATGAATATCTTTTGAAGGTCGAAGCTGCCCAGACGATTGGCAAAATTTGCCATGGCTACGCTGTTGGCCGCAAAGGTAAAGAACTTGTGGCCTATGCCTGCGGTGGATTGTCTGATGATCGTGGATGTGTCGATTATGCTGAGGCGCTAACCCGTCTGCAATTGGGTATGGCTGTCTTGATCCGTGAGGGTAGCGCCGAACGAAACCTCGAATTGATCCTTAAAGGTGTGGTTGAAGATGGCTGCTATTATTCTACTCATCTGATGTTTTGCACTGATGATAAGCACCCCGATGCAATCCTCGAAGAGGGTCATATTGATTATATGGTCAACCGTGCCATTGAGCTGGGTGTGCCGCCGGTGACAGCTATCCAGATGGCTACTATCAATGCTGCTAGACATTTCCGCGTCGAACACTTGATAGGTAGTCTGGCCCCAGCGCGCTGGGCGGATATCATCCTGGCTGAAGATTTGCAACATATCGTCCCTGGGGATGTCTTTGTCAGAGGCCAGCATGTGGCCAGCGAAGGCAAATTGATCGTCAAGCCTCCTGAAGCTGAATATCCTGACTGGATTTACCAAACTGTAGAAGTCAACTGCGGCAAGCAGGCCAAGGATTTCTTGCTCGCCTCGGATGGTGGGAGTGCAAAAGTGTGGGTGATCGACCTTTGCCCCGATCAGATCATCAACGAGCAGATTCAAGCCGAACTTCAGATTTTGGATGGTTTTATGATGCCTGATATCACGCAGGATTTCCTCAAGCTGGCAGTAGTCGAACGTCATGGGGAAAATGGCAGTATCGGCATCGCATTTGTGCGTGGCTTTGGGATGAAAAGTGGGGCGCTGGCTTCCTCGGTGGCCCACGATCATCACAATATTATTGTTGTTGGTACGAACGATGCTGATATGGCTGCCTGCATTCGAGTCATCGAAGAGATGCAGGGTGGACTGGCGATCGCCGCAAATGGTGAAGTGCTGGGTAAACTCCCACTGCCCTTCGGCGGCTTGATGAGCGAAGAGCCCGTTAATGACATCATCGACAATTTGGAAGAGATCAACAAGATTTATCACTCGCTGGGTGGCACGCTGCCGGCGCCTTTCAGGACGATTTCATATATCAGTTTGCCAACTGTCCCTGAGTTTGGTCTGACGGATCTGGGGCTGGTCGATGTACGAGAACACAAGCTGATTAGCCCATTTGTTTACTGATTGAATGCACGTCATAGGCTAGCCTCAGCTTTAAGATACCATGTTCATCTGGAGTAAGTTTTTATACTGAGATTTGCTACCATATATTTATTATGAACCGCGTTCCTTATGCAATTGATGACGAAAAACAGCCATATTTTAAAGCATATATAATGAACAAAACAGGCAATATTTAGAAGGAACGCGGTTCGTCGGCTGGGAATTTCATTTGATGTACGGTAGAGAATACTGGAATATGATTTTTGCATCCAAAGGAGTTTTATCTGCATGAGTATGTTTATTGGCTATCGATGTTCCGTTTGTGATGCCACTTATGATCCTGGAGAAATCACCTATACTTGCCCACAAGATGGTGGCAACCTGGATGTGATCCTGGATTACGGGGCCATCAAGAAATTATCTATGGATGACCTGGTCCTCAAGGATGAGACATCCCTGTGGCGTTATCTGCACCTGTTGCCAGTCCCTGACCCCAAGGGATACGGGACCCCCCTTCGAGCTGCTGGCTGGACCCCTGTGTTTTCACCTGCTCCCCTGGCAGAGAAATTAGGCCTCGAGAACTTGTGGATCAAGGACGAGAGCAGCAACCCCACCGCTTCCTTCAAAGACCGTGCCAGCGCTGTCTTGATGGCGCGTGCCCGCCAGATCGATGCCGAGATCGTTGTCACCGCTTCCACGGGGAACGCCGGTGCTGCCCTGGCTGGGATGGCCGCCGCGGTGGGTCACAAAGCCGTCATCTTCGCCCCCAAGACCGCACCCCCCGCCAAGATCGCCCAATTACAGATCTTCGGTGCCAAAGTCCTGCTGGTTGATGGGAATTATGATGCCGCTTTCGACCTCTCTGTACAAGCGTCAGAAGAGTTTGGCTGGTACTGCCGCAACACGGGCTACAACCCCTTCACCGCCGAAGGGAAAAAGACGGCTGCATTCGAGATTTGGGAGCAGTTGATTAGGGATGAGATATTAGGTATTGGAAAATCAATACCCAATATCCAATACCCGCTATCCATTTTCGTCTCCGTCGGCGATGGCAACATCATCTCTGGTATCCACAAAGGCTTCAAAGACCTGCTCGAGCTTGGCCTTATCGAAAGCATGCCGCGCATCTTTGGAGTGCAGTCTAACGAGTCCGCCGCCATTGCCAATGCTTACAACGCCGGCACCGAGGAGATCAAACCGGTCAGCGCCACCACCCGCGCTGACAGCATCTCCGTGGATTTGCCACGGGATGGTCTGCGCGCCTTGAGGGCTGCTACACAAACCAATGGGGCATATATCCTGGTGCCTGATAGCGAGATCATTGCTGCGATTGCAGAGTTGGGGGCAGTTGGTATCTTTGCCGAGCCTGCGGGCTCGACCTCCTACGCTGGGCTGGTCAAGGCTGTGAAAGATGGCTTGATCGGTTCTGATGACCCTGTTGTGGTAATCAACACCGGTAGCGGGCTCAAGGATGTCAAAGCTGCCATGCAGGCGGCTGGTGATGCTCCCATCATCGAACCGACTTTGGATGCAGTGAAACGGTTGATTTAATGGTTTTTTCCTTATTACCACAAAGGACACAAAGGAACACTAAGATTCAGAGCGATGAGTATAGCGCAAAAGTGTCGGTGGCCTTAGCAAATACCTTGCGAGATTTGTCATTCCGATGAGCCCTGCGTTCTTTGCAGGGTGAAGAGGAATCCCTGATAAGTTACGCCTGGGGGATTCCTTGGTCGCAAAGAGACGCTCCCGCGGAATGACAACACTGCTGTGGAGAAGCGCTCAGAGCAGTTTTTTCTATACCTTAGCGATATTTTTGCGGTACACTCCAGAGAGATACTAATCTCATCGTGAACCTTCGTGTCCTTCGTGGTTAAATATATATTTATGGATCAGCAAAGAGTATGGAGTAAAGAAGCCCGCTACCTGGCGTTAGGCGGCCTGATCGTCATCCTGGTCGGCCTGTTTTGGTATTTCAGAGCAGTGATCAATTCGGTGGCCATTGCCGCTTTGCTGGCGTATGTGCTTTACCCCGTAGTGCGGTTCTTATCCAGGCGCACTCGGCTTTCTCATCGCGCTGCAGTGGTAATTGTTTATGTGATTTCCTTGATCTTGCTGGCTTCAACGCCTGCGATCATTGTGCCCACTGCGGTCAGCCAGATCCGATTGTTATCCCAAAACATCGAGTCCCTGGTGACACACTATGGCGAGTTGTTGGAGACAAGCGTGAGTTTCATGAACTGGAGCTTTTCCTGGGGGCAGTTCCTCCCCGATGTCCCTGAGATCTCGACCGACAGTTTTACTCCCATTGCCGAGAGCGCCTTCGCTATCGTGGGCTTTGTGACCAAGAACTTTATGTGGGTCCTGGTCATCCTGGTGAGCTTCTATTACTTCTTGATGGATGGCCATCGCCTGGGTGAGATTGTGGTGCTGATTGCTCCAGAATCTCATCATAGGGATGTTCGCCAGATCATGGAGCGCTTGGGTTACATCTGGTCAGATTATATGCGCAGCCAACTGGCTTTCATGTTGGCTGTAGGTGTGATGGATTCTATCGCCTGGTTGGCAATTGGACTCCCTGGAGCCATCTTCCTTGGATTATTCACAGGCCTGACCAGTTTTGTTCATGAGATCGGGGCTATCGTATCTGGTGTGCTGTCTGTTTTGGTAGCGCTGCTGGAAGGTTCCAATTTCCTGGCGATGTCGAACTTCTGGTTTGCGGTGCTGGTTTTCATTCTCTATATGATCCTCACCGGGATCAAGAATATCTGGCTACGTCCGATCATCGTTGGCCGAACAGTTCATGTGCATCCTGGCATTGTATTTGTGGTCGTCATCGGGGCTTTGGTAATTCACGGTGCCTTGGCAGCCTTTTTGGCAGTGCCGGTGTTATTGTCTCTCTGGGAGATTGGCAAATATCTGCGATGTCGCGCGCTGGGATTACCCCCATTTCCTGATGAATTCGAAAAAAGCCTTGCGGAAAGGTAATTATTAGGTAAAAGCCTTCAAAGTGAAGAATTCCGCAGAAATGGGTGTGCGTGGGGGCGTTCGCCCCCTACGCACACCCATTTCTGCGCTCTTTCAGTCTGAGGTTGAATACTAAAGTAGAAAGTTCAAGAGATGAAACCAACTATTACGATTATCGCCCCAATTTACAACGAATTTGAGAACATTCCTGAGTTGTACCGCCGTATTCGCCAAGTGATGGAGAGCACTGCCGATGCTTGGGAATTAGTCATGGTCGATGACGGTTCCTCGGATGGCTCCGGAGACTTGATCCGCGAATTGGCGGCCGACGAACAGCGCGTCCGCCCCGTGATCTTCGCACGCAATTTCGGGCACCAGCTCGCTGTGACAGCAGGCCTGGATTACAGTCGAGGAGAGGCGGTCGTGATCATTGACGCCGACTTACAGGACCCTCCAGAAGTGATCCTGGAGTTGATCGCTAAATGGCGTGAAGGATATGAAGTTGTGTATGCCGTTCGCTCTGAGCGGGAGGGGGAAACCTGGTTCAAGCAGTTCACCGCCTCCTTATTCTATCGGCTAATCTATCGTATCACCGATGTGGATATCCCCCTCGATACGGGAGATTTCCGCCTTTTGGATCGTAAGGTGGTCGATGTGATGAGCCAGATGCGTGAGAGGCATCGTTTCCTACGGGGTATGTCTTCTTGGATCGGGTACAAGCAAATCGGTGTAGAGTACAAACGCGCTGCCAGATATGCTGGCGAGACTAAATACCCCTTTCAGAAAATGCTCAAATTCGCTACTGATGCTATCACCAGCTTTTCATATTTCCCCTTGCAGGTGGCAATGTATATGGGGTTTTTCTCAGCAGGTTTCAGCATACTGGCGATCCCAGTGGTGATCATCTTACGTCTGGCAGGCTCGCAGGCTTTCTTTGGGCAGGCTTCAAGAAAGCCTGCGAGCCTGCCAGACGTAAGATGATCAC